>JBDNHZ010000152.1:0-3212 GCA_041688515.1 Verrucomicrobiota bacterium
GACGCCGAAGGCGGCGATACCGAGGATCAACCCGGCGATGGTCAGCGGGATGCGGACCCGTTGCAGGCGGGGAAGCCGGAGGACGGCAGTCGCGGCCGTGCCCAGGGCAATGAGCCATCCGGATCGGGAACCGGACCAGAACAGGCTACCACCTGCGAGCAGCGTCAGGAGCGCGAGGGTCCCCCCGCGGAGGAGTGGGCGGAGGGAATGTCCGGCCTGCCACAGGGAAGTGGCGAGGACCGGGAAGGCGAGCAGGACCAACCCGGCGAGGGCGTTGGGATAGACGAGGCTGCCGTGGACGCGGCCCTTGGCCAGCTTCTCCAGGATGGCGGGGTTGGCGATATCGACCCCATTGGTTTGGATCACCAGACGGTTGCGGCGGAGCTCGGCCAGGTCATTGGAAGTAAGGTTCGTCCAGCCGGTGGACTCGCCATTCAACAGGGCCTGTCGGGCCGCACGGAACTCCACGGTGTGCTGATTGACGGCCTGGAGCCAGCACAGCACGGCACCAACCGCGATGCCGATCAGCAGGGGACGCCACTGACCTCGGCCGAGGACAACGCCCAGGAAGAAACAGGCGCTGATGCCCGCCAGATGAGGCAGGGTCAGACGGGAGAGCCGCGGGTCCATCGTCCCGGTGAAGCTGACCACCTGCCAACCGAGCCAGACGAGGGACCCGGCGACGAGCCAGCCGGGAAGCCGGGCGGCGGCGAGTCGGCCGAGCCAGGGGGTCATCACGCCATGCACGGCAATGACCAGAGGCAGGAGAAAGAGTCCGACCCGCGTCGGCCAGGGGCGTTGAACCCATTCGGCGAGGGTGGCGGGCAGACCGATCTGATCCTCAAGGATGACCGGGTTTCCCAGCTTGAGGATCGAAAGCCCCAGCAAGAACCCGAGCAGCAGGGCGGGAAGGGCTCCGCGGCTGGAGGGGGAGTCCGAAGTGGGAGGAGCAGGGGTCACAGCCGGAGTCTCAAGAGTCCCACTTCCAGGGCCAGCGCTTCCTGGACATTGGTGTGGAGCAGGCGCTGCGTCATTTCCCAAGCCTCGAGATTCAAGCGCGCTTCCTCGGCGGTCAGTCGCGACGCCACGTCGGCGGAAGCCTCCCCCAGATCCGGAAGATAGAGGTCTCCGGGCGATCCAATCCGCGTCATCCACACGTCCCGGAGCCAGAGATGCAGTCCGGCCAGGTATTCCGAGCGGTACCGGCGGTACTCCGCCTCGATGGCGGCATTGAGTTCCCGTTCCCACTGTTCCTTCTGATCCGGGGTGGCGTCGGCGTACCGGGCCAGGGGAGATTCGGCTGTGAGCGAGGATTCGATCTGGGTTCTGGACTCGGCCAGGGCCTCGAGCAGTTGCCCAAGAAGTCGGTAGCGCGCGAGCAGGCCACTGGTGCGGCCACGGGCCGCCTCCGAAAAGACCCCGATCCACGCGCGGACCGGTTCGGCGATCTGAACCCCCACCGTGCCGAAATTCAGCCGAAGGCAGCGCGAAACGATCGTCTCCAGGATACGGCCGGGTTCGGTGCTGAGCAGGAGGAGGATCGAACCCGCCGGGGGTTCTTCCAGGGTCTTGAGGAAGGCATTCGCCGCGGTGGGGTGCAGGCGGTCCGCCCCGACGAGGATGGCGATCTTGCGCGGCGCCTCCGACGGACGAAGGCTGAGGATCCGCGAAACTTCACGGGCTTGGGCGGCGACGATCAGGCGCATCTTCGACTCCGGTTGCACCCAGGTGACATCCGGGTGGGTGCGATGGAGGATCCGACGGCACTGGCTGCACTTTCCGCAGGGCACGAGGGACTGGCCTTCGGGACCGGTCTCCAGGGGTTGATCACACAAGAGCGTCTGGGCGAGGTCGGTCGCAGCCTGTTCCAGGCTGGCGAGATCATCCCCTTGGAACAGGTAGGCGTGGCCAAGCCGGCCCCGGGTGAGGCTGCGCCGAAGCAATTCGGCGGCACTGGAGGAAGGTGCGGATTCGGTCACCACAGGAAGTGCTTTCCTACGGGGACCCGACGCCGGCCACAAGGCGAATGAAGCTCCCACCCCGACGGGGGGCGTATCTTTGAAACGATCCCGTCATCGGTCCGGTGCGGTCGGGGGAAGCTTGAACCGGGCGGCGATTGCGTTCCGACGGGCCTGCCACACGCGCCAGTCAGCTTCCCATTGGGGGCCGGACAGCCGCAGTCGATTCGCCGCCCAATCGCGGTCGAGGGCATCCAGTTGGAGTCGGGCGGCCTCAGGTTCGCGCCATTTCAGGTGCGCGTCCGCCAAGGCGAGACGGTTCCCGGGGTGGATGGGGACGAGTGCAACGGCACGTTCGAGGTGTTTTCGGGCCTTGTCGCGACTGCCCACGCTGGTGGGCCAGCCTGGGGCCTCCAGATAGAGCAGGCCGAGGCCGCGGTCGGCGCCGGCCTGGTCGAACTGTTCGTCGGCCGCCCGGGCGGCCAGAAACGATTCCTCGATCCGGACGACCATCTTGAGCGCTCCGATGGTTTTGATCTGGGCCAATTGGCCGAGGTTGAGCGCCAGAAAGTAGAGTGCCTCGGCACAGCCGGGGCGGAGCGCCAGGGCGGCGTTGGCGGCGTCGATGCCGGTCTGGGCGATGCGGGCCCGATCGCGGTTGGAGCTCTGGGCGTCGGCCCAATCGTAGGCGGCCCGGGAGAAGAGCCAGGCGACCTGATGATCGTTGGTGGCAGCGAGCCAGTGGCCCCGTTCTTCCTCGAAGGCGGCCTCGAACCGCGACCGTTCGACGACGGTGTAGGCCGGGTGGAGGCGCATGACCCCCATCAGGACGCACAGCAAAAGAGTCCAGCGCCACCGTGGCAATGCTTTGAAATGGCCAGTTTTCACTTGCGGTTTCGGAGCCGGGAACACTATACCGTCCTCCGTCTGTCAAAGTAAGTGACTGTTTTGCTATTCCGCATGATTCAACCCCAACTGGAGGCGGTCGTTTGAGCCGCCCGTTTACGCGCCATCAACCGCAGCAACCCCTGCACCGGGTTAATGGCAAGATTCGAGCCCGCGAAGTCCGGGTCATTGGTCAGGATGGAGAGCAGGCGGGAGTGATGGATCTTCCATCCGCCTTGAACCTCTCGCGGAGCCAGGGCGTGGATCTCGTCGAGATCGCCCCCAATGCCGTTCCGCCCGTCTGCCGTCTGGTGGACTACGGCAAGTTCAAGTACGAACTGGCCAAGAAAGAGCGGGATTCCAAGACGC
>JBDNHZ010000004.1:0-16989 GCA_041688515.1 Verrucomicrobiota bacterium
AACCTTCGGGTTCTGGAACGTCGGACGCCGGGAAACTAGGGCCCGATTGAAACGCATCGTTGACGTCGGCCGTCCGGAGCCGTTCCTCTCGCCCGGTCACGAAGCATATTTCAGGCATCATGAGCGTTCTAGTTGTAGGCACGACGGCGTTGGATTCGATCAAGACCCCGAAACGGGAGAACCCGAAACTGCTGGGGGGCTCCGCCAGCCACGCAGCGGTAGCAGCGTCCTTTTTCGCCCCCACGAAACTCGTCGGAGTCGTGGGCGAAGACTTCCCGAAGAAGTATATCCACCTCTATGAGAAGCACGGGCTCTGCCTGAAGGGCCTGGAGCGGGTGAAAGGAGGGCGGACGTTCCATTGGTCCGGTGAATACGAGATCAACATGAACAACCGTCGCACGCTGGAGACGGTCCTCGGAGTGATCGAGACCTGGCAGCCGGCAATCCCCGGCGACCACGAGACCACCCCCTACATCCTGCTCGCCAACATCTCTCCCCAGGTCCAGCACCGCGTGCTCGACCAGGTGACGAATTCGAAGTTTGTCGTGGCCGATACCATGGACCTGTGGCTGAACATCGCCTTGGCCGACGTGCTCCGCCTGCTCAAGCGCATCGACTGTCTCGTCCTGAATGATTCCGAGGCGCGCCAACTCACCGAGGAAGACAACGTCGTCAATGCCCTCCCCAGGATCCACAAGCTCGGCCCGCGCTACGTCATCATCAAAAAGGGTGAGCACGGCTCCATCCTCTCTTCCCCCAAGGGATTGTTCGTGGCCCCGGCCTACCCCTTGAAGAAGGTCGTGGACCCGACCGGCGCCGGTGATTCCTTCGTCGGCGGATTGATGGGTTACCTCGCCAGCCAGAAACGCGGCAGCGTCGATGACCACCTTCGCCGCGCCATCCTGCACGGAGCGGTCGTGGCTTCATTCTGCTGCGAAGGCTTCGGCCTGACCGCCACCACCAAGGTGACCAAGGCCGAGATCCAGGCGCGCGTCCGCGAACTCGAAAAGATCACCCGCCTCTGATGCGGCCCCACCGGCCATGACCGTCAGCGTGGTCATCCCCACCCTCAATGAGGCCCACGCCTTGCCAGCCACGCTGGCAGCCATCGGCCCGGGGGCGGAGGTGATCGTGTCCGACGGCGGCAGCTCTGACGCCACCGTCGCCCTGGCCCGGGCGTCCGGGGCCCGGGTCCTCGAAGGCGCTTCCGGTAGGGGGCGGCAACTGGCGGCAGGCATCGCCGCCAGTTCGGGCGAGGTCCTTCTCTTGGTCCATGCCGACACCTGCCTCCCGCCGACCGCTCTCACGGCCGTCGTCGCGACCCTCGAAAGCCGCGACGCCGCCGGAGGCGGATTCTGCAAGGAGTTCCACGACGGCCCCGCCCTGCTCCGATGGGGCGCTGGCTTTCGATCCAGGCTGTTCTTCCGCATGACTGGACGGTTGTTTGGAGATCAGGCGATCTTCGCTCGAAAAACCGCGCTGGCTGCCGCGGGTGGCATGCCCGACTGGCCACTGATGGAAGACTTTGAACTCTGCCGTCGTCTGCGAACCCAGGGAAAGCTCGTGCTGCTGCCGCAGGTGGTTCACACCTCCGGGCGCCGCTTCAGCGAGCGCGGACTCTGGCAGACCTGGTGGCGCATGGGCCTGGTGCTCACCGGCCACGCCCTCGGTGCACGCCCGGAGACCCTGGCCCGCCTCTACCGCCGCCAATAAGGCGATCAGACCGATCAGACCGATCCGACGGATCGGTCTGATCGCGGGTGTCCTCTTCCGGGCTGGAGTTTTCCACCGCCGGCCCTTCTCATGGTGGCCATGGGGTGCGACTTCCGCCCCCGCCTCCCGCGTGCCCTCCCCGAACGGATGAACTCCCTCCTGTCCATTCTCCAGCAGCAACCCGTCGCTTACGCCGTCCTGACACTGGCCCTGGTCGCTGTCGCCGGGCTGTGGTTTGGTGCCATCCGCGTCCGTGGCCTCTGTCTCGGCAGCGCGGGCGTGCTCTTCGCCGGCATCGCCGCCGGCCATTTCGGAATCCACATCGAGGAACCCATCCGCGAGTTCGTGAAGGAATTCGGGCTGATCCTTTTTGTGTTCACCATCGGCCTCCAACTCGGGCCCGGCTTCTTCGCCTCCATGCGAAAGGAAGGCCTGCGCCTCAACGCACTCGCCGCGGCCGTTGTGCTGTTGGGTGCCGTCCTCGTCCTTGGCGCGGTCTGGCTGGGGCTGGCAGGGTTTGCCGGGCTTGGCCTGTTCTCCGGGGCCACCACCAACACCCCGTCCCTCGGTGCCGCACAACAGGCCCTCGCCACCGTCCCCGGCATCACGGCGGAGCAACGCGCCCTGCCCGCCCTCGCCTATGCCGTCTCCTACCCGGTTGGCATCGTCGGCATCATCTCCGTCCTGATCTTCCTCCAGCGGGTCCTTCGCATCGATACGCTCCGCGAAGTGGCCGAGTTTGAAGCCGCTCAACGCAAGGGCATCGAACCCCTCGAACGTCGGTCCCTCCTGGTCGAGAATCCCAACCTCACCGGGCTCGCCCCCGACGCCGTTCCCGGCCTGCGCGAAACCGGAGTCGTGCTCTCCCGTGTCCAGTCCCCCGATGGCAGCGTGCACGTCGCCACTTCCTCCACGCGGGTTGAAAAGGGGGCGATCCTGCTGGCGGTGGGCAACCGCGCCGGACTGGACCAGTTCGAGCGGATCGTCGGACGCCGCACGGACGTGGATCTGATGCGTGCTCAAGGGCTGGTTTCCCATCGTCGCGTGGTCGTCACGCACAAGGAGATCCTGGGCAAAACCCTGGCCGAAGTCGGACTCGAACCCCTCTACGGCGTCATCGTCAGCCGCGTCTCCCGCGCCGACCTCGAAATGACCGCCGTACCGGACCTCCGACTGCAGTTCGGTGACGTTCTCAACATCGTGGGTGAAACCGGTGGATTGGATCGCGCCGCCGAACGGGTGGGCAATTCTGCCAAGGCCCTTCAGCACACCCAGTTCACCCCCATCTTCGTCGGGATCGCGCTGGGGGTCATCGCCGGCCTGATCCCGGTGGCGATCCCCGGTCTGCCCGTGCCGGTGCGGCTCGGTCTCGCGGGTGGCCCGCTCATCGTGGCCATTCTGCTCAGTCGGCTCGGCCACTTCGGCGGGCTCGTCTGGCACATGCCGGCCGCTGCCAGCGTCGCCTTCCGAGAACTCGGCATCACCCTCTTCCTCGCCTGCGTCGGACTGAAGGCCGGCGAACGATTTGCCGCCACCGTCCTCACCCCGGCCGGCCTGGCGTGGGTCGGCGTCGCCGTGATCATCACTCTGGTGCCCCTGCTGATCGTCGGCCTCTTCGGGCGCCTGGTATGGAAGCTCAACTTCATGACGATTTCCGGCCTGCTCGCCGGAAGCATGACCGATCCACCTGCCCTGGCCTTCGCCGGTGCCGTGGCCCGATCCGACTCCCCGCATGTGGCCTATGCCACCGTGTACCCGATGACCATGCTGCTCCGGATCGTGACCGCCCAGGTCCTGGCACTGCTCCTCGCACACGGGTAGGACCGCGTCCCGTCGGAGGGATCGGGATCGGACTCCATCCGCACGCGCCTCGGCCCACGGACGTTCCCAGTCAGACCAGAGTGAGCCTCGTTCCCTCGTCACCTGCCCCTTAGGCGTCATCGCCGACGGCTGGCAATCCTTGCCGCATCGGGAAGTAGGGAGGCCGCTGATTTCGGCGCGACGCCCGCAGGGTATCCCCGGTAGGCTCCGGTTCATGAAGCTCTGCCGTTTTACCCTCGGATCGCATGGTGCCCCTCGCGTCGGAATCCTGGGAACTCACACCGTTCAGGATCTCTCGGCCGCCGGGATCGCCTCGCTGTCCGCGTTGCTGGAGTCGCCCAACCTGATCGCCGTGTTGCAGGCCCTCGCGGCAACCCCTGTGCCCACGCATCCGCTCGATTCGGTCCGGTTGCTGGCGCCGGTCGATCGCCAGGAAGTCTGGGCGGCCGGGGTGACCTACCTGCGCAGCAAGAAGGCTCGGATGGAGGAATCCGATTTCAGCGCCACCGCCTACGACCGGGTGTACGAAGCGCCGCGGCCGGAACTTTTCTTCAAGTCGATGCCGGCCAAGGTTTCCGGCCCGGGCGGCATCGTGGGGATCCGCGAAGACGCGCGCTGGAACGTTCCCGAGCCCGAGCTGGCGCTGGTGTTCAACTCCCGGATGGAACTGGTGGGTTACACCGCGGGCAATGACATGTCGTCTCGGGATATCGAAGGCGAAAACCTGCTCTACCTGCCGCAGGCCAAGATGTATCGGGCCTCGTGCGCCCTGGGGCCGTGCATCCGTGTGGCCGCCGATGAGGCCGAGGCGCGCACCTGGACCATCAGCGTGCGCATCCTGCGCGCCGGAGCCGAGGTGTTTGCCGGGGAAACGTCGATCGACCAGATCAAGCGGACCTTTCCCGAACTGGCCGGTTGGCTGGCCCGGAGCCAGGACTTTCCCGATGGTGCGATCCTGTTGACCGGGACCGGAGTGGTCCCGGCCAATGAGTTCACCCTGTCGGAAGGGGACGTGGTGCAGATCCGGATCTCGGGCATTGGACTGCTCGAGAACACGGTGAAGGTCGTCTGACCCGCGGACCTACCTGCCGGACTTCTTCCTGGGCTTGGGTTCCGGGCCGGTGGAGATCGGCTGCACCGGTTCCTCGACCTTGGTCGGCAGGGTGTCGATCAGGGCATCGAGTTCCTTCTGCGGGATTCCCTTGGGCTTGAGGGTCGTGATGTCCCGTTCCTTGGCCGTCAGCCCCGCCAGTTGGCCGGGAGCCGCGATGACCACCGGCGTGAGGAAGATCATCAACTCGGTCTTCTGCTTCTGCTTGATCTTCCGCTTAAACAAATTCCCGAGATATGGGATGTCGCCGAGCAAGGGGATCTTGCTCTCCGACTCGTTGATCTGGGTCTGCATCAGCCCACCGATGACCACCGTCTGCCCGTCGGGAACCACCACGACCGTATCCGCGAGCCGTGAATTGACCACCGGTGCCAGGGCATCGCGCGAAATGGGCACCCAGCTGGAACGATCCGCCAGGGAGGAAGTCTCCGGCGAAACGATCATCTCGACCATGCCATCCGGCGTGATGAACGGCGTGACCCGGAGGATGATCCCGACGTTCTGGTAGGTGACGGTGTTGATCTGGCCGTTGATGGTGTCGAAACGGGTGTTCGACACAAGCGGCACCTGTTGCCCCAGGGAAATGGTGGCCGGCTGGTTGTTGCGGGCGAGAATCGACGGTCGGGAGAGGATCTCAGCCCGACCGGCCTGAGCAATGGCGCGGAGCGTGGCCTGGAAGTCCGATCCCAGCACCTGATAGAGGCCGGCACCGGGAGGCGTCGGCAGCATGTTCTGGATGTTTTGTCCCAGGACATTCGGGATGGCGGACGTCGCCCCGCTGCTGATGGCCGAGGCTCCGAAGGCGTTGGCGACCGAGCCTTGACCGGTGTTGCCCAGGTTGCGGACATACCCACCCTCGACGCCGATGTCCGAGCTGTTGTTGTGGGTCACTTCCAGGAAGACCACCTTGATCAGCACCTGCGGACGCGGGTTGTCCAGACTGGTGATGACGTCCTTGATCTGGACGTTGGTTTCCTCGTCGGTGATGACGATGATCTTCCGGGTTTCCGGGTCGTAGGAAAAGGTGGCGTCTCCCACCTGGGTGTTGTTGCGGTACTCACGGGTGCTACCGCCGCCGCCGGTAGTCCGGCGTGCACCGCCACCTTGGTTGAACTGGGCAAGGGCCGAACCGGCGAACAGGCAGAGCAAACTGGCGGACACCAGACGCTGGGCGAACAAGGAGTTTTTCATCGGTCAGATCGAGTCGAAAGTTTCCATTTCAGCGGCCGCCAACACCACCACCACCTCCACCGCCCGCGCCACCCCCGCCTCCCCCGCCGAAACCGGTGGTCGCGCGGTTGCCGTTGTTCTGCTGCTGGGTGGAACGGGTGGAAAGGGCGCTGTTCTGCTGGTTCCGCGACTGCGTGTTGCGATTGGCGGTCGTCTGGCTTTCGAACAGGCCTCTCAGGACTTCCTGGACCTGCTGCGGATCGGCGTTCTGCAGGTCGTAGACGTACACCTTCTGCTTCCGGGCCGGGTTGGTGTCGAGTTGCTTCACCATCTCGGCGATCTGATCCATCATCTCATGATCGGCGCTGACGATGATCGAACTGGTGCGTTGGTCGGGCACCGTGATCACGCGCCCCTTCTTCTTGGCGCGCTCACTGGTTGAAGTGGCCGCGGCATTGCCACGTCCGCCGCCGCCAAACATGGCGAACCCACCCCCAAAACGGTTCTGTTGGTTGCTGGTGGAAGTGCTGGGGTCAGGGAAGAGCCCCGCCAACACCTCGGCCATCTCCACCGGATCCGAATTCAGCAGCCGGAACACGCGCAGCTCGGTGACGTCCTGAACGTTGGTATCAATGGATCGGATGAGTTCCTCGATGGCTGGCATGGCGTCCTCGGGGGCATTCACGATCAGGGAATTGCTGTGTTCATCGGCAACCGCCACCACACGCGAGGCCGCAGCGCGATTGCCCGAGCCACTGGCGGCCGCACCCCCGCGACCACCGCCTGCGCCGCCTCCACCGGCGAATCCGGGGAATCCCCCAAAACCGCCTGCGCCTCCGCCACCCCGGGCATTGTTGCCACCGGTCGTCCGGGAATCCTGGGCGGGATAAAGCTCCTTGATCACGGTGGCCACTTCCTTTGCATCGGCAAACCGCAAGGCATAGACCTTTACCGAATTCGCTCCAGCCAGCGAGGTGTCGAGAGCCCGGATGATTTCGGCGAGCCGACGGATCGAGGACTGGGTGTCGGTGATGACCAAGGCATTGCCCGCGTCATTGGCGGTCATGGTTGCCTCCGACGGCAGCAGGGGCTGGAGATCCGTGGTCAGCTGGGTGGCGCTGATGAAACGCACCGGGATGATCTGGGTAACCATCTGCTCATCCCGGGGGATGGCCTCCGGATCATTCCCGCTCTTGACCGGGATATCGCGTTTCCGGGCTCCCTCCTTGCTCACGATCGTGAGGGTGCGGCCGTTGCGCAGCGCCGTGTAGCCGTTCCGGGCCAGGGCCGACTCCAGAATGGCGAAGGCTTCATCCTTGGTCACCGGCTGCTTGCTGATGACGTCCAGCTTCCCGCGAACCTCGCTCTCGGTGACGATGATGTATCCGGCGGCGTCGCTGAGGTAGTTGAGCACGCTCTCGAGCGGTGCCCCACGGAAGTTGAGCATCAGCATGCCTTCCGGGACGACCACGGGCGGCGTCTCCGGCGCCGCCGGTTTGACCTCGGTGTCGGGAGCGACCGCTGCCGTCTTCACCCCGGCGTCCGGAACGGCGGTCTCCGCCGGCTTGGGCGCAGAAGGCGTGTCCTGGGCCTGGGACCGGCCGTGAACCCAACTCGCCACAACGAGGGCGAGGAGGACGGAAGGGAACGTGTTACTTCTCATTTTTCATCTCCTGTTCGCGCTTCTGCAGAAGCCGCTTCAAAATTTCATCTGCGGTGCCACCCCCGGCGCCCGCGGAAGCGGGAGTCGCCGACCCGGAACCCTCGGACACCGCCGTGGTTTCCCCGGAACTGCTGCTGCCACTGCTGCCCCCGGTGTACGGGCTGCCGGTCAACTTCCACTCGCCCTCGTCCTCCCGCCGCATCTGCGACCCGATCTTGAGCTCGGTGATCGTGCCCTTGGCCTCGATCCGGACGGCGGCATCGGAGACCGACACCACCTTGTATCCCGCCAGACTTTCGCCGGCTTTGAACCCCTTTCGGTACTCCGAACTCGACCCATCGAAGAAGGCGAGGTCCCCCTTCTCGTATCGCAGCGTTCCCACCAGAGAGAACGCCTCCACCTTCGTCACCTTCCGGGCCTCAAGCGGACCAGAACGATCCGGTCGGTTCGGTTGGCGCGACGGATTGAAGATGTTGCGATCGTTGACCGCCTTGAAATAGGCGTAATCCGTCTTCGCCGGTCCGGGTGCGTTGGTCGATCCATCCTTGTTCCGGGTTCCGGTTGAACCAAAGGAAGTGCGCCAATCCCGGGCCGGAGCACGTTCGCGGGTGCGGCGGGAAGACCGCGGGGCACCAGGGTCCCCAGGGACACTTGGAACCAGGTTGGTCGAACCCGCAATCAGGGCGGCGGCAGCGGCTTGGTCTCCAGCCGGGACCGTGCCGGGAGCCGGCTCGGTTTCCTCGGGTTCCGCCGCCTCCACCGCGGCTTCGATCACCACGGGAGCATCCGGGATCTCGACTACCACCGGGGTGAGTGGCTCGGGGGGATCGTCCTGTCGCGCGAAGCTCTGCGCGACCGCCCAACTGAGGCCGGAAGCCGCCAGGACCAGGGCGATCCACCAGGGAGACCGTCGCCGGCGGGATTGCAGGGAAGGTCTCATCGCTGTGCGGGAGGGTTGAGAAGCAGACCGCTGACCTGGAGACCCAGGGTCACCTGGGAGGCGTCGCTGTCGCGCGCAGCCAACTCAATGGTCTCGACGCGCAATGCCAGGGAATCGCGTTCGACCTCGTAGATGAACCGCGTCAGCGTCGCCAGGCTGCCGGTGGCATCGACGTGGCATTCAAAGGTCATGTAGCCTTCATCCGACTGTTTCCACTGGGGTTTCACCGAGGTGATGTTGACGGAGGCCGTGCGGGACCACCGATCGAAGGCATCCAGAACACGGCCTTCGGCGGCGGAAACTTCCTGGGGCAAGGCGTTGGTCCGCATCTCCCGCCAGCGGGCCAGGACAATTTCACGACGTTCCAACAATTGACGGCCCTTGGTCAGGTCCTTCTGGAGCCCCACGATCTGCTCCGACCGGGCATTCCAGTTCTTGAGCAGCGGGCTGAGCACCAAGCGATCGCCGGCGAGAAGCCCAACGCCCGTGAGGGCGGCGATGATCAACAGTTTCTGCCGGTTTTCAGAATCAAAAATCATGGCTGATGGCCCGCGGCATCCCAGCGGAAGTTGAAGGTGAACTGCAGCGGGGACTTGCCGCGAAGTTGATCGACCTGCACGTCCGTGACCTCCCGTGCGGCACGAAGCTTGTCCAGGGTCCGAAGCAACGCCGTGCTGTCCTTGGCGCTGCCCGTGCAGACCACCACCCCAACGTCGCGGATCTCCACATTCTTGGCGGTGACCGCCCCGTCTTCAGGAAAGGCTTCGGTCAACGTCTTCATCACCAGCAGGCCGCGGACGGAGTCATCGAACCAAGGCCGGAAACGCTTCAGACGCCCTTGCAGGTCCTCCACTTCCCGGACGTCCTTGGCAATGGTGTCCCACTGGGAACGGAGCCGCATCAGGCGGAACTGCTGGACCCCGAAGGCCATCAGGATCACCGCGGCCACCACTCCCGCCACGATGCCGACATGCGCCAGGCGACCGGAGGAGTAACGGGCGGAGAACTGCTGGAAGGCCGAGACCCGCGGCGGCAGGAACTCAAACGAAGCCGCAGCGCCACCGACATAACGCGCCGCCACCGACAGCGCCGGGCTCAGCGCAATCCCCGGCGACATCTTCGGCGAGACGGGCATTCCCGGTGCCAGGCGATCCACCCGTTCCACCGAAAGCCGCAGGACCGAGGCACGGGCCTGAACGGCCGCCACCAATTCATCAGCTAAGGGCCCGGACCCCAGGACCCGGATGGACTTCAGGGCGTCACGGACCGCCGGCGAAAGTTGCCCCAGCGACACGCGCAACTCGCGGGCAAGAACTTCGGGTGCCACGTGGAAGCTCGTCCCCTCGTGGACCACGACGCCTTCCAACGCCCGGTGGACGATCAATCCGTCGCCACTCGCCACCAACAATCCCACCTCGCCCCCCGAGGCCAGGAGATCCAGACGGGATCCTTCGCCAGCCCCGGCACAGAAGGGGAGTTCCGTCAGGGCCGGCGCAAAAGTGACGGGCTGCAACCGGGCGGCGCGAAGCACCTGTTCCAACCGCACGATGTTCTCGCGGGGAACCGCCACCATCGAGAGCTGGGCGGAGCCATCCGCGGCGGTCCATTGCGAGCGGGCAATGGCGAGCTGATCCGCGCCGTAGGGGAATCCGCGTTCCGCCTCCAGTTCGAGGAAGCTTTCCAGATCCTCCGGGGGAAGGTCGGGAAGCGGGGTTGAAATCGCGAAGATCCATCCGGGAGGCAGGGCGACCGCACATCGGCGTTCGCGGATGCCGGCCGCATCAAGGCCCTCCCGCAGGCGTTTGGCGAGGCTGGCAATGTCGCCGGACGCGAGGTCCGCCCCGAGGTCGATGACCACCGGCGCGCCCGCCTCGGCCGAGCCATTGGTCCGGCGCAGGGAGATGACCTCGATCCTCGACCCTTCCGGGGCGAGTCCGAGGACGGCGGGTTTCCGCGAGCTCTGGAGCCGTTCGATCATCGCATGTTCCTGCTGACCATCTGTTCCTGTTGCTGCCATACCTGCCGCCCGAGGGCCCATCCGAGATGCGTCAGGTCCTGTCTCTGGACCATCCGGACGCCTGCCTCCGAGCCATCGAGCACAAAACGGACGCGGCGATAACCTCGACCCATGTGCCCCACAGCGGCGATATCGGCGGTGTAGACCGCGGACCTACCGGTTAGGTAACGGCCAGCTTGCACCGCACGCTCTCTTTCGAGCACTTCACTGACCCACGCCACCGTATTGAGGCGGTTGGGATTGGATTGCCGGTAGGAAATCATCGCCGGTGCCATGTCGGTACCGATGCCCGGGATGCACGCCAGCACCGCTTCCGGCGCACTGTTGACGTTCACCAGACCCGCGGTGGGCTGCTGGCCGTTCCCGGCGGTCACGTCCGATTCCACCTGAACGAACTCGTCCAGCGTCATCCGGCTGCGGACGTAGAATTCGAGCAGGCTGGCCGGGGCCTGGTTGGGATTGCCCAGCGCCCCGAGGATTTCGTTGCCACGCGAAGCGCTGAATTTTTCCGACAACAACGTCGCCAAGGCCTGCCGTCCTTGGGCTCCGAGGGAAATCTTGGCCGTCCCATCGGCCCGCAGGGTCGATTCGCGGGAATGCACGGTGACGTATTCCCAGATCCCGGGGTCCAGGCGCCCGTCGCGATTGTCCCAGGGCGCACTGGTATCCAGGTCATCCTCGTTGGGATCGAGCATTCCGTTCCGATTGGAATCCTCGCCCGCAAGAATGAGCAGAGTCATCCCGGACACCATCCGGAGTTCCTCGATCGATTCGAATGCGGCGTTCTCGCACCGGTAAGGCGGATTGAACCGCTCATAGGTCTCGTCCTCCGCGCCCCCCTCCGTGACCTCGTCGTTCTCGTCCCGCCAATCCACAATCGCCGCCGCCAACTCCGGAGTCATCCGCGGCAGCAAGGCCAGCATTTCGGCCGTGGCCGTGTTCAGATTGAGCTTCGAGGACTCATCCACCAATCGGTATTGAGGCTTCTCCGCCGTTCCCAGGCCCGTGGACAGTCGGTTGGCGTCCCGACCCAGAAACCAGAACTTCGCATTGCCCAGTTCCACCGCCTCCTGCCGGTACCGGTAGGTGGGCGCGACCTCCAGGTCGGAGATGACCCCTGGATTGTCGAGGTTCGTGACCACATAGGCCGCGTAACGGGCGGCCCCGGCAATCGCCTGCTCGGCCTCCACCGCAGCCGCCCGGTGGTCCGCCGCCCGCAGTTCGAGGGAATTCGCATGCCCGAAGTAAAGCGCCAGGCTCACCAACCCAAACGCCACCCATAGCACGATGACCAAGGTGGAACCGCTCCGTCTGCCGCACGGCGGGAGCGAACGCCCAGGCTCCCCCGACGTTGCGTCCGGGCGTGTCCCCGACCATTGGGAATCGCACTTCACGGCTGCCCTCCATCGGTGGTGTCCGTCTGGTTGGTCGAGGCCGTGACCAGGACGGGAACGATCAATTGAAACGGAACGAACGTCCGCTTCGCCATCATGCCGCGACTCCGCTCGGCCGGATCGGACTCCGCCACCACCAGATCCACCCGGATCGCCCGAGGCAATGGGACCGTCTCGTTGGTGCCGCCCCACGAGGTCCGCCAGGTGGAACCGTCATAGAAACTCAGGTTGAACTGGTCGACATCGGAGAGGATCAACTGCTCCTCGAACGTCTCGTTGAGCGGAGGGAGCAGATTGCGCGTGATGATCCGCCACAGGTCGCGTCCCAGGGCCGGCGCATTGTTGGTCGGCTGACGCAGGACGTAGCCCACCTTCTGGATGTCACCCCACGGGGCCGCGGCCGAAACGATCCCGGTCGCGGTGAACAGTTGCATGCCCGTTCCGGCCGCGTCGTTCACTCCAGTGAGACCGCCGTACACCAGGGCCCCGGCCAGATTCGTCTCGCCGCCCGGGACCACGATTCCCGCCAGATCCCGCTTCAGGATGGAAAGGGCCTGCTGCCGGATGACGGAATCCTCGAGCATGCGACTGCTGCGATTGCGCAGCCGGAGGGCTCCGAACAGGACGGCGTTGACCGCGGCCAGGATGACCGCCGAGATGGTGATCGCCAGCAGCAGCTCAATCAGCGTGAACGCCGGCAAACCGGAGCGATGGCACGGAAGGATCCTCATCACTGGGTCTGTGCCGAGTCGAGGACCGTCGCCACCCGGACGTCGTACTCCCGCCCCTGGACATTGTAGGTCACGATCACACTCACCTGCCGGAGCGTCGCCCGCTCCCACGACGTGCTCTCGGACCGCCAATTGAACTGGTGACGTCCCTCGTCCACCGTGCCGCGGCCGCTGCTGTTCCAGCGTCCGGTGACGACCAGTTCGTTCAATACCCGGTCCGCCACCTGCGCCGCCACGGCCTTCCTCTCCGCCACCTGCCCCGCCAGGTTGGCCACGCGGACGCCATTCACCGCGACCGGGACCACCACGGCGAGAAACGCCAGTGCTGCCAGCGATTCCGCCAGGGTGAAGCCCGACCGCCGGTCAGCGCCGGATCGCGGCAATCTGGTCGGTTTGAACTTCATAGCGGAGTCGGCTCAGGTTTTGTCCCACGTACACTTCGTCCCGCGGATCGGACTGGCCGCGGCCCCGTTGACTACCCTGCGGAGGTTGATGCCGGATCCAGAGACCCAGGGGACTGGTTTCATCGATGTATCCATCCGGAGTGAACCGGAAGACCACCTGCGACCGGCTGCCAGTGGAGTCCGAGGCGGGCTGGCCGGCGGCCCATCGATCCTGAAGCGCCAACCGGTCCCCCGTCAGCGAGGCCCAGGAGCGGGCGTCCACCTCCATCAAAATGTCCGGCCCGAAATCGTAGGTGCGGGCGTGGGGATCAATGCCGGACTGACTGAACACGAACTCACTGGCGAGCCCGTAGGTCTTCAGCTCGGGATCCACCCAGAGCCGGATCGGGATGCCCTCATTCACCGCCCGGGCCTGGGCGTAATGGGTGAGGGAAATGAACCGCTGCACTTCTGAGGTCAACGTGCGCCCCCGCAGGAACCCTCCCAGCGAGGGCGAGATCATCGCCATCACGATCACCAGCAGCGCCATCACCAGGATCAGTTCGATCAGGGTGAAGGCACACCGCAACGAACGGCAGGAGTTGGAAGATTCCAGTTTCAAGATTCAAGCCGCGCCGCCGGACACTCGGTACCCTGATTCCCGTTTCGTCTCCTTCGAGGTGCCCGGCCCGGAGGATCGGCAGATCCCCCTGCCAACCGGGTCCTCGGGCGCAGGCTGAAATCTGGAAACGGGAAGCTCTGCCTAGCGCGTCGCGCTTTTGAAATTGGTGACGTCATCCTCGGAACCGGCGCGGCCATCGGGTCCCATGGAGATGAGGTCGTAGGAACTGGGATTGTTCTTGCCCGGGCACTCGTACACATAGTCGTTGCCCCAGGGATCCTTGGGGATTTCGTTCTTCATGTACGGCCCGCGCCAACTCTGCGCGTCGCGCGGTTGAACCACGAGATCGTTGAGCCCGTTGCGGCCTTTCGGATAGTAACCCACGTCCACCTCGAAGGAGTCGAGCGCCGTGCCGAAGGTCGAGACCTGGGACTGCGCCGCCGTCATTCGCGCCTGCTCGGTGCGACCCGAGAACTTGGGCACGACGATCGCCGCCAGGATGCCGAGGATGACCAGCACCAGCAGCAGTTCGATGAGGGTGAAGGCAGCGCGCACGGGGCGCTCCATTCCAGCCTTTGGATTCGTTTTCATGGTCGTTTTTGGTTCGAAAAGTCAGTCGATCACTTGATGTGGTCCTGCAGGGAAAAGATCGGGATCACCATGCCGATGAAGATCACGCCGATGAAGCCCGCAATGAAGAACAGCATCAGCGGTTCCGCCAGCGCCACCGCCGTCTTCAATTGTCGGTCGAGGTCGCCCTCGGTGACGTTGGCAATGCGGACCAACTCCCCATCCAATCGCCCGCTCTCTTCCGCCACGGAAATCATTTCCAGCGTCGCCCCCGAGAACAGCGCGCGGCAGTCGCCCAAACTCGGCCCGAGGGATTTGCCTTCCTTCACCCGTTCAATGGAGTTGGTGACGGCGTCCACGAGGATCTGATTGCCGATGGAACGTCGGGCAACGTTCAGCGCGTTGATCAGGGGAACCCCCGCACCCAACAACGTTCCGAGCATCCGACAGAACCGCGACATGGAGAATTGCGCCACCAAGGGTCCGATCACCGGTGCCCGCAACATCAAGCCTTCCCACATGCGCCGGCCCTTCTCGGAGAGGAACCACGTCCGCAGGAAAAACCCTCCGATCACCAGACCCAGCGCCAGCACCAGACCCCAGGAACGGAGCAGTTCGCTCGTTGAAACGATGATCTGTGTCAGCAGGGGAAGTTCGGCTCCGAATCCCGTGAAGATCGTCTGGAATCGGGGAATGAAGAATACCAACAGGAAGATCAAAACGCCCAGCGCCAGCACCAGCAGGATCACCGGATAAAGCAACGCGGTCAGCACCTTGCCCCGCATCTCCTTCTCCCGCGCCTGGAAATCCGCGATCTGGCCGAGGACGACATCCAGAAACCCGCCCGTCTCGCCCGCCTCCTCCATCGCCACGTACACCCGCGGAAAGGTCTTCGGCGACCGGGCCATGGCATCCGCCAGCGGCAATCCGTCCACCACCAGGTCGTGCACCTGCTTCCACTGCGCCCCCGCCGCCGGCGAAGCCGCCTCGCGCATCAGGATGACCAGCGCCCGACTCAGCGGGACCCCCGCCGCCAGCAGACTGGAAAGCAGCCGGGTGAAATTCTCCAGCATCCGCGCCGTGATGCGTTCGCCCCCCAGACTCAATTTGAATCCGCCCACCGACGCCGGCGCACCCGATCCGTCTTCCCGCGAAGACGGCTTCGACGCGGCCTTGGCCGCCGGCTTGACGACCGGCTTGCCCGCCGGCATCGAGGCCACCCGCGAAACCGCCTTGGGAGCCGCTGGTTTGACCACGGGCTTCGACGCCACCGCCGCTCCTCGGGCCGCCCCACGTCCCAGATCCGGGGCGGCCGGTGCCGCACCCGCATCGGAGATCCGGATGGGGCGCAATCCACGGGTGGCAATCAACCGGATCGCCTCCTGGCGGTTCGGAGCGTCGAGGCTGCCCTCGGCGATTCCGCCGTCCGCCTGCAATGCGCGGTATTGGAAGGAGGCCATGGGAAAGCTCAGGATTCAGCAGCACCGCCGGTAGCCATGATTTCGGCCACCCCGGTGGTGGGTCCGTCCTCGGCGGATTCCTTGGTGACCCGCAGGACCTCTTCGGGCGTGGTAACCCCCTCGGTGACCAGGCGCCAACCGTCTTCCACGAGCGGGCGCATCCCCGCCCGGCGAGCCGCCTCGCGGATCTCGCCGCTCGAGGAGTTCTTCAGGATCAGCCGACGGATCTCGTGGTTGGTGTCCATCCACTCGAAGATCGCCCGTCGCCCGTGGTACCCCGTCTGGCGGCATTCGCGGCATCCGACCGCCTTGTACACCGGTTGGCCGGCGGGAAACTTGAGTTCCGCCTTCAATGCGTTGGCCGCCGGCGAATCATCGACCTGCTTGCAGTGGGAACAAAGGACACGGACCAACCGCTGGGCGAGCACCGCCTCCAGGGAGGAGGCGACCAGGTAAGGCTCCACTCCCATGTCCACCAACCGCGTCAGGGCTCCCGGCGCATCGTTCGTGTGCAACGTTGAAAAGACCAGGTGCCCCGTGAGCGACGCCTGGACCGCGATCTGGGCCGTTTCCTGGTCGCGGATTTCGCCGATCAGCAGGACGTCCGGATCATGACGCAAAATGGCGCGGAGACCGCGCCCGAAGGTCAGGCCGGCCTTTTCGGACACCTGGATCTGGTTGATCCCCTTGAGCTGATACTCGATGGGATCTTCGATCGTGATGATCTTGGTGTCGGCATCGTTGATCTCGTTGAGCGCCGTGTAGAGCGTTGAGGTCTTGCCGCTGCCAGTCGGGCCGGTGACCAGAATGATCCCGTGCGGCAAACCGAGCACCCGCCGGAAACTCTTCAGTTCGCGGGCGCTCATCCCCAACTGACCCATGCCGAGCAGGGTGGAATTCTGCCGCAACAACCGCATCACCACCGCTTCGCCATGCAACATCGGGATGACCGAGACCCGGATGTCCACCTCCGCGTCGTCGAGACGGATCTTGATGCGCCCATCCTGGGGGAGGCGTTTCTCGGCGATGTTGAGGTGCGAGAGGATCTTCACCCGCGAAACGATGGCCGGCTGGAAACGCTTGATCTGCGCCGGCACTGGCACTTCCTGCAACACCCCGTCAATTCGGTAGCGAATGCGGAGTTCAGTCTCGAAAGGTTCCAGATGGATGTCCGAGGCCCGCAGTTGGATGGCGTCCCGCAACACCTGGTTGACGAAGCGGATGATCGAGGCGTCCTCGGCCGCGTTGTCGATGTTCCCGTCGTCGATGTCGTCATCGACCACCTGGAACGAGGCTTCCTCGCCAAGGGTGCCCAGGGTGTCGGCCCCGACCCCCAGGTGCTTCTTCATCTCCCGCTGGATCGTCTCGCGGGTGGCCAGCACCGGAAACATGCG
>JBDNHZ010000153.1:0-13433 GCA_041688515.1 Verrucomicrobiota bacterium
AAGGTGTGTTCACGCTGGAAGGGTCGGCGGTGCTCGCCCCGGACGCCCCGTGGATCCCCGAGAGTCAATCTCTTCAGGGCAGCGTCCTCGGCACCAGGCTCCCCGGCGATCCCGTCACCTCCCGCCAACGCTTCTATCGCCTTCGACAGGAGTGAGGGCGGCCTTACCGCTCGCCAAACGCCCACAATCGCGTGGTCGAGCGGACGTAGATCCGTCCGTTCGCCAGGGCGGGGGTGGCCACCACCGATTCCCCCAGCGCATTCCGCGATAACACCGCGAGGCTTTCGCCGGAGCGCAGGACGACCCCGATTCCGGCCTGCGAGAAGACACACATCTGATCTCCCGACGCTACCGGCGAGGCGTAGTTGTCACCCAGGGCACCGAGGCGTTCCTCCTGATAGAAGGCCTTGCCCGTCGCGGCATCCAGGCAGGTGAACAAACCGCCATTGCGCAGAAGGTGCAGCCGCCCCTGATGGAGCAACGGCGTCGGGCAATACGGCAGCCCGCGCGTCTGGGTCCACACCACCGCGCTGGCCGTGATGTCGCCGGTGCCCGCAGGCCTCACGGTCATGGCGACATTGCGGGAGGCATCAAAAGCATGGGCCGCGGCTGTGTACTCCGCCTTCGATAAACGTCCGTCCTTGTCCGCGTCCAGATAGGCGAAGTGTTGCTTTGCCGGTCCGGACGGAGCCTCTTCGCGGGTGAGTTGACCGTCCTGGTTGGAATCTCCGGCGGTCACGAGTCCTTCCCAGGCTGGCATCCGGCCGACGCCGGCACCGGCAGTCCAACCCGCCACGTGAATCACCCCGTCGCCGGGGATGGGCGAGCTGACCATTTCATTGGGAAGCCCAGTGACGTGCCAGACTTCGGATCCGGTCCGGAGATCGTAGGCGTCGAGCCGGAGCGTTCCGGCGACGATGACCTGGGTGGGTTGATCGATTGGCCAGGCCAGCGGCGTCGAGAAGCCGCGCAGGGCGTGCGGACGTTGCGTCTGCCAGCGGGTCTTGCCCGTGCGTTGATCGACGGCCAGCAGGGACGATCCGACGTCCTGATCGCAGTTCAACAACACCAGATCTCCCGCGAGGATCGGGGACGTTCCCGCTCCGTGCTGCGTCACCGGGACGGGCAGGGGATGTCGCCACACCTCCTCCCCCGCGACGGTGAAGCACGCCAACCCGAACGCGCCGAAATACACGACCACCCGTTCCCCATCGGTCGCCGGAGTTGCCGTCGCCGGGTTCCCCAGACGGGCTCCCCGCTCAATGCTTCCCGGAGGAAGAGTCCGTCGCCAGAGCTCGCGTCCGGTCCGCAGGTCGTGTCCCAGAACCATCAGGGATTCGCCGTCGAACCCCGTGAGAAAAAGTCGTTCGCCGGCAATCACCGGAGAGGAGTTCCCTGCCGGCACAGTCACCGACCACACTTCGTTGGTCCCCGGGCCAAACACCGTGGGGAAACCGCCCGCTGCCACCCCCGACGCCGACGGACCCCGGAACTGCGGCCACTGAGCGTGGGCCATCGCACCCAGGCAGGCGGAGAAGAGGCAAGGAACCCAGCGCACAGCGGACCGGAACATGCCGTGATGCAACCCGCAGACGCCCGGATCCGACAATGGGAATCTGCCGTGTCAGCAACTCCGCCGTAGCTGCCGACGTGAGGAGGCGGACACCTCGGTATTCCTTCGCCCCAAGATCCACCTCGTCGGCGACCCCGCCGTAGCTGCCGAGGTCACGAGGCGGATCCCAGACGAGGCGAAGCACGCAGACGTCCGCGTCCTCACGTCGGCAGCGACGGCGCGGAGCTGTGGTGAGCCATCCTTCGATCGAAGCCGCAGCGGATTGGCCGAAAGAAACAAAAGACGGCGAAAGAAGTGAGAACAATCCAATCACTTAAATCGACGTCCTCGGTTTTGAGAACGTCAGGATTGTCGTGACATCGGTTATCAGGCCACCAGACACGCAGGCTGGAGTGAAGACAATCCATAGCGTTGTTGTGAACGAGTGCGGTCAGATTGTGAGTCGCAGGACCCTTACCGGCGCTACCGTACTTCCAGGCATTGGGCCTATTACCGGGGCTTCAAATTTCGAGAGTGGGTAACCGGCTCGCATCCAAACTTTGAGGTGATGATGATTGGCAATGCGGCGTCGGCTACTCTCCCAGGGGTATTTGACATTGATTACAATTATGACATCCGCCTGGACTTCTGTGCCAGGACGGGAAGTCTGAGCGGTATCAACGAAGGATACCCATCCTATACCGTGAGGTTCGAAAGGGAGACAGTTTTGGACTGGCATCAGGAAACGCTGCTCAGTCTGCTCGGTGATGGAGAAATCCCCGCTCCCCTCCGGGGTAAATTCCATTTCCGCATCCCAACCCGGGGTCGCGAAGCGCGCCCCGGGCTAATCGCTGCCATCCCTCCGGGATGAAGACGCCGGAAACCACGTGTCTAACGGCGTCGAAGGAGGCGCGCGGAGCTCATGGCGATCGAATTTCCAAGGCAGGCGAGAAATTAACCCGATATGAGCCATCTGCGGAAGAGGCTTAACCCATCACTTTCAGCTGTTTCCGCGCATTTGGCACAGGCTCCACTTAAGGTGATCTCCTCTAAAAATGCCATATTTTATGGGCTTTCGGCTTGGTTATGAAGGCCTCCGTTTCAGAATCCCGGTGTCTGAAAATCTTCTCCACCGCATCCGGAGCGGTGCGCACGTCGTCACCTCCGCCTCTTGCCGTCGAGACGGCGGAGGTCCTGTCCAACACCCGGTCGCCATTTCGCGGCCCGGACTGGGCGTCCTTCTTCGTGGCTTGGCGTGAGGAATCGCTGCTGACGGGGGCCCGGAGACGTCCAAGGCCTTCGAAGATTCCACGACCAAAGCGGTGGCGGACGCCACCCGCACTCCAGGACGCTCCGCGGGGTTCGGAGTTGGGTTTTGAACCCGCGTTGCAGCCAAGGCACGAACCTCCCGACGCATCTTCAATTCCGGGCTCGCGGCAGGCTCAGGACAAACGCCGCACCCACCTCCACCGACCGATCCACCCGCAGATCGCCTCCCAGGCTTCGGCTCAACTTCCGGCACAGGGCCAATCCCAGGCCGACACCGGGGGCGGATCCGGCCGCCTTTTCGGCCGATCGATGGAAGGGTTCGAACAGGCGGCCGACCACATCCGGGCTGATCCCGCGTCCGTCGTCGCGCACCCGCAGGAGCGCGAATTTCCCGGATTCCGGGAGGGCTTCGAGGCGGATGCTGCCGTCACCGGATTCCTGCGTTCCGTACTTGGCGGCGTTGTCGACGAGGTTGAAGAGGATCTGTTCGACGATGCCGACGTCGACCTGGACCGGTCGGGCCGCGGTGGTGGGATCGAGGTTCACCTGAAGGGACATGCCGGCCAGGGAGGCCCGTTCGATCAACCGCGGCAGCACGCGATCCACCAGCGCCGCGAGGGGGAGTGACTCCAGACGAGGCCGTGCGGGGCCGCGTTCCAGGCGTGCGTAGGCGAGGACATTCTCGACCAGATGTCCCAGCCGACTGGCTTCCGCGCACAGCGTTGAAAGGTACTTCTGACGTTGCTCTCCGTCCGGGACCATGCCGTCGGCCAGCATCTCGCTGTAGAGACGGAAGGTGGTGAGCGGAGTCCGCAATTCGTGGGTCACCGCCGAGACGAACTCCGCCCGACGCTCACTGAGCGCGAGGATGCCGTGGAGCAGGAGGGCCAGAGCCACCGCCGCGAGGCCGAGGCAGGTCCACGCAGCGGCCAAGGCCAGGCGCAGCGCGGTCCAGGGCGATCCGGGCGTGGCCGGCACATGTCCCGCATCGAGTCGGAGCGGCAGCGCGGCCAGACGCCGGGGGTCATCGCTGACGCGCGGGGTCACCGGTTCCAACCGCGCCCCCGGAACCAGATCTTCCACGGACTTCAGGAGCGACTGTCGGATGGATGGCCAATCGAGCCAGGCACCCTGGATCCGCTGTCCACGGTCGAAGTCCACCCGACGCACAAGGAACAGTTCCACGCCGATCCAGACTGGGGCAACGCGACCCACGGCCCGCACTTGGCCCGCCTGGGGACCGCCCGCCACGATCCCTTGGGGACGGATCATGTACCCGCTGCGTTGCTGCGTCTGGAGATTGTTGAACGTCTGTTGTCGGGCGTTCGCCTCGCCCCGGTTGAGGAGTTCCTGTTGTCCGGGAAGTTCATTCCCATAATTGCCGAGGCCGGCCACCGGCTGGGTCCAGGGCGTCGGTCGCTCCAGTGGGAGAGCCGAGTTGGTGGCACCCGCATCCGCCGCCTGGATCAGGGCATCTGCCCACGAGGTCGCGGCCCTCCCTTCGTCCGTCAACGACCGTCGGAGTTCCGCCAACCGGTTCGAGGCGGTGGTCAGTGCGTCCGCCGGGATGCCCTGCTCCAGCACCAGCGAGGTCATCGTTGGCGGTGGAACTTGGGGGGAGCCCGGGATCCGGTTCCCGCCGAACTCGAAATGCAGCCGGAGATGGGGCGAGGGCACTTCGATCAGGGACGATGGAATCAGGAAACGGCCGAAGGGAATCTCGCTGTGGTCCTGCGCCCAGGCCCGCGCCGGACTGTGGAACGACTGGTACTCCAGCGGATTCCGTGCGTCCTCATCGGCCATCAACAGGGCCAGCGACGAATCCATCCGCCAAAGGGCGAGGCGCACCTTCTCTTCGCGTTCCGCCTCCGCGAGTTGCCCGCGTTGCGCATCGTCGAGCCGTACGACTGCCCGGCTCAACCAGCCAAAGGAACCCAGTGCCAGCACGAGCAGGGTGGCGAACACCAGCCAGGTGTGCAGCGGCCGTCTCACGCGGGCCTCCCCAGCATGTAGCCCTTGCCCCGCACCGTCAGGATCACCTGCGGACGCTCGCCCGGGTCCCGCAACTTGGCGCGCAGGTTCCCGATATGAACGTCGATGGTCCGGGTCTCCACATGGCGCGGATCCAGCCGCCAGATCCGTTGCAGGATCTCGTCCCGCGAGATCGTCCGGTCTGGATTGGCCGCCAGGTAACGCAGCAATTCGACCTCACGTTCCGACAGTTCCGATCGCGCCCCATCGGCGAACCGCACTTCACACCGATCCAGGTCCGCGATCCCGCCCGGGATGGGAACCTGTCCCACCGGTTGTGGCCGTTCGGGCGAACGTCGCAGCACCGCTTCCACCCGCGCGAGAAGTTCCCGGATGCTGAACGGCTTCACCACGTAATCGTCGGCACCGAGGCGCAGTCCGGTCACTCGATCCTGCTCATCGCCCCGGGCCGTCAGGAGGATGACCGGCAAGGTGGGCCGCGCGGTTCGCACCGTCTTCAGGATCTCGAATCCACCCTGCTTCGGGAGCACCAGGTCCAGCAGGATCAAATCAATGGTCGCCGTCGTCGCCAACCGCGCCGCTTCCATCCCATCGCCCGACTGCAAAGTCTGGTATCCCGCGAAGGTGAGGGCATCGACGACGCCGCGGCGGATGGCGGAATCATCCTCGACGACCAGGATGCAGCGCTGGGACATGGTGTTGGGAGGATCGGGTGAATCCGGGTTGAACCTCAACTCCCTTCATTTCCCGGATCCGGTCAGGGTCTCGAAACTCACGCTGACCATGGCCGAGATCCGGATCTGACCGGGGGCGAAGGTCTGGTTGGAGGCTTCGTTGGAAGGCTCGCCCGCGCCGCCGCCGACGGCGACGTTGTTCTGCAGGGCGTACCCGGAGTTCCGCGACTGCCAATACCCTCCGTACATCCCGTAGTAGCTGTAGCTCGAGAAGGCGTGATCACTGCTCTGCTCGCTGATCATCGTGGCGGTGCCCAGCTTCAGGCCGAGCTCGCGCGTGAAGAGTTCCCCCTTCTCGCGCGCGGCCCGGATGGCCATCTGACGAGCCTGATCCCGATGCTTCCGGAGCTCGGTGCTACAGAACTGGATGTTCAATACCTCGTTGGCCCCTGCCTGGATCGCGGCCTCCAGCAAGGCCTCGAACTTGCCCACCTCGCGCAGGGTGACCACCAGATGTCGCTGCACCAGATATCCCGTGAGCACGGGCGGATTCCCGTTCTCGGTGCGGTACTCGGGTTGCACATGGATGGCGTCGGTCTGGAGATCCCTCGGTGCGAGCCCGAGGGCCCTGAGCTTCGTGAGGACGGCGCTGATGCGTTCGTCGTTGTCGGCCTTGGCACGGATCAAGTCCGCATGGCGCGTGGTGATCCCCAGGCGCATCTCGACCTGGTCGGGGACAACCAGGACCTGAGCGTTGCCGCTGACCGCGATGGTGCCGCGGGTGGAAGCGACGATCGCCGGGGTTGCGGATGCAGCGGGACTTTGGCTCCGTAGCAAGACGCAAGGAACGATCAGGAGTGCCGCGCAGGACAGGCCGATCGGAAGGAATCTCTTTTTCATGAGAGCATTCTCCACCCGGCCGCGTCTGGCGGTGTAAGGGGTCTGTAAAAGCGGTTTCGCGCCGATCACGCGGATCCGACCGATCGGTCGGATCGGACTGATCTGACCGATCCGATTGATCGGCGACGGTGAGGAAGGTGCGATTCGTGGAATCCTCGCCCCGAGAATCGACTGGCTGGAGGGCCGCGGGTCTGGTTTAACCGCAGGGTGCTCCGGCCCGGGATGAATTCGCTGATGCCGTTTCCGGAGCCAAGTGCAGGCGCGATTCCAAGATCCATCAACTCCAGCCGAACATGTGGCTTATCATTCTACCGGCATTTGTCTTCCTCCTCTTCATCGCCTTCCTCGGCATGATCTGCATCCGAAAGGTCCATCCGGGCCGAGCGGGCATGGTGGTCGGGTTGGGCGGCGTTCGGGTTTCCTTCGACTGGATGTTCGCCATGCCGATCCTGCAGAACTACGAGGTGGTGGACATCTCGGTGAAGAAGCTGGAGATCCACCGCAAGGGCAAGGACGGCCTGGTCTGTAAGGACAACATCCGCGCCGACATCACCGTGGCCTTCTACATCCGGGTGGAAGCCTCCGTGGAAAGCGTCCGCAAGGTTGCCCAGATGCTGACGCCGGAACGGGTGGCCGACATTGCCCAACTGCGGGAGTTGTTCGAAGCGAAGTTCTCGGAGGCCTTGAAGACCGCCGGCAAACAGATGGAGTTCCATGAACTCTTCACCGAGCGCATCAAGTTCCGGGACCAGATCCAGAGCACCATCGGCAAGGACCTCGACGGTTTCTTTCTTCAGGACGTGGCCATCGATTACCTCGAGCAGACGCCGCTTGATCAGCACGACCCCTCCAACGTCCTCGACGCCGAGGGCATCAAGAAGATCACCGAGATCACCCAGCGCGAACGCGTCGTTGCCAACGAATTTTCCCAGCGCGCCCAGGTCCAGGTGGAGAAGGAGAATGCCGACGCCGACATCGCCAAGCGCGAACAACGCCGTCGCAACGAAGAAGACACCGCCAAACAGCAGCGGGCCATTACCGAGGTCAAGGCGAACGAGGAAGCCGAGGCCCGCAAGGTCATCGAAGGACGCCGCATGGAGGTCGAGGGACGCCGTCTTGAAACCGAGGAATCCATCCGACTGCGCACTGAGGACATGAACCGCGCGGTGCAGGAGCGCGAGTTCACGGTGAAGAAGGAGAAGCAACGGCTCGAACAGGAGGCGGTCCAGGAGGGGGAAGAAGCCCGTGTGCGCCGCGAACGCACGGTCTCGCTCGCCGAGATGGACAAGGAGGTCAAGGTCGCCGAGGCCGCGATCGAGGTGGAGCGGAAGCGTGCCTCCGTGGTTTCGGAACAGAAGGCCGTTACCCAGCAGGAGGAAGAGAAGCGCAACATCGAGGCCCGCATGACGGCCGAGCGCGTCCGCGAGGTGACGCTCATCGAGGCGGAGATGAATGCGAAGAAGGACCAGACCGAAAAGGTCGTCGCATCCGAGGCCCAGAAGGAGGCGGGCCGGAACATCGCCGAAGCGGAGAAGATCCGACTGGTGACCGCGGCCGAGGCGGCGCGTGAATCCTCCCTCCGGGATGCCGAGCGCATCCAGACGATGGCGGACGCCGAGGCCAAGGTGGCTGACAAGCGCCGGCATGTGGCCGAACAGGATGCCGAGGGGATCGCCGCCCGCGAGGCGGCCAAGGGATTGGCCGAGGCCAAGGTCACCATCGCCAAGGCCAACGCCAAGAAGGCGGATGCCTCCGCCAACCGCGATCTGGGCATTGCCGAGGCCGATGTCCTCAAGGCCCGCGGCACGGTCGTCGCCGAGAACACCCAGACCCAGGCCACCGCCGAGGCCGAAGGAACCAAGGAAAAGGAATTGGCCATCGCCACCGGGATCGAGGCCCGCGGCAGTGCCGAGGCGAAGGCCATGCACCAGAAGGCCGAAGCCATGAAGCTCCTGCATCAGGCCGGTCAGCAGCACGAGGAATTCCGCCTGCGCCTCGCCAAGGATCGCGATGTGGAACTCGCCGCGATTCACGTCCAGAAGGACATCGCCCAGGCCAACGCCAGCGTGGTCGGCGAGGCCCTCAAGTCCGCACGGATCGACATCGTCGGTGGCGAGAACGACTTCTTCGAGAAGGTGGTCCGCGCCATCGGGACCGGGAAGGCGGTCGATCGCACCCTGAACAACAGCACCGCGCTCACCGAGGTGAAGAACACCTTCTTCAACGGCGACCCGGAGTACTTCAAGGGACAGTTGTCGAAGTGGGTCGCTGACTTCGGAATCAAGACCGAGGATCTCCGCAATCTCACGGTGTCGGCCCTTCTCGCCCGGCTCATCGCCTCTGCCGACGACTCCGGGATTCAGGGCGTCATGCGCTCCGCCCTGGCTCTCGTGAAGGAAAAGGGCCTCGGCGACGTGAAGGCGTCGGAGGTTGTGAAGGGCTGACCATGACGACCAAAGCCGCGGAGCGGCGTGGGATTGTAGCCCACAGCGCGAGCTGTGGGTTGGAGGGGCGAATGGGAGTCCAGCCCCGGAGGGGCGGGGGAATGGAGCATCCCACTCCCCTCCGGGGCTCGCAGCCTGGGGGGCTTGATGAACCCACAGCGATCGCTGTGGGCTACCTTCCTTCGGTGCTCCGTACCTACGTCCCTTCGCGACGCCGCGTTCCCCTCTTCCTCGTCCCATCCCATGCCTGATCCCGCTCCACCACCTGCCGCGTCACCGGCCGGCTCCGCCCTCGGCGGAGCGGCCTATGAGATCATCCGGCAACGCCTGCAGGATCAGGCGGCGTTGCTGCGCGAGCGGATGGCCAAGCTGGATACCCGACGGCAGGAGGTGTTCGGCCGGGTGGAATCCAAGCTCCTTCAGGCGGATCGGGTCACCACCGCGCACAACTGCATTCCGCAGGACATGGTGCAGCTGGGGCACGGCCGGTTCCTGGTCGGGTTCAATATCCAGTTCGGTCTGAAGAAGGAGGTGGAACTGGGCGATGTCTTCGCGGTGTACGCCCGGGATGAACAGGCGGGAAACTTCAAGGAAGTTGCCCTCGACGTTCTCAACGACCGCAAGTTCCTCACGGATTTCAAGCGGCTCTACAACGTCTATGAACGGACGACCTTCTCGAAGTTTTCCCTGATCGACGGAAACCTTTACATGGTGTTCCGTACCGGCAGCGGTGCCGGGGATTTCGGGGTTTTCAAATGGGCGTATCAGGGAGGTGAACTCCGTTACCTCGACGGCCGTGCCGAGGCCGAGTATCGGAAGGTCGGGTTCCCGCCGACGTTTGAATTCAAGTGGCGCACGCCCGATCGCGAGTCCTTCCGCTACGGGGATCATCCGCATGTCTCGATCGAGGACCGGGTCTTCGTGGAGTGCATCGGGGGCGACCTGACCATCAAGGTCGAGGACAACACGGCGACCGGCGAGGGGGTCTATTCGGAGCCGGTGGACGATCGCTTCCAGAAGGTCGACGACGCCGAGATCGCCTACGCCATCGTGGGGCACCTGATCGTGCTGAAGATCCGGCCCTACAAGGAACCCGCGGCGCGCTACTTCATCTTCAATGCGAAGCTCCAGAGCGCGATCCGGGTGGATTCCCTCGGACAATCCTGTGCGCTGCTTCCTGAGGATCACGGCCTGATCTTTCCGGATGGCTACTATCTTTCGACGGGGGAACTGAAGGTGTTCGAGGCGCGCGATACGCCGATGATTCTGGAGCGGGTCGTGCATGCGCCCAGCGGCGAGGATTCGCTCTTTGTGTTCTTCAAGCCCGAGACCGGGCAGTACGCACTCCTGCCCTACCGCCTGATCGAGCAGAAGGTCGAGGAGCGGATCAGCTGTCACGGTTTCTCGCTCTTTCCCAACGGCCAACTGGTCCTGGTGCGCACCGAGGACACACCGCAGAAGCACCACATGATCCAGCTGCGGCAGACGCCGTTCTACCAGGTGGGTCACGAGCCCGCCGGCCAGCGGGACGCCTTCCTCTACCAGGTCGGCAACAAGGACGTCGTCCGGTGTCTCGCCGAATGCACTGAGGTGCTGTCCCTCGCCCGTCGCGATCATCCCTACGCCGAACTCTACACCGATCTCGTCCGGCGCTGCGCCGCCATGCTCGACGCCTATCCGTGGTTGAGCTCAGCCGATGGCTTCCAACTCGACGCGGCGTTGCGCCAGGTCCGCGAGGCCGCGGACAAGGCCATTGATGAATTCGCCAAGGTCCGACGGCTCCAGCAGGAGGCCGTCCAACGGGTGGCGGATGTCAGGAAGCGGTGCGAGGACCAGTTGCAGGCGGTGCGCCGATCCGGATTGCGGGTGCTGGGAGATTTCGTCAGCCACCTCGCGGCGTTGCGCCATCTGCGCGGCGAGTTGATCACCTTGCGCGAGGTCCGGTACGTGGATGTCGCCCAGGTGGAGACGCTGGAGAAGGGCGTCACGGCCCAGGTCACCGAGTTGTCCGGAGCCTGCGTCAAGTTCCTGCTCAAGCCAGAGGCGCTTGATCCGTACCGGCGCCAGGCCGCGGAGCAGTTGGCCACGGTCGATCGGGTGGCGAAGGTGGCCGAGGGGCGCAAGGTCGAGAAGGCGGTGGCCGATGCCGGGGCCGAGCTCGAGATGCTGATCGAGATCGTCAACAACCTGAAGATCGAGGACGCCACCGAAACGACGCGGATCATCGAAGCCATCACGGGGGTTTATTCGACGCTCAACCAGGTCCGGGGCGCGCTGAAGAAGCGGTTGCAGGCGCTCGTCGCTGCGGAAGGAGCCGCCCAGTTCAACGCCCAGCTCAAGCTTCTGGGCCAGTCGGCCTCCAGTTATCTCGACCTGTGCGACACGCCGGCGCGCTGCGACGAGTATCTCAACCGGCTCACGGTCCAGTTGGAGGAACTCGAAGGGGCCTTCGCCGGCTTTGAGGAATACACGGTCCAGTTGACCGAACGTCGCACCGAACTTTACGAGGCGTTTGAACAACGGAAGATCGCCCTGGTCGAGCAGCGCAACCGGCGTGCCCAGGCGCTGATGTCGGCTGCGGAGCGCATCCTCAAGGTCATCCAGAATCGCCTGGCCGGGTTCAAGTCGCTCGACGAGATCCACACCTATCTGGCCTCGGATCTCATGGCCGCCAAGGTGCGGGAGACCATCGATCAACTCCTGGCGCTGGGGGATTCGGTGAAGTCCGACGACCTGCAAGGTCGGCTCAAGACGCTTCAGCAGGAGGCGGTGCGGCAGCTCAAGGACCGACAGGAACTGTTCGTCGATGGCACCTCGGTCATCCAGTTGGGCAAGCACCGTTTCAACGTCAACACCCAGCCGCTCGACCTCACCGTGGTCACCCGGGACGACGCGCCGTTCTTTCATCTCACCAGCACCCAGTATTTTGATCCCATCGCCGATGAAGCCTACCTGGCCACCCGACCGGTGTGGTCGCAGGAAGTGGTGTCTGAAGACGCGGAGGTTTACCGGGGGGAATACCTCGCCTGGCAGTGGTTGAAGCAGCTTGAAGGCGGCCCGCGCCTCCAGGAAGTCCTGGATCTCACCGAAGACGCGCGCCTGATCGCGGTGCAGGAGTTCATGTCGAGTCGTTACCAGGAGGGTTATGCCAAGGGCATCCACGACGCGGATGGAGCCCGGATCTTCCAGGCGCTGGCGTCCACCCACCTGGCCCTCGGACGCGCCCGGTATCACCCGGTCGCCCGTGCGCTGGCGGCGGTGTACTGGTGCCGGTTCTGTCCGGCCGAAGTCCGCACGCTGTGGACCGCCAAGCTCCGCGCGTTCGGCGAACGCAACCGGCTGTTCCCCGGCGATCTGTCGCAGGCGGGCTACATCCGCGAGCTGCGAACAAAGATCACCGAGTTCGTGCGGGAACAGGCGCTCTACCCGGCCGAGTTTGCTGCGGGAGCGGGCGAATACCTGTTCTTCGAGCTGAGCCACGGCGAGACCTTCTCGGTGACGCGCGAGGCCGATCACCTGGCCACCGCGTTCCACCAACATCTGGTCACCAAGGGAAGCGAAGACACCTTCGCGGCCACCCGCGCTTCGCTTGCCTCCCACCCGGCCAGTGAACTCGACATGGTCCGCGACTGGGTGCGTGGCTTCCTGCTTTCCCAGCCGGCCGAGCAACTGCACCTGGAGGAAACCACGGCGATTGTCTTCTGCGGCGATGACCTGTCGCGCGCCGTGGTTCATGCGCAGTCGCGTCACGAGCTGGAGGGCATCCGCGGGATGCACCCGAAGATCAACGCCAGCCGATATGTTTTCGACTACCTCGACTTCACCGTGCGGCTGCGTCGGCACGAGGCGGAGGTGGTGCCGCGGTTCGAAGCCTTCCACCGGTTGAAGCTCCAGTTGATGGATCGCGAACGGCGAAAGCTGCGTCTCGACGAATTCCGTCCGCGCGTTCTGTCGTCGTTCGTCCGCAACCAGCTGACCGATCGGGTTTATCTCCCGATGATTGGCGACAACCTGGCCAAGCAGGTCGGGGCGGCCGGCGCTGCCAAGCGTACCGACCTGATGGGATTGCTCCTGCTGATTTCGCCGCCCGGTTACGGCAAGACCACGCTGCTCGAGTACGTCGCCAGCCGGCTCGGGATCGTGTTCATCAAGATCAATGGTCCCGCCCTCGGCCATCACGTCACCTCGCTTGATCCCGAGGAAGCTCCCAACGCGTCGGCGCGGGAGGAGATCCAGAAACTCAATCTCGCGCTGGAGATGGGCGACAACGCGATGATCTGCATCGACGACATCCAGCACTGCAATCCGGAGTTCCTGCAGAAGTTCATCTCCCTCTGCGATGCGCAGCGGAAAATCGAGGGCGTCTGGCGCGGTCAATCCCGCACCTATGATCTCCGTGGACGCAAGGTGGTCGTGGTGATGGCCGGGAATCCCTATACCGAGATCGGCCTGAAGTTTCGGATCCCTGACATGCTGGCGAACCGGGCCGACACCTATAACCTGGGCGACATCATCGGGGGCAATGCGGAGTGCTTCGAGGCGAGCTACCTCGAGAACGCGGTGACCTCGAACGCCGTGCTGGCACCGCTTGCCAACCGGAGT
>JBDNHZ010000154.1:0-14524 GCA_041688515.1 Verrucomicrobiota bacterium
GCGAACAACCCGACGACCTCCACCCCTTCGTCGCCCGCGACTTCGCCAACGCCCTGTTCGAGATCCGCGACTGAGGAAATAGGCTGCTCTCAGGGCGCTTCGAAGAAGGCGGGATGTCCGCGGTGTCGGCGACGCAGCGGCACCCGACAGGTGTCGCCCAGACAGTGGCGGTTGCGGGCCACCCAACCGTAGGCCGCATCCACGCCGGACCGGACCCCCGGCAACCCGCCAACCCAGGCCACGGGAGCGAGCCACCCAATCTGCCGCCCCAGGAAGAGCATGGCGTCCACTCCGCCCAGACGCCGTCCGTCGTCCAGCAACAACTGGATCTCGCCCGGCAATTCGCCGGGACGAAGATGAAGTTCGGCAGCAATCTTCGGGTCTTGGAGCGGGACGAAGGGGAAACCGCGGGGAGCGAGAATGGGATGCCATTGATCGCGCAACCGGGTGCAGATGGGGCACAAGGAATCGAAGGCGACGCGCCCGCGCATTTCCACAGTCTCTCCACAATCAACTTTCATTTCAGTATTCACAGAAACCTCCATTCAAAAAAGGGACTTCATTCAGTCAAAGCGTCCCGAACTTAATCCGCCGAAGGCGCCGAGGGCGCAGCAAACAACGGAATTTCTCGCCGAAACGCCTTTAATCGCAGGGTGAGCCGGACGCTTCGCCTGGGACGCCCCCAAGTGCCTTCCCATCTGCGGAATCTGCGCCATCTGCGGACTAAAAAGCTTCGGTTTCACGAATCGGTTCAGGATCAAAAAATTGCCGGCCTTAGTTCGGGCCAACGCCCAACATCTTCAACGCCTTGTCGCCCATGGATGCCAGCCGGGAGAGGGCGGAAGGCGACCACCCGCGCAACTGCTGGTACCATCCGGTGGTCACCTCGAAAAATCCCAGCAATTCCCGCAATTTCCCTTCGGTGTAACTGTCCGATGTCTTGGCTTTGGTGGACTCGGCGATGCACTCCCGAAGCAGGGCCAGGGTGGGATCGACTTCGCGCTTCTTGCGTTCGTCGGCAATCGTCCGGAACAACTCCCACACATCCTTCATGCTCTCGAAGTGATCGCGTCGGTCGCCCATGACATGGACGCGTTTCACGATGCCCCAACCCTGAAGATCCTTCAGGCTGTTGGAGACATTCGAGCGGGCCACACCGAGGATCGTGGTGATCTCCTCGGCTTGGAGCGGCCGGGGCGAGATGAAGAGGAGCGCATGAATCTGGGCGACGGTCCGATTGACGCCCCATTGAGCCCCCATCTCGCCCCAGTGCAGGATGAACTTCTCCTGAACCACGGTCAGTTTGCCTTCATCAGCCATTTCTGTGCTAACAGAAACCATCGATCCAGGCCGGTGTCAAGGGCGCCGCCCCTGATCATGCCCTTCAAACCCGCGGCCTCACCCCAGCGGGGCCACTTCCCGATGCCACAGGGTGGTGCGCTCATAGGCCTCGGCGATCCGCAAGAGCGTCCCCTCCCCCAGCGGTTTACACAGCAGTTGAAGGCCGATGGGCAACTTGGGTGAGCGGGTGAACCCACAGGGAAGGCTCAGGCCGCAGATCCCGGCCAGATTGCAGGAAATGGTGAAGATGTCGCTCAGGTACATCTGCAGCGGATCCGACGATTTTTCGCCCACCCGGAATGCCGGGGTCGGGGCTGTGGGCGAGACAATGGCGTCCACTTCTCCGAAAGCGCGGTCGAAGTCATTCCGGATCAGGGTCCGCACCTTCTGAGCCCGCAGATAGAAGGCATCGTAGTAACCGCTGCTCAGCACGTAGGTGCCCAGAATGATCCGACGTTTCACCTCGGCACCAAACCCTGCCCCGCGCGTCCGACGGTTCAACTCGAACGGATCGGGTCCATCGACCCGACGCCCGTAGCGCACGCCATCGAAGCGGGCCAGGTTTGCCGACGCTTCCGCGGGCGCGAGGATGTAGTAGGTGGCGGCGGCGTAATCGCTATGGGGGAGGCTGACCTCGCGCACTTCCGCCCCGAGCGATTGGAGGTGGGCGACGGCCTGTCGCACCGAGGCCTCCACCTCAGGGTCAAGTCCACCGATCTGAAACTCCTTGACCACCCCGATGCGCAGTCCCTGAAGCGAGGTCGCACCGAGGAAATCGCGGTAACGCGGCACGGGCTCCGGCAGGCTGGTGGAATCCCGTCGGTCATGACCCGAGATCGTCTCCAGCAAGAGGGCGGCGTCGCCCACGGTCTTGGTGAAGGGCCCGATCTGGTCGAGGGAACTGGCGAACGCGACCAACCCGTAGCGGGAGACGCGGCCATAGGTGGGCTTCAACCCGACGCATCCACACAGCGCGGCCGGCTGGCGGATGGATCCGCCGGTGTCCGAGCCAATGGTGGCGAAGGCCTCGTTGGCGGCCACGGCGGCGGCGCATCCGCCCGAGGATCCACCGGGGATCCGGGTGGTATCCCACGGGTTCAAGGTCGTCCAGTAGGCGGAATTTTCGGTGGAACTGCCCATGGCGAACTCGTCCATGTTGAGGCGCCCGAAGAGGACGGCCCCGGCCGCCTTCAACTTCTCCACCACGGTCCCGTCGTAGGGCGAAATGAATCCCTCCAACAGCTTCGAACCGCATCCCACGGGTTGCCCGCGCTGGCAGAGGACATCCTTGAGCGCGATCGGCACCCCGAGGAGCGGACGACTCGAAAGATCGCCACCGGCGGCGAGTTCACGATCGGCGGCCTCGGCCTGGGTCCGGGCATCGTCACGATCGATCGACAGAAAGGCCTTCACCTGGGGATCGACCCGGTCGATCTGATCGAGGCAAGCCTGAAGGGATTCGTGGGCGGAGACCTCGCGTCGAGCGAGTCGCGCAGAGAGTTCGCTGAGGGAAAGTCGATGCAACATGGGGCGACAGGGGTTACTCGACGATCTTGGGAACCACGAACAGACCCGACGCACGGGCGGGCGCATTCCGCAGGGCTTCCTCCTGGGTCAGCGACGGTTCGGCCACGTCCGGTCGCATGACGTTGGTCATGAGAAAGGCATGGGACATCGGTTCGACCCCGCTGACATCCACCTCACGAAGCTTGGCGATGTACCCGAGGATGTTTCCCAACTGCGCCCCCAGACGTTCCTCTTCTTCGGGGGTGAGGGCGATCCGGGCCAGTCGGGCCATGTAATGAATGTTGAAATCGGACATGGGAATCAGGCGATGAACGGTGCCGGGAAAACGGCAGACCCACGGAACGAAGCTCGACGACCCGCAGAGCCCAGCGGGATCAGGCTTCGCCGAAACGGCTGTTGACCAACTCCACCAGACGATCGAGGGCGACTTGGGCGTCCTCGCCCTGGCAGACGATCTGGATCTTTGATCCCGGCCCGGCGGCCAGCATCAGCAGACCCATGATGCTCTTGCCGTTGATGGTTTCCCCGTCCTTTTCCAGAAAGACCTCGCTGCGAAATTGTCCTGCCAGTTTCACGAACGCCGCAGACGGGCGCGCATGGATCCCCTGACGGTTGAGCACCGTCACTTCGCAGGAGGCCACGGGGCGTGAAGAATTGGGAGGGGCCGAAGGAACGCCGGACATTCTGCAGGCGAGAGTGACCGAGGCCTGCCCCACATGCCAATGGGGAATTGCAGCCGGGACCGGAGATGGGCATTCTTTTCTCACGGCAGGAATCCTCCACGGATTTCCGCCCGGGGCACCGGTAGCTCAATTGGATAGAGTTCCTGACTTCGGATCAGGCGGTTGCAGGTTCGAGTCCTGCCCGGTGCACCATTCGGCAGCAGCCCTCATTTCGGACATCTTTCTCCCGACCGTCACCCGGGGAATCAACGCCAACGTTCCAACGACGGTGATCCCCGAACCGGGCCCTGTTGCCCTGCTGATCGCCGGTGCCGCGCTGCTGTTCCCGCGGCGCTACCGGGAGGCGTTGAGGCAGACGATGTAATTCTCCGAGCGCAGGAAGAGGCGTTTGTCGCTCAGGACCGGTGCCGCCCAGCAGGGATAACGCAGGTTGGGCACCTGCCATCGGCCCAGTTCACGGCAGGCGACCGGGGACGGATCGAACAATCCCAGCAATCCGCCTTCGCCGAGCGCAATCAGGCGTCCATCGGCGCCAAGAAATGAGCCGCGCCCGAAGACGGGTGGTTGATCTGAACTGTGGGAAGCCCAACGTTCTTCCCGTTCCCATTTGACCGTCCCGGTCGCCCACTCGACGCAGCGCAAGACGGCATCCGGTTCGTTGCGACCACTGAAACCGTAGAGGTGACCCTGCACCAGCAGGGGCTGGGACCAGTGCATCTCCAGTCCCAATCCCTTCCACGTTTCGGTAAAGGTTCGATGGCCGGGCCCGGGCTTCAGCAGGACGGAGCCGGATCGATAGTAGGCGCTGGAAATGAGAACTTCGTTGCCCGACACGACCGGGGTCATGGCATTGACGCTTTCGTCCACGCGGGCGCGGAACCAGCGGGAAAAATGAACGGTGCCATTGGTGGGATTGAGCGCGACCAACCCCTGGCGCATGCAAGCGAACACGACCCGCTCGCCCTGGAGGGTGGCGGAGCGAAGCGAAGCGTAACTGGCGGTCTTGTCCCATTCACGCCACTGGACCTTGAGATCCCCCGGCCAACCGAGCATCGGTGCGCCCTGCCAGTTGGATTGGCCAACGCTCTGCCAACGGGTGGTTCCCGTCTCGGGGTCGAGAGCGACCACCCCGGAATCGGGTTGGCCTCCGACCATGACCAGGAGATGGCCCGCTTCGAGGAGCGGGGAGCTACCGACCCCGAAAAAAGCCTCGGGAACATTGAAATCTTTGGAGGTATCGCGCTGCCAGATCGGCTTCCCGGTGGCGAAATCGAGACAGGTGAGCTTGCCCTCGGCACCGAAGGTATAGATCCGCTGGGCAGTCACGATCGGGCCGCTGCGGGGCCCGTTGTTGTAGCCATAGGGATCGCGGTAATTGCTCGGGTAACCGTGACGCCAGCGGGACTTGCCGGTGGCGGCATCCAAGACCTCAACAATCTCCTCGTTCTTCTCGCGGTGAAAGAGGACAAGCGCTCCGTCGCGGGTCGCCGGAGTCGAGTAGCCCGTCCCCACGGCGCGTTGCCAGAGGACCGGCAGGCCGTTGGTGGTGAGACGGTCGAACAGCCCGGTCTCGGCCGACGTTCCATCCTGACGCGGGCCAAGGAACTGGGACCAGTCTTCCGCCCAGACCCGGGCCAACATCAAGAGTCCGATCCACGACGCGCCTGCCGCGATCCTTCGGAATTGCATGGACCGATTTCGGGCCGACACCGACGACGACGCAACGGTTGTTTTGCCGATGCGGACCGGGCTTTCGCCCGCTCAGCCGCTGGCCTGCCAGTCGCCGAGCTTGAGGAACTCGCGGACCTTGCGGCGTTCGTAGCGGTGTTTCTGGGATTTCCGTGGACGGTCTTCGACCCCGCGGAAGGGATGTTTGGAATCGCGAAGAGTCTCCGAGAGGAGATCAGTGCTTTTGGTCATGGCGTGTTACTCGTTCGTGTTGGCGATCGAGGCCGACGTCGCCCTCCCCCTTTTGGACCCGTGGAGAACGGCGCCCGACCGGGAAAAGTCCTCCGAAAAGCGACCCTTCCCGGGCGTGTATGTTCCGAAGAAGAAACGTTCTGTCAACAGCGCGTTACGGCGTGTGAGCTCCGGGACGCTTCCATGGTCAGAGCTTCCGTGCTCTGCTTCGACCACTCCGGAAAGAAATCATGATCAACCCGAATCTTCTGATCGTCGCCTCGGGCTGGATGGCCCTCGTGTTGATCTGGTCGATCTGGCGATTCCGGACCCCGGCGGGGGAATCGGTGCCCACTTGGCTGAAGTGGGTCATGACGGCGAACCTCCTGCTGTCGCTGTGGGGCGGTGCGCAACTCGCCAAGGCGTTCACGGCAGGAATGCAGGGCGGCTTGGCCCAGTTGGCGGCCATGGCGGTGTACATGGGGGGCTTCCTGGCCATCTTCCTCCTCTGGCACCGCTCGATCCTGGGGTTCTTTGCCTCCTCGGTGACCAACGCCATCGATGGCGGATCGCAGCCCGTCGTACCCAAGCCCTTCTATTCGCGTGCGAATGCCCTGCGGAAGCAGGCCGAGTTCGAACCGGCGGTCACCGAGATCGAGTCTCAACTCGCGCGCTTCCCCACCGATGCGGAAGGCTGGCTCCTCAAGGCGAGCATCCTCGCGGAAAACCTCAAGCAGCCCCAACTCGCGCTGATCGCCCTCGATGAATTCCTCGTCGTGGCCGACGCCTCCGATCGCCCCACCGCCTACCTCCAGCAGGCGGATGTCCAACTGAATCATCTCCATCAACCCGAAGCTGCACGCGTCACCCTCCAGAAGATCTCCCTCGAATATCCCGACACCGAAGTCGCCCGCCTGGCCCAGCAACGGATTGCCCATCTCCCCACCGAGGCCTGGATGAAAGGCAACCCACTCGGCGAACGCGAGCTCCTCACCGTCGTCCAGCACGAGGTCCAGATCGGCCTCACCCTGGACCACGGCGCCTCACTCCTCCCCTCCGATCGCAGCCCGGACGATCTCCGGGAAGAACTCACCCTGATGCTGGTCCAAAACCCGTCGGACAACGAAAGCCGCGAACGTCTCGCCCGACTCTACGCCGGGGAGTTGCAGCGTCCTGACCTCGCGCACAGTGAGCTCGAACACCTGATCAGCAGTCCCGGTCAGCGGGACCGGGAGATCCTGCGCTGGCTCAACCTGATCGCCGACATCCACCTCCGGCAACCCGACGGACTGACCGACGCGCGTCTCGCCCTCAACCGGATTGTCGAACGTTTCCCAGGCAGCGCCGGTGCCCACGTCGCCGCACAACGGTTGTCCCTCCTGAAACTCGAAGTCGCCCGCGGCGCGGAAGAACCGACCCTCCATCTCGGTCCGCCCACCGGCAATCTGGGCCTCGCGACCGATCGCCGTTTCTCCGCGACCCACACGAACCTCCCGGGACTCCTCCGCGACCCGGAGACGCCGGAGCCCGACGAGTCGAAGTAGGGCGCTTTCAAGCCAAACGCCGGAGTTCCATCCGCAGATCGCGCCAGGACCGCTTCCAGGGGCCTCCGCATCTGCGGTATCTGCGCCAGATGCAAGATCAACACCGGCGGTTTCCCGCTTCCTCCTACGGCGCCAGCTTTCGGACCCGGTAGTAACGCCCTTCATCCGGGGCCACCAACTGGAACACCGTGTAGCCGCGCGTCTCGGTGATCACCGGCAGCGCAGGGGTCCAGTTCAGCAGATCCACCGACGTCTCCACCCGATAGCTGGAAGCCGCCAGGGTGAAGGTCGTCAGTTGAACTGCCGGAAGCGCTTCCACCTGCCCATCCGGTGCCTCGGACGGAGTCGCGGGATCGAGATCCGCCAGAATTTCGAGGCGATCGAGCAGGCCGTCCCCGTCCGTGTCGGGCGTCGTCGGACTGCTGCCGCTGCGGATCTCGTAGTTGTCCTCGAGTCCATCAGCATCGGCATCGAGGTTCGTCGCGACCGCCACCGTGCGGTAGGCCCCGGCGGAGAACATCACCACCGAGCGGAGGCCTTCCGGTAGGATCGCCCTGCCCTGCCCGATCGCTCCCCAGACCCGCAGTTCGCCCTCGGCCGTTTCAGCGACGTTGTGATTGAACCCGCAGGCGATGCGCCGCACCCCGTGCAACTCGGCCGGCACCGTCGATTGCCCGTCCGCATTCAAACCCCAGGCCCGAACGCCGCCGTCCCGGAGCAGCACCAGAGTATGAGCCGCGCCCGACTGGATGGCGGCCACGGGCGGCAGTCCCGCAGGAACGGAAGTGGCCTCGAATTGATCCCGTCCCCAGGCGACCACACTGCCATCGGCGCGCAGGGCGACCGAATGATGCCAACCCGCAGCGACCGCGATGACATCGGTCAATCCGGCCGGAACCGTCGCCTGACCAAATCCGTTGTCACCCCAAGCCACCACGTGGCCGTCATCGGTCACGGCAAGGCTGTGTCCGCCCCCGACCGCCATGGTGATGACCGGCCGCGCGATCGGGGGAACCTGATCGTACCCCCGATCTCTTCCGCCCCAGGCAATCAGCTTTCCATCCGCTCGGAGAGCGAGGGTGTGCCAGGCACCCGCCGCGACCGCGACGATTCCGGTGGCGGTTGCCGGAGGCGAACATTGGCCGTCGAAGTTGAGTCCCCAGCACCGGACCGTGCCGTTGGTCAGCAGGGCCACGGAATGATACCAGCCGACGGTCACCTGCGTGACGTCTGCGAGGTCGAGGGGAACGGCGTTCAGGACCGGTTCATCGCCGCCCCAGGACAAAACCGTGCCCAGGACCGGTAGCGATCCTTCCACCGGGGTCGGAGCGGCTCCGATCGGCAACAACCGGTAACGACGCTCTCCTTCCAAGGGGAAGCGAAGCTCACGGGTCTTCCCCTGCGGATAGGTGCGGGGACTGCCCAGGTTCGACCAAACATCGCCGTCCGACGACGCCTGCAATTGGTAGCGGCGGGTCTGCAGGGCGAAGGCATTCAGTTCAAACATCGGCTCGACCCCGATCCAGCCGTCGTCGCGTTCGCCCGCCAACGTGGGATCGTAATCGTTCTCCAACTCCATGCGATCCACCAGTCCGTCGCCGTCCGAATCCGCAGTCAATGGATCCAGACCGAGCCGGAGCTCGACTCCATCCTCCAGGCCGTCGGCATCCGAATCGAACTTCGCCGGATCCGTCCCGGCGAGCGTTTCGAAGGGGGTGTCGAGCCCGTCCGCATCCGGATCGGGCGCGCCGACCCGGGCCAGGGCGTGGAAGTAGCCGGCGGAAATGTCCACCACATTGGTGAGTGCCGGCGGAACCTTGAGCGCGGCATTGCCGGTTTCGCCCCAGACCCGAACGGTCGAGTTCGGGAGAAGGACCCCGGTGAACGCGTAGCCCGCCATGATCCCCAATCCTTTCGGAACCGAATCGGGAACCGTGCATTGACCGAAGAAATCATCTCCCCAGCAAACGATCCGGCCATCGGTGAGGATCACCACCGTATGATTGCCCCCGGCCGCGATCTTGCCCACCGACTCCAGGGGATCGGGCACATCGCATTGCCCATAGTCATTGCCGCCCCAGCAGAACACCCGGCCATCCGCGCGAAGCGCCACCGTATGAAACACGCCGGCGGCAATGGCCACAATGTCCGACACCTCGTCGGGAATGACGGTCTGTCCCTGCGAATCATCTCCCCAGACCACGACGGAACCATCGCCCTTCAGCGCCACGCTGTGGAAGTAGCCGGCGGCCAGCGCGACGACATTGCTCAGACCCGACGGGACGTTGGTCTGTCCCAGTTGATTGTCGCCCCAGGAGGTCACGATCCCGCCGGAACGGAGGACCAGCGTGTGGGCAGCGCCGCAGGCCAGATCGGTCGCATCAATGATCTTGCCCGGCACCGTCGTCTGGCCGAGGTCATTGGTCCCCCAGGCGTAAACCTCGCCTTCGGCACTCACCATGACCGAGTGCGCCAGTCCGCCGCCAATCGCCCGTGCAGGCAAGTTGGCCCAGGTCGGCGGAAGGTTGGTCTGACCGAACGTGTTGTCGCCCCAGACGACCGGCACCCCGAGCGGTTGGTCAATCCGGCGGACGGCCCGCCAGGGCAGGACTTCCAATTGCAACGAGCGACTGATCTGAACGCTGTCGAAGACGCCCGCCTCCACCCGATAGGCCCCACTGTTGGTCGGGAGCACCCGATGCAGGACCAGGGCGGCGTTGGTCTGGGTCGCGAGCGCCGCATCATTGAAGAACCACTGGAAGGTCACCCAGTTCGTCACCGTGACCTGGTTGGTCGTATAGGTCGGATCTTCGTCCGGCATGTCCGGCGGCGGCGGGTTGGTGATGATGACCGTGTTGGTGGTCAGCAGGAAATCAACGATGGGCCGCACCCGATACACCAGGGTGTCTGCCGGCAACAACTGGCGATCGCGCAACTCCTCGAAGAACAGCGGAAAACTGCTCGTGGACCGGGGATTGGTCTGGGCGATGTACTCCGCCAGATCGTTGAACCCGTCCCCGTCGGTGTCCGGCTTCACCGGGCTCGACCCAAACCGCAACTCGATCAAGTCGGGCAAGCCATCCTTGTCGGTGTCTGGCCCGGTGAGTGTGGAAGCATCGAGCCAAGGCGGGAGTGGCGTCTGCGCGGACGCCGGAAGGAGCCACACGAACGCGGCAAGGAGCCACAAGCAGCGCAGCTTGGACGAGAGGAGGGAGCAGGTTGGGAACCTCATGTTCGATCCACCCCTCGATTCCCGTCACGGCAGGCAAGCCAGGACCAGAAATCTGCCGGGGTGAATCCCTCGCCTATGCAAGTTCCGTTCCCAATCCGGACGGGAAAGCCAACGATTTCGTGACAGTCTCCAACAGGCAAGCCTCCTGGGACCGCGGGCGTCCTCGCCCGCCTCTCTCCTCGCTGCTCGCTGCTCCTGGAGGGACGAGCTCCGCGAGTCCGAAACTCCTGGAGCCGATCATGGGGACTCGTAGAACTCGCCCCTCCGAGACTCGCCCTCCAGATCGGAATGGGACGGCCGCGAGCGCCCCTCCACCCAGGCTCAGAAATCGTCTTCGTTCGGCTCCAGGGGCGGGCGGACGCCGTACTTCTTCTGCAACGACTGGACCACGACCAGCGGCTTCATTCCGCCGGTACAGGTGGGGTCGCTGAGGGAGGCCGCTGCCGCGCACACGGCGGTGAGCAGACACTTCTGAAGGTCCCATCCCTCATGGAGCCCGTACAGGGCCCCGGCGCAGAACGCATCGCCAGCACCGGCGGTTCCGGCGATGGCCTTGGCAGGCACCTTGAGCGACGGCTGCCAGTGATCCTTGCCGTCGCGAGTCCGGGCGAAACAACCCTCGGGAAAATGGATGATGACCAGTTCCTTGACGCCGTGCTGCAAGATGGCGCCGGCGGCATGCCGGAGAGAGACGGTATCGAGAACGCCGTCCTTGCGGATCTTGAAGCCGGTGACCATGCCGGCCTCGTACTCGTTGATGATGGCGTAATCGCAATGCTTGAGCGCCGGCGTCACCACGGCCTTGAACCGGTCGCTGGCCTCACTGACCACGTCGATACAGGTCTTGAGCCCGGCGGCCTGGGCGGCCGCGAGCAGCTTGGACGCCGGGGTGATGCCTTCCTTGCTGACCACATCCATCTTGTCGAGGAGCAGCAGGTAACCCAGATGGAAGATCCGGGCCTTGGTCTTGGCGAAATCGATATCCTTGGCATCCCACAGGGCGTTGGCACCGCGGTGATGGAAGAAGGTGCGCTTGCCGGTGCCGGCGACCGTCATGACATCGGTGAAAGACGTCGGGGCATCGGCGGTGGACTTGAGGAACTTGGTCTCGATGCTGTGCTTGGCGCAGTCCTCCAGGATCTGCTGTCCCAGCGTATCCTTGCCCACGAGCCCGGCTGCCTGCAGGGGAAACTCCACCCCGAGCTTGGCCAGGTTGAGGAGGACATTGTACGGCGCCCCCCCCGTGCCCTGATGTTGCTCCTTGATGTTGGCGAGCTGCTCGAGCCCGGGGTAGGTATCGACGATCTTGACCTGGTCAATGATCCAGTTGCCACCGGCAAAAATGCCGGAGCGTTTTGAGGCAGGAGAGGCTTTCATTCGCACCAAAAAAAGATACTTCGCAATGGCGGTCGCCGCCGTGAAATGAGTTCGGCGAGCCTAACGGAAACATCCCCCGACTGTCTCCATCGAATTGTGCCGGACCGGTCACGCGCGGACCCACTCCGTTGAAAATGAACGTTTTAAGGATCAGCCAGCCTCAAGATTCACACGGCGCGCGCGGCCAGGAACGCCTTCAACTCCCCCGCGAGGCGCTCCCCGAACCCGGGGACCTCCCCCAACTCTTCCACCGTCGCCAGGCGCAACCGCTGCACCGATCCGAACCGTTTCAGCAACGCCTTCTTCCGGGCGTCGCCGATGCCTGGAAACTCGTCGAGGATCGATTCGGTGATCCGTTTCAACCTCAACTGGGCGTTGTACGTATTGGCAAACCGATGGGCCTCGTCCCGCACCCGTTGCAACAGCTTCACCGCTCCACTGTCCAGCCCCAGGCGCAGGGGTTCCGACTGATCCGGCAGGTGGATCTCCTCGTGTTCCTTGGCCAACCCCAGCACCGGAACGGATCGCAATCCCAGACGCTCCAACTCCGCCCGCGCCGCATTCAATTGCCCGCGTCCTCCATCGATGAGGATCAGGTCCGGTAATCGGGGCCCAGCCGACACCCTTGGCACCCAGGGAGCCTTGAGCTCCAATGATTCCTCGCCTCCCTGCCCTGTTTCCCCGCCCTCCGCGCCCTCGTCCGCCGCCTCCGGAACCGCCGGTGCCGCCTCGGGTTGCCCGGCCACCACCTCCCGCACCAACCGCGAGTAACGGCGTCGAATGGTCTCCGCCATGCAGGCAAAATCGTTCTGTTCGGTCACCGTCTTCATCCGGAATCGCCGGTAGTTGGCCCGGTCCGGGCGGCCGTGCCAGAAGCTCACCATCGACGCCACCATGAACGTCCCGCTGATGTTGGAGATGTCGAACCCCTCGATGCGTTGAGGCGGTCCGGACAACCCCAGCACCCGCCCCAGTTCGCGCAAATCCGACTCCGGGTTCATCGCCACGGGGAGGGTGTAGGGGATCCGCTCGAATTTCTCCGTCTTCTGGGTGGCGCGATCCAGGTCGGAAATGGCATCGCGCAACTGGGCGGCCTTCTCGAACTCGAGGGCCGCGGCGGCCTTCTTCATCTCGGCATGCAACTCCTGCCGCAATTCGTCGGTGCACCCCTGAAGGAACTCGATCCCGGCGCGGACCTGCTCCAGGTACTGCTCGCGCCCCACATTGCCGATGCACGGCGCGGTGCAGTTCTTCAGGTTGCCATACAGGCAATGGCGATAGTCGGACTCCGTCGGCGTCAGGGGCCGGCATCCGCGCAGCTTGAATTTGCGGCGCATCATCGTCAGCGCCCGACGAACGCTTCCGCTGTGGGCAAACGGCCCGAAGTACACCGCGCCGTCCTCCTTCCGGATCCGGGTGAGGGTGAACCGGGGAATGGGATCGTTCAGGTTGACCTTCAGCAGGAGGAACCGTTTGTCGTCCCGGAAATCGATATTGAACCGGGGCCGGAACTCCTTGATCAGCTTTCCTTCCAACAACAGCGCCTCGGCCTCGCTTTTCACGACGTGCCAGTCGAAGTCGTGGATCGCCTCCACCAGCGCGTTGAACTTCAGGTCCCAGCCCATCCGACGCGAGGGATGAAAGTACTGCGAGACGCGCTTCCGCAATTCCCGCGCTTTCCCCACGTAGATCACCGTGCCGAACCGGTCCTTGTGCAGGTACACACCGGGCCGATGCGGCACCTGCGAGAGCTTGTTGCGGATGTGATCGGTCAGGGGCATCGGTCTGAACGCGCGGCTTCAAGTTTCAACAGCGGGAGCTTCAAGCAAGTCGGAGACTTCCCCCCTTCCCCTTCTTGGGACCGCGGGCATCCTCGCCCGCCTTCTCCCACCCCACGCCCGAGCGACCGGGAACGGTCGCGTGCGCCGGTCACTCCACCGGGTTTTCCATGAAGGCGTAGCACAGCACGTGCAGGATGTGCATCTGGACGTCTTCCACCCGGCCATAATGCGTGTCGTCCACCACCACCACCTGCTCCGCCAACTCCGCCATCCGCCCCCGCTTGGCTCCCACCAGAGCGATCGAGCGCAGGTCATGGGCGTTGGCCCACTCGTGCGACTTCACCAAGTTGGGTGAATTGCCGCTGACGCTCACCCCGATGAACACGTCGCCGGGCCGCGCGTAGTTGGCCAGTTGGCGGACGAAAATCTCGTCGTAGGAATAATCGTTCCCCAACGCGGTGATCCAGGGGGTGTTGTCGGTCAGGGACAGGACACGGAAACGGCGGGACAACTTGTCCGATGCCCCCTTGCCCAGATCGACGGCGAAGTGGGAGGCATTGGCCGCACTGCCACCATTGCCCGCCACGAAGATCTGGCGGTCGGCGGCATGGGCCACCCGCAGGGTCTCGATCAGTCCGACCAACTGGGCGGGTTGGAGCGAATCAACCGCCCGCTTCTGCGCTGCAAGATAACCTTCAATCCATTGCTGCATGGCCCGGATCATGGCCGACCCGGGGACCGAGGTCGAGCCTGCCCCTCCTGAGACCGCGTCCTCCCCGTAGGTGCCGAGGGGACGAGGCGCATTTCTCCGTACGACGAGGTCACGAGGCTCACTTCAATCGGGCGGGGAACACGCGCAGGCCGGACCACGTCCGAATGGAAGTCAGAGTCTCCTCACGTCGTCTCCTACGGGTAGGCGACGAGGTCACGAGGCTCACTTCAATCGGGCGGGGAACGTCCGTGGGCCGTGGTACGCTCGAATGGAAGTCAGAGTCTCCTCACGTCGTCTCCTACGGGTAGGCGACGAGGTCACGAGGCTCACTTCAATCGGGCGGGGAACACGCGTGGGCCGGGGGACGTCCGAATGGAAGTCAGAGTCTCCTGACGTCGTCTCCTACGGGTAGGCGACGAGGTCACGAA
>JBDNHZ010000155.1:0-5400 GCA_041688515.1 Verrucomicrobiota bacterium
CTCGATCCTGCCGGACCAATGGCCGGCGCGGGGCGGGTATCTGGGCGGACGATTTGACGCCTTCCAGGTGCAGGATCCGAAGGGCCCGATCCAGGACGTCGCCAATCCGGCACCGAAAGAACGATTGGAAAAGCGGATGCGTGACCTGGGCGTGGTGGAGGAGGCCTTCGGGCGGGGACGTCCGGCCGGGTTGGATCCGCAGACCACACTGCATCAAGTGACCCTGGCCCGGGCCACCCGGCTGATGGGGTCCGATCAATTGGCGGCCTTCGACGTGAATCAGGCACCCGCCAGCCAACGGGCGGCCTACGGCGACACGCCGTTCGGACGGGGTTGTTTGGCGGCGCTGCGATTGGTCGAGCGGGGGGTGCGTTGCGTCGAGATCACTTTGGACGGCTGGGATACCCACGTGAACAACCACGATCTCCAGAGGAAAAAGATCGGGATTCTGGATCCTGCCTTCGCCGCCTTGATCCGCGATCTGAAGGAGCGTGGGCTCCTCGAATCCACGCTGGTCCTGTGCGGCGGCGAGTTCGGTCGGACCCCAAAACTCAACCCGCTCGAAGGCCGCGATCACTGGCCCTATGGATTCAGCGTGGCGCTTGCCGGAGGTGGTTTTCGTGCCGGGCACGTGCACGGCAGCACTGATCCGGCCGGGGAGAAAAGGGAGCCCCAGGAAGAGGTCCAGGTCGAAGACCTTCACGCCACCCTGTTGCACGGCCTCGGCATCCGACCTGGGAAGGAACTCAAGACGCCGGTCGGCCGGCCGCTGGCCCTGAGCGATGGGCGCGTCCTGCGGGCGTTGCTCAAGACCTGACCCGCTGGGCTTCGAGATAGAGCGCGGTCAGGGGTGGGAGATCGCCGAGTTCCACTCTGTTGCCGGCCATTTTTGCGGCCGTGGCGGTGATCGAAAGCGGGGGAACCAAGCCAAGCACATCGGTCCAGTGGATCTCGCCCTGATCCAGACGGAGCTGCTTCAAGAGAAGCTCGGGAAGCCGGATGCAGACCTTCGGCATCGTCTCGCGGCCGTGGAGTTGGACCACCCCGAGGACGGTGCGGTCGGTGAGGGGGCAATGACGGATCCAGGCATAGAGCCAGTGGCCGCTGGCCGTCTCGCCGGGGAAAAGACCGAAGTCCGGGTTCCAAAGATTCTCCGGGTTCAAGGGGATGAACCCGCCCTGTTCCAGCGCGGGATGTTCCAGCGTCCGGAGGATTCGCGCGTAGGCCTCGCGCAGTTCGCGCTGGGATTCCGTCAGTTGGCCGCCGTCGTAGCGATGGTGGTCTACCCAACGGATGAGTTCCGGCATCGATCCGTAATCGAAGAGGCTGGTGCGACCGTTGCCACCGCCGAAACCTTCGGGATGCAGGGCGGGTTCGCCGACTTCCTGACCGCCATGGATCATGACCGGCCCCTTGCCGAGGCCGAAGAGGAGCGCGGAAACCGCCAGGCCGACGCGCGGGCCCAAGCCGCCCCAGTGCTGGGGATGCGCGATCCGGACTTCATCGTGATTCTCGGCATAACGGAGGGAGTGATGCAGGGGCGCGACCGATCCGAGGACGGCGTCCAGATCGTTGGCCCACTTCGGCCCATCAAAGAGTCCCTTCAACGTCTGGTAGGCTTGATGGTCGTAAACCGCATCGAATCCAGCGGCCACCAACGCCTCCAGCACGTTGCCGTCGGTGAGCTTGTTGGGATCGTCGTCGTAGGCCTCGGCCATGAAGGTGGTTCCCGGACGCCGCTCCCGAGCTCGGCCAAGGGCCCAACGCCAGAATTCCATCGGGATCCAATGCGCCATGTCACAGCGGAAGCCATCGACGCCCAGCGCCTGCCAGTGGGCAAGGACGGCGTCCATGCGATGCCAGGTATTGGGGATGGGTTTGTCCGGATGATCGGCCGTGGGGAATTCCCGGGGACCATGCCGACCCTGGGAGAAATCGTGGCCGTAATTGAGCTTCACGGTCTCGTACCAGTCGCCCAGGGCGGGCGCGGGGGAGACCCCATTGTTGCCGGTCACCCGGGCCTGGTCGGATTCGCCGTCGAACCGTCCGTCGCACCCGCCCAGTACCTGGCAGGTGGCACTGACCGGATGGCCCTCCTGCAAGGTGGGCAGGCGAAGGGGGCCCTGGCCGGGCAAGTGGTAGAAGTGATTGGTGGGGGAAAAGAATTGCGAACGATCGTCGTGCCGGCCGAATTCGAGGTCCGGCCGGACCACACTGCGGTGAGAACGGGCGAGGTGATTGGGAACGAAATCGATGAGCACCTTCAGACCGTGTCGATGCATCCGGTGGATCAGCACCTGGAACTCTTCCAATCGGCGGGCGGGCTCCTCCGCGTAATCGGGGCAGACGTCGAAGGCATCGCGCACGGCAAAGGGTGAACCGGCGATGCCCTTGAGCAGGTCCGGGTCATCGGCGGGTAGGCCGAGGTCCGGGTAACCGGTGCCAGTGGCCTGACGCAGGACGCCCAGCAGCCAGACATGGGTGATGCCCAGTTCATGGAGGCCGAGCAGGGCGCGATCGTTGAGATCGTTGAACTTCCCGACACCATTCTCCGCGAGGGTGCCATTGACCTTGCGGGTCGCGTTGGTGTTGGAGAATTGGCGGAGCGGGAGCAGGTAGACGCGGGGGCGCATGAGAGGTTCTGGTCGGCGGGAGCCGGGTCCGGCCGAAGCAGTGCCTGTCGAAGTAACCCCCGGGCGAGGGCTTGAGAAGCCTGTTCACCGGTTTGAGCGGCGGGAAGATCCGATGGATCGGTCGGATCGGTCGGATCCGTCCGATCCTCGACACGGGTGGATTCCCTCTTGCCCCGGAGCTTCAGGGGGGCAGAATCGGACCGTCTACCTCCTATGATGCGTTCTCAAGGTCCCTGTCCCGCTCCGCGGGCTGCTTTCACGTTGATCGAACTGCTGGTGGTGATCGCCATCATCGCGATTCTCGCCGGCATGCTCCTCCCTGCTTTGGGCCGTGCGAAGGAGTCGGGGCGCGGTGCCGTGTGCAAGAACAACATGCGCCAACTCGGCTTGGGCATGATCATGTACGCCGAAGACAACCGTGAATACTACGCTTGGGCGGGCGAGACCGATGGCAACATGCCACCCGACTGGGCCTGGGGCGGTCAGAGCCGCGGAGACCTCGACACGAGAGCGAATTGGACGCGCCCGCCCCGTGCCTACGGCTTCCATGCCGAAGCCGGGTCGATCTTTCCCTATGTCATGTCCCGTCCGGTGATCCGGCCGGCGACGGGAAACAACGTTGACGCTTACACCAACAGTTTCCCGGTCTATATGTGCCCGAGCTCGGGGTTGATCGGCAAATCGCTGCGGGTGAACTATAGCCTGAATTCCCTGGTGGATGGACGCCCCAACAAAGGCACGCCGCCGCTGGGCGTGAAGACGACTTCAGTCGTAAACCCGACCGGCAAGTTCCTCTTCATGCAGGAGGATCCCCTTGCGATGGTCAACGCGTCTGTCAGTCCGGGCGGGTCGGTGGACGACTTCAAGCTGACGCTCCACAACGGCGGGCTCAACAACACCTTCATGGACGGGCACGTCGAGTACATGAAGGCCAGGGTCCTGCTACCGATCGTGTCGAACACCCGCATTGCCCTGACGGCCCAGTACTTTGATCCGTTTGCCCGCTGATGAAGTCCCTGGAAGCGTGCCGGCTCTACGGGTTCATTGACGCTGCCTATCTGGACGGTCGCGACCCGGCACGATTGGCGCGGGACTTATGTGCCGGGGGTGCCGATCTGGTGCAGGTACGAGCCAAGGGGGCGTCCCCCGACGAAGTGCGACGCCTCGCCGAGGCCGTGCTGCCGGTGACCCGGGAGGCGGACGTCTGGTTCGTGCTCAATGACCATTGGGAACTTGGCTGTGAGTTGCAGGTGCCTTGCGTCCACCTCGGGCAGGAGGATTTCTTCGATGCGGGCTGCCGGTTGGCTTCGGACCTTCCCGGAGGCGGGTTCCGTCCGGCGCTCGGCCTGAGCAGTCATGCGCCAGATCAGTTTCTGCGCGCCGAGGCGGCCGGAGCCAATTACGTGGCGGTGGGCCCGGTCTTTCCCACCGGAACCAAGCCGGGCCGAGCTGCGGTCACCCTGGAATACGTCCGTTGGGCCGCAGCGCATGCGACGGTGCCGTGGTTCGCCATCGGCGGGATCGACGTGGGCAATCTGGATGCCGTCCTCGCGGCGGGGGCCAGTCGGGTGTGCGTCGTGTCGGCCATCCTGCGCTCCGCGGATGTCCAGGCAGCGACGAGAGCGTTGAGGGCGCGGTTGTAGCCCGCTAGCCCGTCGGTGAAACACCGGGCCCGAACCCCGTCTGTCGCAGGGCTTCGAACAGAACGATCGCGACGCAGTTGGAAAGGTTGAGCGAACGGGCGGCCGGGTTGGCCATGGGAATATCCAGCCAACCGGCTTGATTCTGCGCGAGCAGCGCTGCCGGCAGACCGGCGGTTTCCCGGCCGAACACCAGCCAATCCCCCGGCGTGTAGTTCACCTGATGGTACCCCCTCGGAGCACCCTGTTCGATGAACCACAGACGGGCTTCCGCGGGAAGGGATGCCCGGAAGTGGGGCCAGTCCGGCCAGACCTTCCAGTGCACGTGTTGCCAGTAGTCCATGCCGGCCCGCTTCAACTGGCGATCGTTCAGCTCGAAGCCCAGCGGCTCGATCAGATGCAGTTCCGCCCCGGTTCCCGCGCAGAGCCGGGCGATGTTCCCGGTGTTCGGCGGGATCTCCGGCTCGAGCAGCACGATGCGCAGCGGGGGTAGGGCGCTATTCATCCAAGGCCCCCTGAAGATCAGACCGATCGGTCTGATCGGTCTGATCGGCCGGGGTACCGGGCTTGCGGTAGTAGACTTTCCACAAGACCAGCCCGAGGGCGGGGGCGGTCATCCCGGCGAGACTGCGGTCGCGGGCTTCCAGCATGGGGACGATCCGTTCGGGGGCGAATCGTCCGATACCCACCTGCACAAGCGTTCCCACGATCCCGCGGCACATCTTGTAGAGGAAACCGTCGGCTTCGATCACGAAGGTCAGGCGCGATCCGGATCGGAGCACGTCACAACGCGTCAGGTTGCGGATGGTGTTGGCGCGCGGATATCCGGGCGTGGCCGAGAAGGCGAGGAAGTCGTGTCGCCCCACCAACCGGACTGCGGCGTCGCGCATGGCGGTAAGGTTCACCGGGCGCGGAAAGTGCCAGGCCTGAGTGCGCAGGAGCGGGTTCTCGGCCGCCTCATTCCACACGGTGTATCGGTACTGTTTCCCCGAGGCATCGAACCGGGCGTGGAAGTCGGGGCAGGCAATGGCCGCATGGGTGACGCGGATGTCCGGGGGCAGGTGGGCGTTGGCGGCCAGGATGAGCTTGCGGGGTTCCATCCGCCACTGGACGCGGGCGACATCGAA
>JBDNHZ010000156.1:0-10391 GCA_041688515.1 Verrucomicrobiota bacterium
AGACGGAAGAAAACCTGACCCTCCTCCGGCAACTCCACCGTCGCTTGGCTTCCTTCCACCCCCACCACGGCCTGCCACTCGGTGAGTTGGCTCAGCTCAGAGGCGTACTCCAGAATCATACGCGGCCAACCCGTGGGCCAAGAGACCCGGATTCCCTGTCCACCGCCACCCTCGAGAGTGACGAGCTCAGTGGACAAGGTGGGAAGGTCGGGCTCCATCCCGGCCCGGATGGGACGCCCGGGAATGGGATGGACCGCGAAGCCCTTGGGTCGGAAGGTCATCCACCGATGACTCGGATGGCTCAGCGTTCTCTGCGTGTCTGCGGTCGGTTTATCCACCGATTGCACCGATGACACAGACGGAAGTGCAAGATCCGAGCGGTCAGTTCCATCCTCGGCCTGATCCGCGGTCCAATGTCGGGAAAGGTGGGCAGAATGGGGACTCGCGGAGCTCGTCCCTCCATGCGCTCGTCCTTCCATGCGCTCGTCCTTCCCAAGCGGCCCCTTCCCCTGAACCGCGCCTTCAGCCCTTGCTGAATTCAAGAGTGTCCCCTGGCCCGACCGCGACGCGGATGATGTCCCCCGGCGTGAATGCACCCGAGAGCAGTTGGGTCGCCAGCGGATTGAGCAGGTGTTCCTGAATGGCCCGCTTCAAGGGACGCGCCCCGAACTGCGGATCGTAGCCCTCGCGCGCCAAAAACTTCCTCGCGGCGTCATCGACGACCAGCCCGAATTTCTGCGCCTCCAGGCGCTTTTGCACCCGGATCAACTGGAGATCCACGATCCGGGCCAGTTCCGCCTCGTCCAGACTGTCGAAGATCAGGGTCTCATCCACCCGGTTGAGGAACTCCGGACGGAAATGTTTCCTCAGTTCCCCGCGCACCGCGTCTTCCATGGCCAGGCGCGCCCCCGGATCGGAATGCCCGTCGAGGAAGAACTCCTGGATGATCGGAGACCCGAGATTCGAGGTCATGATCACGAGCGTATTGCGGAAATCCACCGTCCGCCCCTGGCCATCGGTCAATCGTCCATCGTCGAGGACCTGCAACAGGACGTTGAAGACATCCGGGTGCGCTTTTTCCACTTCGTCGAGCAGGATGACCGAGTAGGGCCGACGACGGACCGCCTCGCTGAGCTGGCCGCCTTCCTCGTACCCGACATAGCCCGGGGGCGCACCAATGAGCCGGGCGACCGTGTGCTTCTCCATGTACTCGGACATGTCGATGCGGACCATGGCCTGGTCATCGTCGAAGAGGAACTCGGCCAAGGCGCGGGCCAACTCGGTCTTGCCAACCCCGGTAGGGCCGAGGAACAGGAAGGAACCGATGGGACGATTGGGATCCTGAAGGCCGGAACGGGCGCGCCGGACCGCATCGGCGACCGCGTGGATGGCCCGGGCCTGGCCCACGACCCGTGCTCCCAGACGTTTCTCGGCCTGGACCAGTTTCTCGCGGTCGCCTTCCAGCATCCGCGTTACCGGGATGCCCGTCCACGACGCGACGACCCGGGCGATGTCCTCCTCCGTCACCTCCTGCGACAGGAGACGTTGACCGGCGGGAATCCCGTGCAGGGCCTTCTCGGCGCCGGCGAGCTGCTTCTGCAACTCGGGCAACCGACCGTATTGCAGTTCGGAAGCCTTGCTCAGGTCACCGCGGCGCTGGGCCTGTTCCAGCTCGGTCCGAAGCTGTTCGACCTGGGCATTGACCACGCTGACCGCGTCGAGGGCCGCGCGTTCGTTCTGCCATTGGGCGTTCAGTTTTCCCTGACGCTCGCGGAGGTTGGCCAGGTCGCCTTCCAATCGGCGCAAGCGCTCCCGTGCCGCCTCATCCTTTTCCTTGGCCAATGCGGTCCGCTCGATCTCCAACTGAAGGATCTGGCGATCCAACTGATCGATCGACGTGGGCTTTGAATCCAGCTCCATCTTCAGGCGGGCCGCGGCTTCGTCGACCAGATCCACGGCTTTGTCCGGCAGAAACCGGTCGGCGATGTACCGATGCGAAAGGGTGGCCGCGGCGATCAAGGCACTGTCCTGGATCCGCACGGCATGATGGGTCTCATACCGTTCCTTCAGGCCGCGCAGGATGGCGATGGTACTTTCGACCGAGGGTTCCGCGACATGGACTGGTTGGAAGCGACGTTCCAGGGCGGGATCCTTCTCGATGTACTTGCGGTACTCATCGAGCGTGGTCGCCCCGATGCAGCGGAGTTCGCCCCGGGCCAACTGGGGTTTGAGCATGTTGGCGGCGTCGGCCGCGCCCTCGGCCTTGCCGGCACCGACGATCGTATGAAGTTCATCGATGAAGAGGATGATCTTTCCCTCGCTCGAAGTGACTTCCTTCAGGAAAGCCTTGAGTCGATCCTCGAATTCCCCACGAAACTTCGCGCCGGCAATCATCGAAGCGAGATCCATGGCGATCACCCGCTTGTTCTTGAGGCTTTCGGGGACGTCGCCGTTGACGATGCGCCGGGCAATTCCTTCCACGATCGCCGTCTTGCCGACGCCCGGCTCGCCGATCAGTACCGGGTTGTTCTTGGTGCGCCGGGTAAGCACCTGCATGACCCGCCGGATCTCCTCGTCGCGCCCGATCACCGGATCAATCTTCCCTTCGCGTGCGAGAGCCGTGAGGTCGCGCCCGTACTTTTCCAGCGTCTGGAACTTGTCCTCGGGATTGGCGTCGGTGACGCGCTGGTTGCCTCGGATCTCGGCGAGGGCCTTGAGGAGAGGATCGCGCTGCAGGCCGGAGCGCTTGGCGATGTCGCGGAAGCGGTCGCCGCCCTTGGCCAGCAGGGCCAGGAGCAGATGCTCGGTGGAGACGTAGTCGTCCTTGAGTCGGCGGGCTTCGTCGAGGGCCGCCGTGAGAACGGCCTGGAATTCCTGGGTGGGATAGACCTGCCCCCCGCCCTGGACCTTCGCGCGGCGTCCGAGTTCCGCCTCCAGATCCGCCTCGTAACGGGTGCGCACCACGCCGAGCTTCTGGAGGACCTGGGGAATCAGGCTGTCTTCCTGCCGTGACAAGGCCAGCGCCAGATGTTCCGCGTCGAGTTGTTGGTGGGACCGTTCCTGGGCGAGGCTTTGGGCTGCGGCCAGTGCCTCCTGCGCCTTGATCGTCCACTTGTCGAGATTCATGGGAAACCGGCCTGCACACCGGAGGCCAACCACGGAACCATGGGTTTGCTCAAAAAGCGATCGCCCCCCGGGACGCGACGGGCCACGACGGCCCGGTTGCGCCAGGGGCGGCCGTCCGTTTTGTCACAACACCAGCATTGCGATCCGATGCCTTTGAAACATTCTTTCCAGGCCCGTGTCACACGGCGCACGACATGTCTGTCCAGCCTTACCTCCCCCGGCAAACCCCACCCAGGGCCCGGTCACTCTCCCTCCCCGCACTGGCGGCCGCGCTGATCCTGGTCCTCCCCGGATGCAAGCAATCGAAGGAGGTTCAGGTCCAGGCGGAGAAGATCCAGCGACGCAGCCTGACCGAACTCGTCATGGCGACGGGAAAGGTCCAACCGGTGACCCAGGTCAAAATCTCCCCGGAAGTCGCCGGTGAAATCACGGAGCTCACCGTGAAAGAGGGCCAGAAGGTCGCCAAGGGCGACCTGCTGCTCCGGATCCGGCGCGACCTATACGAAGCCGGTCTGCGCTCCGCCGAGGCGAGCCTGAAGTCCGCTCAGGCCTCGCTCCTGACCGCCGAAGCCAACGAGCGAAAGGCGTCGGCCGAATTCCAGCGCAACACCGAACTCTTCCAGCGCAAGCTTGTGTCCGAGTCCGTCTTTGATGAGTTCCGCACCTCCCAGGAGGTTGCCCGCGCCACGGCCGCTTCCAGCGCCCAGCAGATCGAGATGGCGCGCGCGACCATCCAGCGCTCCGAGGAAGATCTTCTCAAGACCACCATCAACGCCCCCATCGCAGGCACCGTCACCAAGCTCAACTCCGAGGTGGGCGAACGCGTTTCGGGCACCGGCATGATGGCTGGAACCGACATCCTGACCATCGCCGACCTGTCGGTCATGGAGGCGCGCGTCGAGGTGGGCGAAGTCGATGTGGTCCTGATCCAACCGGGCCAGAAGGTTCGTCTGGAGGTCGATTCGTTCCGTGACCGCAAGTTCACTGGGGTCGTCACCCAGGTGGCACGTTCCGCCAAGACCCAGGGAGCCGGCACCCAGCAGGAATCGACCAAGTTCGAGGTCCGCATCCGGATCCAGGACCAGGACACCTTTCTCCCGGGCATGAGTGTCACCGCCGAGATCGAGACCCGCTACCGCACCAATGCCCTGGCAGTCCCCATCCAGAGCGTCACCACCCGGCTCCCGAAGGGTTCCAACGCACCGGCACCCACGGTGACGGGCACGGGTCCCGGGGGCCCGAAGTCGGATGAGAACCAGTTCGAACTGGTGGGCAATGCACGGAAGGCGAAGGAAGGCCCAAAGCCACAGGAAGTGGTCTTCCTGATCGAGAACGACAAGGCCCGAATGACCCCGGTCAAACGCGGCATCAGCGACGATACCTATTACGAGATTCTGGAGGGGGTCGCCGAGGGTCAAGAAGTGGTCACCGGCAGTTTCCGGGCGATTTCCAAGGAACTGGAGGACGGAAAAGCGGCCACCACCCGGACCAACAAGCCCGGGTTCAGCCTCTCCTTCGGATCGCCCAAAACCCCCTGATCGACCGTCAGGCCATGCCACTCATTCAGATCCGCAACCTGGCGCGGCGCTACGTCATGGGCGCCGATACCGTCCATGCCCTTCGCGGAGTCTCCCTCGACATCGAGCGGGGCGAATACGTGGCGATCATGGGCCCGTCCGGATCGGGCAAATCCACCCTCATGAACCTCCTGGGCTGCCTCGATTCGCCGTCCGAAGGTTCCTACGATCTCAATGGGAAGAGCGTCGCCCGCATGTCCGACAACGAACTGGCCGAGATCCGCAACCACGAGATCGGATTCGTCTTCCAATCGTTCAACCTGCTGCCGCGGTCAGACGCCCTGCACAACGTCGAACTCCCGCTGGTGTACGCCGGAATTCCCCGTTCCAAACGCCGCGAGCAGGCACGAGTGGCCCTCGCCAATGTGGGTCTTCAGGATCGGATGACCCATCGTCCCAACGAACTCTCCGGCGGCCAGCGCCAGCGCGTCGCCGTCGCCCGTGCTCTCGTCAACAATCCCTCGATCATCCTGGCCGACGAACCCACTGGAAATCTCGACTCACGCACCGGCACCGAGATCCTCAATCTCTTCGAGCAACTGTCCCGGCGCGGCAACACCATCATCGTTGTCACGCACGAGGAGGAAGTCGCCCAGCACGCCCGCCGGATCATCCGCATCCGCGACGGATTGATTGCGTCGGATGAAACCACCGAGCGCGAAACGGCAGCGGCACCGCCCATCGCCATGGAAACTCCCCTCGCCGGTGCGGCACCCCCGGTCCCCGGATCGTGATGCGATGACCCTCCTCGACGACATCCGCGAGTCCGCCGCCATTGCCTGGAGTTCGGTCCGGGCAAACAAGCTGCGATCCGGGCTGACCACGCTGGGAGTGGTGATCGGCATCGTCACCGTCACCCTCATGGGAACGGCCATCAACGGCATCAACAGCGCCTTCCGGAAGAGCATTTCCAGCATGGGTGCGGACGTCCTGTTCGTCGGGCGATTTCCGTGGATGGCCTTCGAAGATTACCGCACCTACCGCAACCGGAAGGAGATCTCGCTGGCCGACGCCCGGGAGGTGGAGCGTCAGGTTTCCTCGGCCAGCGCCGTGGCCCCGCAGTCCGACAGCAACGGCACGGTGATCTACAACCGGCGACGGGCCAACGGAGTCTGGATCAATGGAAACACCGAACAGAGCCTCACCATCCGCGGCCTCGCATTGTCGGATGGCCGGTGGTTCACCGCCTCGGATGTGAGTTCGGCCCGACCGGTCTGCGTCCTCGGCGCCTTTTTGGCCGAGGGCTTCTTCCCGCAGGAATCGCCGCTGGGTAAAAAAATCCGGGTTAACGACACCCGGTATGAAGTGATCGGCGTGATCGAAAAGCAGGGCTCGTTCCTGGGCGCGTGGAATCAGGACAATCAGGTCGTGATCCCCGTCACCCGCTTCCAGTTCGACCAGCGACAGCGACCCGACTACCAGATTGCCATCAAGGCGAAGGACCCCACCCAACTGGCCGAGACCGTGGAGGAGGTCCGCGCGGTGATGCGACGGGTGCGCAAGGTGCCTCCCGGGAAGCCCGATGATTTCGCCATCAACCAACAGGATGTGTTCGTGAAGTTCTTCATGGTCTTTGGTGGAACCATCGGGCTGGTGGGACTGTTCATCACCGGCCTATCCCTCATCGTGGGGGGCATCGGCATCATGAACATCATGTTCGTGTCGGTGACTGAACGTACCAAGGAGATCGGGATCCGGAAGGCGCTCGGAGCCAAGCAACGTTCCATCCTCATCCAGTTCCTCATCGAGGCCGCCACCATCACCCTCGGGGCCGGATTCCTCGGGATCGGCATCGCCTGGCCGACCACCATCGCCATCGACCGCTACACCGGATTCGACGCAGAGATGTCATGGTGGATCGTGACCATCGCCCTCCTCGTCTCGGTGCTGACCGGCGTGGTCGCCGGCTTCATTCCCGCCCTGCGGGCGGCCCGCATGAATCCCGTGGATGCGCTCCGCGCCGAATAACCGTCATGCATCTTCTCCGGGAACTCATCGAGAACATCGGGCTCGCTCTGGCGGCCATCCGCGCCCACCTGCTCCGTTCCGGCCTCACCATCCTCGGTATCCTGGTCGGGGTGTTTTCCATCATCGTGGTCATGACCGCCATCCGCGTGCTCCAGGCCAACCTGGAGAAGCAAATGAGCCAACTGGGCACGCACACCTTCCAACTTCAGCGCTTTCCTTCCATCCAGGTCGGGGGCGATGCCCAATCCTGGCAGAAATACGCCCGGAGAAAACGATTCTACATCGCCGATGCCCGGCGCCTCGCCGAGCGCGCCACCCTCGCCACCGCCGTCAGCGTCGTCGCCCAGGTTGACAGCACCGAAGCCCTCTCGGCTTTCGCCCGGACCAACCCGAACATCCCCCTCTCCGCCGTCTCACCGGAAGCCTTCGCCACGCGGAACTGGGTCATCGCCGAGGGGCGAGCCATCGCCGGTCCCGATTGCGACGGCGCGCGACGCGTGACCGTGCTGGGAGCCGATCTCGCGAAGAAGTTGTTCCCGTACGGCAGCGCCCTCGGTGGCATCGTGAAATACCGCGGCATCAGCTATTCCGTGGTCGGAGTCCTGGAGGGCAAGGGATCGATGTTCGGCCAGAGTCAGGACAACTTCCTCACCATCCCCATCGACACCGCCTTCGAGCGCTATGGAAAGGAACTCTCCCTCCAGATCCAGGTTCAGGCCGCGGACGAAGCCTCCTACCCCGCCACCCTGGAACAGGTGCGCGGCATCCTCCGCGCCATCCGGAAAGTGAACCCGGGCGAAGAAGACGACTTCGAACTCATCTCCAATGATTCGCTCGTGTCCCAGTTCCGCGGCATCACTTCCAGCCTCCGGATCGGCTCCGCGGTCATCAGTTCCATCGCCCTGCTGGCCGCCGGGGTGGGCATCATGAACATCATGCTGGTCTCGGTCACCGAACGGACCAAGGAGATCGGCATCCGCCGCGCCATCGGCGCGAAAAAGCGCAGCATCATGGCCCAGTTCCTGTGCGAAGCCGTCGTCCTCTCCGAGATCGGCGGCATCGTGGGCGTCGGGCTCGGAATTCTCGCCGGCAACGTCATCAGCCTTCTGCTCCAGACGCCGCCCATCATCCCCTTCGACTGGGCTGCCATCGGGCTGATCGTCTGTTCGATCGTCGGCATCGTCTTCGGCACCTACCCCGCCTGGAAAGCCGCCAACCTCGATCCCATCGAGTCCCTGCGCTACGAGTAGGAATGGGGGCGCAGGCTGGTCTACAGATCAGCCGGATCAGACCGATCAGACCGATCAGACCGGTCGAATCGCAAAGAAGCCTTCGCCGCCCGCAGCCACCCGCGGTACGCTCCGCGGATCCATGAAGCGGCTCTTCCTCGTCGCCAGCGTTCTGCTTGCCATTGCCCCGGCCCTGATCGGTGCACCCGTCCCCCTCTTCGACGGGACTACTTTCGCCGGTTGGGAAGGGGACACCAACGCCACCTGGCGCATCCGCGACGGCGGGATCGTCGGCGGTTCCCTCGCTGGCAATCCGCGCAATGAGTTCCTCGCCACCACCCGGGCCTATACCAACTTCCATCTCCAACTCGACTATCGCCTGGTGGGCACCGAGGGGTTCGTCAATGGCGGCGTGCAGTTCCACAGCCGTCGCATCGCCCAACCGCCCAACGAAATGGCCGGCTTCCAGGCCGACATCGGCGCGGGTTACTCGGGTTGCCTCTACGACGAATCCCGTCGCAACCGCATGCTGGCGATGGCCGATACCAACCTCGTTGCGCGCATCGAAAAGCCCGGCGAATGGAACCACTACGAAATCACCGCCATCGGACATCAGGTGACGCTGACCCTCAATGGCCAGCGCACCGCTCTCTGGTTGGAAACCGATCCGGCCATCGAACTGGCGGGGGGCATCGCCCTGCAGATCCATGGGAACTGCAAGGCCGAGATCGCCTTCAGAAACCTCCAGATCGAGGAACTCCCCCGCCCCGCAATCCCGCCCCAGTCCGAGATCCTCAGCCGCTTTGGCGAAGGCCAACCCCGCATCGCTGCCGCCCCCTTCCCGAACGCGCGCTTCGAGCCCGCCGAGAATGAGACGATCGTGTTCGTCGGTCAGGAGAATTTCGTCCGCGACCAGAAGACCGGACACCTCGAGTCGTACCTGGCCTCGGGGCATGCCGCCCGTCGGTTGCGTTTCCGTTCCATGGCCTGGGAGGCGGACACCGTGTACGAGCAGTGGCGCGACTTGAATTTCGGATCCTGGACACCCCAACTCGAACGCGCGGGAGCCACCGCCGTGATGGCCCAGTTCGGACAGATCGAAGCCCTCGACGGCACTTCGCGCATCCCCGAGTTCATCGCCGCCTACCACCGACTCCTCGACCAGTTCGCCCTGCGCACCCGCCGGATCGTTCTGGTGTCACCCATGCCCTTTGAGAAACCCCTCGCCCCGAACGCGCCGGATCTCACCCGAAAGAACGCCGACGTCGCCGCCTACACCCAGGCCATCCGGGAACTCGCCCGCCAACGCGGCGCGGTCTTTGTCGATCTCTTCACCCCGCTTTTGTCCCGACCTGCTGGGGCCTTCCGACTGACCGACGACGGGCTCCACCTCAACGACGCGGGCTTGCCCGAAGTGGCCAGGGTGATCGCCGCCCAACTCGGCACACCCGCCGTCACCGTGGCGCAACGCACCGCACTCCACGACCCCATCATCGAGAAGAACCGCCTCTGGTTTGACTGCTGGCGTCCGGCCAACTGGTCCTTCGTTTACGGCGATCGCGTCTCGCAGATCTTCGCCAAGGGTTCCGGAAACGAGCCTTCGCTGAAGGAAGCCTTCGAACAGTACCGCCCGCTCGTCGCCGCCACCGAGACGCGGATCCAGGATCTCGCCCTCGGCAAACCGGTGGCGGCCGTCGTGCCGGCCGCGCCGGTGGCCCCCGTGGCCGTCGATGCCTCTGCCCTGTCACCCGAGGAACAGTTCGCCACTTTCACCCCGGCCGAGGGATACGAGGTCAACCTGTTCGCGTCTGAACGCGAAGGCGTGGTCAAACCCACCCAGATCTCCTGGGATGAACGCGGCCGGCTCTACATCGCCTGTTCCCCCACCTACCCGCAGTCCCGCGCCAGCGCCAAACCTTCGGACTACATCCTCGTTCTGCACGACACCAATGGGGATGGCCGCGCCGACACCTCCACACGCTTCGCCGAGGGCCTGACGATGGTCCAGGGGGTCGAGCCTTACGCCGGAGGGGTGTTGGTCTGCGACTTCGATCAGATCCTTCACTTCAAGGACACCGATGGGGATGGGCGCGCCGATTCGCGCACCGTCCTGTTCAGCGGGTTCGGCATCGGTGACACCCATCAACTGGTTAACTCCATTGCCCACGGACCCGATGGCAGCCTGTGGTTTACCCAGGGGCTCCACGCCATGTCGCGCGTTGAAACCCCCTGGGGCGTTGCCCGACTCGACCGGGCCGCTGTCTGGCGTCTCCGGCCGCGCTCGCTTCGGCTCGACGGATTCTTCGGCGGCGGCATGGCCGGGGCCAACTGCTGGGGGGTTGCCTTCGACGATTACGGGCAGGTCTTCCATAAATCGGGCGACCGACCCCACGGCTACTGGACCGTTCCCGGAATGGTTCGCGGGGCCAGCCCGATTGGCGGTGGTTCGGCGACCTCGGCCGACGCCTCCTACTCCAATACGCCCGAGCAA
>JBDNHZ010000157.1:0-4773 GCA_041688515.1 Verrucomicrobiota bacterium
AGGGGTAGGGGTAGGGGTAGGGGTAGGTTCCGCCGCGCGGGCTCCGGTCGGTTCCTGCCACTGCGAGCCGTTCCAACGCTCGACCAGGGTGGCATCGGCCGAGAGGCCGAGGACGTCCATGACGCAGTGTTCAGCATCCGATCCATGGGTGAGATGACGGAGATCCAGGCGGAGAAGTGGGTGCAGCGGGATCAGTCGGACCCGCTCGACCAGCCGTGGGGGAAGGTCGAGACCGAGATTGCGCAGAAAGCGGACGCCGCCGCGGGACTCGACGGCGGCGGCGGGAACGGTGGTCTCGGTGTTGAGGGCGAGGAGACGGTCATCGATGGCCGGACCGATGAAGAGGGTGTCGGCGGCCAGGTACAACGTGGGTTCGCCGGGAAAGGTTCCGAGGATTTCCGGCGCGGGCGATCCGTCTGCTTGAACCAGCCGAAGTCGGTAATCGCCGGCAATCTCGTCCGGATCGGTGAGACGCCAGCGCAGCGGGGTGGCAGGGCGGGTGAGGGGTTCGCCCTCGGCATTGACCAGACGGCTGGCAAGACCGGATTGGCGGAGGAGGAAGGCGAGGGTCCGACGTGCGGTGGGCTCGGCGGGGTTGAGTGCGGGCTTCTTGTAGCCGTTGACGGCGAGGCATTGCTGGAACGCGTGCCAGAGGAGCATTCCTTCGGGGGCAATGAGGCCGCGTCCGAGATGGGTCTGACTGAAGCGCTCGAATTGATGCGCCTTCATTGTCTCGAAGTCGTCGGCGCTTCCCCGTCGCCATTCCAGCAGCGCTTCCCCGTCGGCAAAGCGGATGCGCAGGTCGGTGGTGCCGGTGGTCGCAGGGTCGTCGGTCGGGGCGGCACCCCAGGTGGCCAGGACCTGACGCCAATGTTCGATCTCCTGTTGCCGGCGTTCGTGGGCGAGGCGTCGGCGCAGGGGTTCCAGATCGGAGATCGGCTTGAGAAAGGCAGGGATGCCTGGACCTTTGTCTTCGGCGTGGAGGGCCAGATAAAGCCAGAACTCGTATTCGTCGGCGGGCAGGGATCGCCAGAGTTGAAGGCCGTCGAAGTTGCCGGTGGTCCCGGTCGGTTTTGCCAGGCGGAGGCGTTCGAGTTCGAGCCGGGCGACCGCCGGCCTCCGGCCGAAGCGGCGGTACAGATCGCTGATCTGGCCCAGAAAGCCCCGCTGCTCGGCGGTCATGGGAAGGTTACGGGCGACCAGGCGCTCTTCGAGCGGACCGGGCTTGTGCATCTCCAAGGTCGCGCCTGGAGTCTTCGAGGCGGGCTGCGCGGCGGTGGTCGGAGGCGTGCTGGCTCCTGCGGTGGCGGTCGGCGCGGGCGTCGATGCGGCAGCGGCCTTCTTTGGGGTGACCTTCTTCGGGGCGGATTTCTTGGAGCCACCGGCAATCAGTTGATGGCGGGTGAGAAGGTGACGGGTCAGCGCGTAGGTGTGTTCGCAGAGGGGGCCGGCGGGACAGGTGCACTCCCCGCGCCAGCCGCCGGTGGTGGAGTCGAGACGAAGCCCCACTTCACAGGGGCGCAGACCGGTCACGCTTCCCACGTAGGCATTGTGGGCGTCGAGGCACCGGATGTTCTGGACGATCCCGCGGCGAAAGGCCTCCTCGCCCTTCTCGCGGACGGCCGTCGGGAACAGTCCCAGAGACTGTTCTGCGGCCGGTGCATCGCCCAAGGTGAAATCGCGCCAATCCATGAATCGGAACAGTAGAGGCGATCTGCCCGCGGACAAGGGATCCCGGCTTCAGAAGCGAGAAAAGGCGGGCTGGGTCGGGGGCGGAAGAAGGGTTTCAGAGTCAGGATTCGATTCGTCAGGGGCCATGGGGTGCCATGAAGCACATCTCGACACCGCCCTCCAGGGCAGGCTCCGCGTGTCTGAAGCCCCGGAAGTTGGGAATGGGGATTCGTAGAACTCGCCCGTCCGGGGGGCTCCGGTCACCCTTGGCGACGTGGAAGCCTTTTGCGAGACGCACGCGCACCTCGATTTTCCCGACTTCGCCGCCGACCTCGACGAGGTGATCGAACGGGCGCGTGCAGCTGGGATCGATCGGATCGTGACCATTGGTTGTGACCTGGAAAGCAGTCGTCGGGCGGTCGCGTTGGCGGATCGGTATCCCGGGGTGTTCGCCACGGTGGGATGGCACCCGAATTCCGTGGAGCATGCCCCGGAAGACGTCCGGCCCGACCTGTTGCATCTGGGCCGACATCCAAAGGTCGTGGCCATCGGCGAATGCGGCATCGACCACTACCGCCTTCCGACGCCCGAGACCGGTGCCAGCCCGGCGGACATCCAGCGGTTCTGTGAGAAGCAGGCGACGGCGTTCCGTCAGCAGTTGGAGGTGGCGTCAGAACTCGGACTCAACGTGGTGGTGCATCAGCGGGCGGCGCATCGCGCGGCGATGGAGGTGTTCCAGCCGTTCGCCCACCGGGTGCGGGGAGTGTTCCACTGTTTCGTGGGAACGGTGGCGGAACTGGAAGAGGTCATTGCTCTCGGTTCCTACGTCAGTTTCACCGGCATCCTGACCTTCAAGAATGCCGCGGAGATCCGGACCGCGCTGGCAGCGTCGCCGTTGGACCGGTTGATGCTTGAAACGGACAGTCCCTATCTCGCGCCGGTGCCGTATCGCGGGAAGCGGTGTGAACCCGCCTACGTCCGGGAGATCGCAACCCGGGTGGCGGAGGTGCGGGGCGTACCTCTGTCAACTCTCTCGGAGATCACCCAGGCGAATGTCGCCCGCTTCTTCCCGAAAATGGGCTGAGCGAGGCGGTCCTCTTCCGGATCAGGGAGCAGCGAGTTCCTCCGCCGGGTAAGTCCAGATCTCGGCGAGAGTGGGATGGTAATGCGGAATGGCGGCGAACTGCGCGGCGGTGAGGCGTGCGGCGAGGGCGACGGTGATCTCGTGGATCAATTCCCCCGCCTGCGGGCCGACACAAGCGCCTCCCAGCAGTTCCCCGCTGCGGGCGTCGGCCAGCAGTTTCACGAATCCTTCCTGGCAACCGAGGATCATGGATTTGCCATGGTCGTTGAACGCATATCGGGCGACCCGGACGGCGTGATGACGCTCAGCCGCCTCGCGCTCGCCCATGCCGGTCACAGCCACGCCGGGATCGGTGAACACGACCTGGGTGAGCAGTCGATCCTCGATCGCCACCGGCTTGTCCGGGTGCAGGAGGTTTTTTGCAGCGGCCTCGGCCTGGAGGATGGCGACGTGCACCAGTTCATGCGGGCTACAGCAATCTCCGGCCGCGTAGATGTGCGGAGCCGATGTGCGCTGAGTGGCATCCACGACGATGCGGCCGGAGGCGAGGACTTCCACTCCTGCCAGGTCCAGCCCGAGATGTTCGGTGGCCGGCCGACGGCCCAAACCATGGAAGATCTCTTCGGCTGCCAGCACGACTTCACGTCCGGCCTCTTCGAAGACGACTTCCTTTTCCTGGCCACGCCTCCGGACATCCCGGAGTTGGGTATCGGTGAAGATCTGCAAGCCCTCGCGAACGAGCGCCATCTCCAGTTCATCGGTGACGTCATGATCCAAATTCCGCAGCAGGTTCGGACTGCGCTGGACCACTGAGACCAGCGATCCCATCCGGGAGAAGAACTGGGCGAATTCCAGGGCCACGGCACCGCCCCCCAGCACGATCATGGACTCGGGGATCCGCTGCAGGAGCAGCGCGGAGTCGCTGTTCAGGAAGCCGGCGTGCTTCAAAGCATCAAGCGGGGGGGGCGCGATCACCGAGCCGGTCGCCAGGATGAAATGACGGGCTCGGATCGATCGATGCCCGTGAATGGCCAAGGTATGCGGATCGGTGAACGTCGCCCGCCCACGGATGAGTTCGAAGGTTCCGGCCTCGAGTTGTTCGCGGCGGTAACGGGCGAACTCCGCGATCAAGGCATCCTTCCGATCGAAGAGCTTTGGCACATCCACTTCGACGTCACGCGCGGAGATTCCCCAAGTCTCGGCCTGACGGAATCCATGGCGCAGTTCCGAGGCGTGGAGGAGGGCTTTGGTGGGCATGCATCCGCGCAGGATGCACAGTCCCCCCAGTTCGGAAGCGCCATCGACGACCGCCACGCGCCAACCGGCCGAGGTCAGGGTCCGGGCGGCGGCGTAGCCAGCCGACCCGCCACCGATGACCACCGTGTCAAAATCCATTGTGGACATGCCCGCAGCGTCGGGTTCCTGAGGGCCGCTGGCAACCGGTGGTTCGCAGTAGATGAGCGCGAATCATTCCTTCTCAGCAGCCGTTGCTCCCGGCACTTTCGCGCCCAGTGAGCGACATCATCTATCCGCGCAGTCCGAAGGAAATCATGGCTGGCTGGGCCTATCTGCCGCGACTGATCGACAAGATCCGGCTCCATCTGGCGGGGCGTCTGCACCCGGATTACCAGGCCAACTTCCTTCACAAGGGATTCGACAAGCTCTGGCTCGACCGCGCCGGGGTTCAACCGGAGCAACTGGTCGAAGTCGTCCGTCACTCGATCACCGACGGTGAGGTGTGCGACTGGGTGTCTCGCCACGGGGTGACGGTTGAAGCCGAGAAGGCCGCGCACCGTGAGTATCTCTTCAACCACGGACGCGTCGGCGATCCCGAACTCCAGGCCCGGCTCCAGATGCGCAAGGAACAGTCCGGCCTCGGTCATCGCCACGATCTTCAGACGTTCGTGGATTACATTGATGCCGACGAGAAGCGCGGGTGAGGTTGGGGCCTGAGAAGAATGAGCCTCGTGACCTCGTCGCCTACCCGTAGGAGACGACGTGAGGAGACTCTGACTTCC
>JBDNHZ010000158.1:0-7120 GCA_041688515.1 Verrucomicrobiota bacterium
CCGGGCATCTTTCCCGCCAGATCGACCCGCTCCGCGACGATCTCATGCTCGTGCTGGCCCACGTCGAGGCGCATCTGGACTTCCCCGATGAAGACATCGCTCCGGAAACCAGCGCCCGACTGCTGGAACGAGTGGAGAACGCGTCGTCGCAATGCGAACGGTTGCTCCGGACCGCCCCCGAGGGACAACTGCTCCGCAGTGGAGCCCGCGCTGCCCTCGTGGGTCCTCCCAACGCCGGGAAATCCAGCCTTCTGAACGCGCTTCTGGGACAGGATCGGGCGATTGTCTCGCCCGTCGCCGGCACCACCCGCGACACCATCGAGGAGGCGGCCAACATCGGCGGATTCCCGGTGGTATTCGTCGATACCGCCGGGCTGAGGGAATCCGGGGACACCATTGAAGCTGAGGGGATCCGACGGAGCCACGAAGCCGCACGCTCCGCGGATGTGTTGCTTGAATTGGTGGATCTCTCGTCGCCTCCCCCGCCGCAGAGCGCTCCGGTCTTGCATCTGCTCCCCCCCGAACGACGCCTGAGGGTGGGCAACAAGTCGGATCTCCCCATCGACCCGGCGTACCGCGGAATTCCCTCGGAAGACCTGATCCAGATCAGTTGTCGCACCGGCGAAGGCCTTCCGATCCTGCGGGCGCGGATCCGACAAAGCCTGCTGGCGGGTGCCGCATCCTCCGAATCCGCCGCCATCGCGGTCAACGCCCGGCATCAGGACGCCTTGCGCCGCACCCGGGAGGCGCTCGATCGGACGCGGAGCGCCATGACCGCGGGAGCGAGCCTCGACCTGATCTCCCTGGACCTGAGGATTGCCGTGGGAGCCATCGGCGAGATCGTGGGCAAGACCACCACCGAAGATCTGCTCGACCGGATCTTCAGTACCTTCTGCCTGGGGAAATAAAAAAGCGTCCGCCGAAGGGGCGGGCGCGATTTCAAGCCGCCGTCAAACCGCCGCCAGGATCAGCCGTTGTTGCCGATGGCCTCAACCGGACAGCCCTCCATGGCTTCCTTGCAGGCGGCTTCCTCCTCGGGAGTCTCCGGTTGCTTGAAAACGAAGGAATACCCGCCTTCATCGTAGCGGGTGTAGTTCTTGGGGGCGGTTTCGCGGCACAGGTCGCAATCAATGCACTGATTGTCGACGAAATACTTGCCAGCGATGTTCTGAGAGTAGCGGTTTGCCAGATCTGCCATAGACGACGTCAATTTTTGACGGCGGATTTATGCTGGCCCAATCCCCGGGTCGCAAGTGGCATTTTTCGGGGCGGTCCCGGGAGGGGCAGGCACTGGAGGGGCGAGCTCCGCGAGTTCCAAACTCCGGGACTCGGAAATGAGGACTCGTAGAACTCGTCCCTCCGACACTCATCGCTCCGGGAAACGGGACTCTGTCGGCAAAACCAATTGCCGGGTTGAAATGGGACCGACTGCGACGCATTTTGACCGCACTCATGAAGTTCATCCTGTCGACGCACAACGTCACTTTGACCGACGCCATTGAGCAACACGTGCTCGATCGGCTCGAGAAGCTTGATCACATCGATCGCTGGCTGCTGGATGCCCGGGTCACCCTCGAAAAGGATCACATCGCCCACTCCCCCGAGAAGCAGTTCAAGTGCGGCATCCGCATCGGGATCCGCGGTAACGATCTCTACGCCGAAGACCGCTGCGCCGATCTCTACGCGGCGATCGATGCCACCACCAAGAAGCTCGAAGGTCAGATCCGGCGCAAACACAACAAGACCAAGTCGCGCACCCACAAAGTCGCCGCCCGCACCAAGGAAACCCGTCGGGCCGTCTGACCGTCGTCCCGTCCCGATGTCCAGCCAGGCGGGCCTTGCGGCCCGCCTTCTTTCTATCGATTCCCCTCGTTCCATCCTGCTTCGCGCCCGGCACGTCGTCCCGGTCGCTTCGCCCGTGCTCCCGGATGGAGCCGTGCGCGTTTCCGGCACCCGCCTCCGGTGGGTGGGTCCATGGTCTGAAGCCGAACCCGGAGCGGACGAGGAGGTGATCGATCTCGGCGACGCCATCCTCCTGCCGGGGTTGGTGAATGCCCATTGTCACCTCGACTACACCGATCTCCTCGGGCAACTCGCGCCGCCCCGGGCCTTCCCCGACTGGATCAAATCGATCCTCGCCGCCAAGTCGTCCTGGTCCGAAGCCGATTTCGTGCGCTCCTGGCTCCACGGCGCGCGCCAACTGCTGGATCACGGCACGACCACCGTCGCCAACATCGAGGCCCTGCCACACGCCCTCGCCCTGCTCCGCGAATCCACCCCGCTCCGTATCCATTCCTTCCTCGAACTCACCGGCGTCCGACTCCGTCGCGACCCCGCCACGCTCCTCGACGAGGCCGAAGCCCTCCTCGACTCGCTCCCACCCCATCCCGGTGGCGTCGGGCTCTCGCCACACGCTCCCTACTCGACCGTTCCCGAACTCCTCCGTCTCTCCGCCGAACGCGCCCGACGCCGCGGTTGGCGGCTCACCACCCACCTCTCCGAGTCCCGCGAGGAGTTCGACATGTTCATGTACCGTCGCGGCCCGATGCACGACTGGCTCCACAGCCAGCGACCGGACGACGACTGCGGCCTCGGTTCCCCGATCCAGCATGCCGCCCGGCACGGACTCCTCGGGCCCGACTTCCTCGCCGTCCATGTCAATTACCTGTGGGACGACGACGCCCGACTTCTCGCCCAGCACGGCACTTCGGTCGTTCACTGTCCCCGTTCGCATGCCTACTTCCGACACCAGCGGTTTCCGGGACAAAGCCTGGCGGCCGCCGGGGTGAACCTCTGCTTGGGAACCGATTCCCTCGCCAGCACCCGCATCGGTGCGGGTCCACAGGCTGAACTCTCGATGTTCTCGGAAATGGCCGAACTCGCCGCACGCGACAACACCGTCAATCCCGCCGAGATTGTCCGGCGTGCCACGGTGAATGGGGCTGTCGCTCTCGGTCTAGCCCACGAGCTCGGCACCCTTCAACCGGGGTTGCTCGCCGATCTGTGCGCCATTCCCGGGCGGGTCCGGGATGCCGGCGTCCACGACGCCATCGTCCACCACCAAGGCCCGGTGACGACCACCTGGATCGGCGGTGCACCGGCCACCCACCCGCTTGGCTCCCGCCTGACTCCCCAGCACTCGTGAGCGCCCAACCGGAACGCCCCGCCGTTCTGATCACCGGGGCCGCCGGCACTCTGGGATCCGCCCTGGCGTTCACCTTTGCCACGGCCGGTTGGACGGTCTTCGCCGGGGTTCACCAAACTTCCCTGCCCGTCACTTCCCCCGGCAGCATTCCAATCCCGTTGGATGTCACGAGCACCGGAGATTGGACCCGGGCCGCGGAACTCATCAGCAAACGGGTTCCCTTCCTCCACGCCCTCATCCACAACGCCGGAATCTGCGAGGATTCCCTCCTGGCCTCGACGCCGGTGGACGCCTGGGATCGAACGATGGCCATCAATCTGCGCCCGGCAGCTTGGGGAACCCGCGAGCTGCTCCCCCTGCTCCGGTCCCGACCCGGTTCCCATCTGGTCATGGTCTCCAGCCTCGCCAGCCGTGCCGGGGGCGCTGGACAATCCGTCTATGCCGCGTCCAAGGCCGCGCTGGTCGGGTTGGCACAATCCCTTGCCTGCGAACTCGCCCCGCACGGCGTCCGCGTCAACACCGTCTTCCCAGGGGTCCTGCCCGGCCCGATGACCGACGCCCTCGCCCCCGCTGCACGGGAACGATGGCTCGAAGCCAATCTCCTCCACACGCTCAACGATCCGATGGAAGTCGCCCGCTTCATCGCTTTCCTGGTCACCACGCGAAACATCTCCGGCCAGGTCTTCCACCTCGACTCCCGCATCAGCCCCTGGACGTGAGCCTCCGCTGCGGCCGTGCGATGTCTGCGGGAGCCAGCCTTGACCCGCGCGCCCGGCTCTCGACAATCGGTTGGGGGGATCGGCCAAAGGCCTAGGGGTCCCAGATTGCCTTCTACGGCGTGATAAGCCTGAATCAAACGGACGAGATTCCCGCGTCCCACAACGCCCCGATCGCGATCACACTGTGCAAAGTGGGATCGCCCGACCCCATCGCGTGACGCCGCGGGGACAGTGTCAAAATGGGCCCGACGGCGTCGCCGCCGGTAAACCCGGTTGACTTCCAGCCCGTCCCTCCCAGCTTTCCGCTCCTTGGCGACGGCACCGATCATCTCCACTTCGGCAGCTCCCCGTGAACGGCGACCGGCAGCACTGTTCCCGAAGGCCATCGTCCGCACGGTCGAAGCCCTTCTGGAGGGTGGATCCGATCCGGCACTGGAAGGAGTCTCCCCCGGGGCTCAACCCTACCTCGCCGCCCTGCTTCACCGTTCGCGACCGGAGCGCGTGGTGGTGATCGTCACCGACGGACTCAAGTCCCAGGAACGCGTGCATGGCGACCTCGCCAGTTGGCTGGATCCGGAACCTTCCCCGCTGTTCCACGCCGCCTGGGAAACCCTGCCTCACGAGAACAAGCTTCCCCATGCAGATGTCATTTCGGAGCGGCTTGAGACACTCATCAGCCTGACCTCGGAGAAGTCCGATCGTCCGCGCCTGATCGTCACCTCGGTCATCGCCCTGCTCCAGCGGACCTTCACCGGCAAGGATCCGAGGAACCGCACGCGCACGCTCCGCCGGGGGGATACGCTCAACCCCCTCGACCTCATCGAATGGCTCGAGGAACAGGGCTATGAACCCGAGAGTCAGGTGACGGGCAAGGGTGAGCTTTCCTGGCGTGGCGGCATCGTCGATGTCTGGCCGCTTTCGTCCCCCTGGCCGGTCCGGCTCGAGTTCTTCGGCGATGAGTTGGAGTCCCTGCGTGAGTTCGATCCCCAGGCGCAAGTCTCCCGGGAAATCATCTCGGAAGTCATCCTTCCACCCGCCGGTGAACTCGGGCTGCTCAAGCCCGCACGCAGCAAGCTCGCCGAGGCCCAACCCTCTGAGGAAGCCGCGCCTCCGACGCTGGGATCGCTTCTGGATTTCCTGCCTCCCGACAGCCTGTTGATCCTGTGCGAACCGGACGCCCTGCTCGATCAGGCCCTCCGCTACCGTCAGCAGGTGCCGCCGGGCGATCGCTTCTCAGTCGAGTGGGACGAGGTCCTCGCCGAAGCAACGTCCCGGGGTCTCACGATCCTGCGGCTTTCCGAGCGCGCCCCCGATGACGCCATCAAGCTCCATGCGGGCAGTTCCCCGGGTTCACCTCCCACCTTCCCCGGGCTCGACGCCTACCGTCCGATCGGCGCGGTCCTGCCCGATCCGCAGGTTGCCGAGGCCCAGCGCCGGGAGTTCTTCGAGCAACTCCATCGCTGGCAGCGGCAGGACCATCACGTCCACGTGTTCTGCGGTCACGACGGCGAACGACAGCGGTTCAACGAACTGTGGACCGAGTTCGGGCTCCCGGCCCCCGCCCCGGCGTGTCACCTCGGCGTCCTGAGCCGCGGATTCACCGTCCCCGATTCCCGGATCGTCGTCGTCACCGATGCCGAGATCTACGGACGCTACAAGGTCCAGCGACCGCGTCGCCTCAAGTCACGCCATGCCAGCGCCGTCCGCTCGGTCTTCGAGGTGGACTTCACCGAGTTTGAGGAAGGCGATCACGTGGTCCATCTGGAACACGGGATCGGGGTGTATCGCGGGCTCAAGACCTTGCCGCCGCAGGGACGCCGCCGGGGCGAAGCCACCTCGACCGAGGCGACCGGCGAAGAATGCCTGGTCATCGAATACGCCCCCACCGGCAACGCGGAGGAACCCCCTCGCCTGTATGTTCCGGTGGCGGAGGCCCACCTGGTCTCGAAGTACGTGGGAGCCGGCAAGGCACGTCCGCAGTTGTCCACCCTGGGCGGAAATCGTTGGACCAAGGCCAAGGAAACCGCCCAGCGGGCCGTGCGCGATCTCGCCTCGGAACTCCTCACCGTTCAAGCCACCCGCGCGACCAAGGAAGGGCACGCGTTCCAGGCGGACGCGCCGTGGCAACGGGAGTTCGAAGCCTCCTTCGAATACGAGGAGACCCCGGACCAGATCCGCGCCATCGCTGCCGCCAAGTCCGACATGGAAGCCCCGAAACCCATGGATCGCCTGCTGTGCGGGGACGTGGGCTTCGGCAAGACCGAGGTCGCCATCCGCGCCGCCTTCAAAGCCGTCATGGGCGGCAAGCAGGTAGCCATCCTGGTTCCCACCACGGTCCTTGCCCAGCAACACTACAACAACTTCAGGGACCGCATGGCGGAGTATCCGGTCCGGATCGAACTGCTCTCCCGATTCCGTTCTGCCAAACAGCAGAAGGCCGTTCTGGAAGCGGCCGCCAACGGCACCGTCGATATCGTGATCGGCACCCATCGAATCGTCTCACCCGACGTCCAGTTCAAGGACCTCGGGTTGGTGGTGGTGGACGAGGAACAGAAGTTCGGCGTGCGACACAAGGAACAGTTCAAGCTCCTCCGCCAGACCATCGACGTCCTCACCCTCAGCGCGACGCCGATCCCGAGGACGCTGTATCTCGCGCTCACCGGAGCCCGGGATCTCTCGACACTGGAGACGCCGCCCCAGGACCGGCTTCCCGTCGAGACCATCGTCACCAACTACGACGAACGCATCATCCGCGACGCCATCCAGCGGGAGATCAATCGCGGAGGTCAGATTTATTTCCTCCACAACCGCGTCGCTTCCATCGACGCGCTCGCGCTGCGCGTCCAGGCCCTGGTCCCCGATGCCCGGATCGTGGTCGGGCACGGGCAGATGGATCCGGATGACCTGGAGCGGGTCATGACCCGGTTCGTCAATGCCGAGGCGGATGTGCTCATCAGTACCACCATCATCGAGAGCGGACTCGATATCCCCAACGCCAACACGATCATCATCGATCGCGCCGACCGCTTCGGGCTCAGCGAACTCTACCAACTCCGCGGTCGGGTCGGCCGATACAAGCATCAGGCCTATGCCTATCTGCTCCTGCCGCGACACGCCCAACTCCTGACCGAGGCGCGCAAACGGATGTCCGCCATCAAGCAGTATTCGGCGCTCGGTTCCGGGTTCAAGATCGCCATGCGCGACCTCGAGATCCGCGGGGCGGGCAATCTCCTCGGCTCCCAGCAAAGCGGTCACA
>JBDNHZ010000005.1:0-4173 GCA_041688515.1 Verrucomicrobiota bacterium
CCCGGCCTCGCTCATCGGGCTGGCTGCACTCGCCGGCACCGTCCCCGCCTTCAAGGCGTACGGAGTCGATGTCGCGTCGTCGCTCTCGCCGGAATCGTGAGGGCCGACGGCGTCCGACTCACGGACCCTTCGTCCCGGCGATCCACTGGCAGTTGATCACCTTCTCGACCAGATCGAGCGGGGTGTAGAAGTACTGGTTGGATGCTTCGAACCCGATGCGCGCATCCCGGCTCTGCAAGGCGTGGAGTCGGACGGCGAGTCGGATCTCGTCACGCGCGATGCGGGTTTTGAGTGCGGCATCGCCAGCAGCGCGGGCGCGGACGAACCGGCTCTGGTTGGCAACACTGGCAAAGTGGATCGCTGCCGCCTCGGCGAACCGCATTTCTTCGGCGAGACCGTCCGATGGGTTCGGCACCTGGGCGCGAAGCTCGGACAACGCCGCCTCGAATCCCGCGGCGACCTTCTCCAACTGGGCGATGAACACGGGGGCCGGATAGATCGAACGCCAAGCCTCCAGATCGTCATAGGGGATGCCCACCATCGTGGCCTTGTATCCGGTGGGAACCGACCAGAACGGATTGGCCGGCCCCATCTGAAGCGGGGCGCTGTAAACGGTCCCGCCGCTGTAGGGAAACTCGCGAAAGGCCGCGCTGCATTGTTTCCAAAACCCGACCACCCGTGGGGCGAGCTCCGCTCCATGCCGCCGCACCGCCAGCGATTCGAGATCGCCCCCGCGCGCGACCTCGTCGACCGACTCGATGTTGGGGGACGGATGTCCTCCGAGGGTCCAGCCGAGCATCAGGTGATCGACTCCTGCCTCGCGAAGGGCGGTGGCGTGGCGGACGACATTTTCGAGGACCGGAAGGTAAGGCACCGCGGCCATCTCCCAGGTCACGCCGAATTGAAGTTTGGCGGCCACCGGCAAGCCCCGTTTCCGGGCCGCCGCCCAGTGCCGTTGGGCACGCGGTCCCGGACGATCCACGCTGAGGCAGTACTCGCCGATCTCCGACTTCACTCCACCCCGTTCGATGGGCAGGTCCCATTCGCTGACGCTCATCACGGTCACTCCGGACGGGAGCAGCGCGATGGCGTCGGGTGCCCAGTCATTCGACCAACCCCAGTCCCAAGCGAGCAGGCGCTGGCTGCCGCCGCCTTCAACGATCCCCTCGTGAAAGGTCGCGTTGACCTCGGCGATGACCTCGGCCGCGCCGCGGGTCCGGCAGCGGGAACATTCCCCTCCGCGCCCATGCGACCAACAGTTGGTCTGATTCTCCGAGGCAGTGATGGTGAAGAATCCGCCGAGACCGGGAACCGCCCGGCAGAGGTCGGCCACCGCCCCCCGTAACGCCTTCCGGACCGCCGGAACACTGGTGCAGATCGCGTTGAAGGATTGCTCCGGAACCCCACGCCAGTCGGGATGCTGGACGAAGACCGGCGAGGTCTTTGGAAGGCAACGCGGCTCGTTCAGGTAGAGGAAGACCCGGATGCCATGCCGTGCCGCGCGCTCAACCAACGTCCGGAGACCCTTGCGTCGGACCTCGATGCGGTCCTGGGAATCCCACGGCAACGACGACAACCGCGAGAGGACTCCCTGCAACCAGACGGCGTTGACTCCGGATGCGGCCAACCGGGCGAGGTAACCGTCGGGATACGGGTCGAGCGATGGATCCACCAGCGGATCTCCGTACAGCGCGAAGTAGGAATAGCCCATGCGCAACGGAGCACTCCGGGCGTTGGCCGCGGGCGCGGGCCCGGACGCACCCGGGGCGCTGGCGAGCGTGCGGACGAACGAGAACAAGGGATCGCGCCCGGCCAGCTCCGCGCCCGGAAAATGTTCGCGGACAAGCCGGGCAATCTCCTCCGCGCGGGCATTCTGGGCGGCATCGGGTTCCGCCCAGGAAAGGCGCGTCGCCTTCGGCTTCAGCAGCCCGAGTTTCACGTAGAAGAAATCGTCTTCGCGCAGGGTGTAGGCGAGCTCGTCGGCTGTCCAACCAAGCAGGGTCAACAGCTGATCGTAGGGCAGCAGATGCCAGTTGCGCCGGATCAAGGTGAGGTTGGCCCGACGACGATCCCCGGCCGACAGCACGCGGGCTCGGGGAAGGCCCATCGAACGGGCGACGCGACGGAGGTCACGCGGTCGTCCACCGACGACCTCCACCAGGCGGGAGACATCGACGAGCGTCCAGTTCCGCCAGAGGAAGGCATGCAAACGACTGGGGAACCAAGCCGCCTCGAGCGGAACGGGAGCCGAACCCATCGGGAGTTCCGCCGAGGTATCTGCGCCGAGCAACGGCGGCAGGAAGGGCATCGCGGTGGCCGCGGCACCGGCGATCCGACAGAAGGTTCGGCGGGTGATCATGCAATGAGTGTCCTGAAGGATAGGATATCGAGAACGGGATGGAGAGCCCGCAGTTGGGGGAGGCAACTGGGGCGTGTGACCCGGGGTCGCGCTTCGCGCACCCCGGGCTCATCGCTGAAACGCCTCCGGCGTAGAGGCCATGTTTGCGGACACCCGAACGCCCCGGAGTCCCCATCACCGGCTTCCGGGTTTCGGACTCGCGGAACTCGTCCAGGAGAGACGGGCGAGGACGCCCGCGGTCCCAGGAGCTTCGCGGAGGCGCTGCTTGGCGTCCGCGACCGAATCCGAAAGGATCACCGGCATTGATGAAGCGTCTTTCCTGCCTCCGATTGCTCCGACTGTTTCCCCTGCTCTTCTCCGCGGTCTCCGCCGAAGACGGGACGGCGCGGAGCAAGTTCCCCTGCCCCGAGTCCGGGTTGCCCCGTTACACGGCGTTCCGAACGACGGAACCCATCGTGGTGGACGGCAAGCTGGACGAAGCGGTGTGGCAGAAGGCGCCGCATTCGCCGCGCTTTGTCGACATCCTGACGGGAGGCCGCACGGTTCACGACACGCAGGCGATGGTGGTCTGGGATGAGACCCATCTCTACGTGGCTTACCGGGTCGAGGAACCGTTCGTGCACGCGAAGTTCACGCAGCACAACGACCCGATCTACTACGACAACGACGTCGAGTTCTTCATCGCCGGACGCGACGCGTACTACGAATTCGAGATCAACGCCTTCAATACGGTCTACGAGGTCTTCTTCATCTGGAACGATGCCTACGAGAAGGGTGGGTTTTCCCAGGCCCCCGAGTTCGCCCGCGCGAAGCTGCAGCCGTTCAATGGCGTGGGTTTCACCACCCATCCCCGGGGCGGACGCCTCGGGAATTTCAACTGGAGCTTCCCTGGGATCCGGACCGCGGTGCACGTCGATGGCACGATCAACCTGGACACCGATCGCGACCGCGGTTGGACCGTGGAACTGGCCTTGCCCTGGAAAGGACTCGAATGGCTGGCGAAAGCCGAGGAACGCCCGTTGCCGCCGCGCGAAGGCGACCTGTGGCGCATGGATTTTTCCCGCTTCAACACCTACAAGGAAGCGACTCCAGCCAAGGATTCCGGCGGATGGGTCTGGAGCCGGCACGGCATCTGGGATTCGCACATTCCCGAGTGCTTCGTCCAGGTGACCTTCAGCACGAACACGGTGCCGGGCACGGGCAAGTAAGGGGCGACTGCCCGCGCTATCCCAGGATCTCGCGGATGACGCTGCCGTGATCCAGGTCCAGGCGTTTTCTGCCTGGAACTTCCAGCCGCCGCGAATCCAACCCCAGTTGATGCAGCACCGTCGCGTGGATGTCGGTCACGTACCGTCGATTGTCGGCGGCGTGGAATCCCAGTTCATCGGTTTGCCCATACTGAACGCCTCCCCGGACGCCCCCGCCTGCAAGCCAGGCGCAAAAGGCCTGCGGATGATGGTCGCGGCCGGTTCCCTCCGCGCCGGGCGAACGACCGAATTCAGTCCCGAACACCACGAGGGTATCGTCCAGCAGCCCGCGTTGCCGCAGATCCTTCAAGAGCCCGGCGATGGGCAGGTCCACCTGCGCCGCCAACTGGGTATGATTCGATTTGATCTCGCTGTGGGCATCCCAGGCACCCCCGCCTCCGCCCCCGTGGAAGATCTGGATGAAACGCACGCCGCGCTCAACCAACCGGCGGGCCACCAGGCAATGCTGTCCGAAGGCCTTCGTGTGTTCCTGGTCGAGTCCGTACATCCGCCGGATGTGTTCCGGTTCGCGTTCAAGCTGGAGGGTCTCGGGCACACTCGACTGCA
>JBDNHZ010000159.1:0-14636 GCA_041688515.1 Verrucomicrobiota bacterium
AGCAACTCTCCAAAGAAGAGCGATTGCAGCAGCGCTACCGGAAATTCCGCGGCTTTGGGCAGTTCACGGAGTCCGTGGAAGCCGTTGCCTGATCCGTCCTGCGAGGAGGCTGCCCATGTGGTATCCGTTCACCTTCCGCCCGCTGTATCAGGACCGCATCTGGGGCGGACGCCGGTTGGAGACGGTGTTCGGGCGTTCGTTGCCTCCAGGACGCGTCATCGGCGAATCGTGGGAAGTTTGCGATCGGCCGGACGCTGTGAGCGTGGTGGCGCAAGGCCCCCTGACGGGCCGAACCCTTGCCGAATTGATGTCCGCGGATCCCGTTGGACTCTGGGGACAGTCGGTGCCTTCTGGCACGCGGTTCCCCTGGATGTGCAAGTTGCTGGATGCCCGGGAAGATCTCTCGCTCCAGGTTCACCCGCCGGCATCGGTGGCAGTCGCCTTGGGCGGCGAACCGAAGACGGAGATGTGGTACGTCGCGGCGGCCGATCCCGGGGCCTGCTTCCATGCCGGCCTGCGAGCGGGCACCGGACGAAATGAGTTCGAGCGTCGCGCCCGCGACGGCACCGTGGCCGAGCTTTTTCACCGGCTTCCAGCAAGGGCAGGCGACGCCCTTTTTCTGCCTAGCGGACGGGTGCATGCCCTCGGTCGGGGGTTGGTCATCTTCGAGATCCAGCAGAACTCCGACACCACCTACCGGGTGTTCGACTGGAACCGGGTAGGCCTGAACGGAAGGCCGCGGGACCTCCATCTCGACCAGGCGATGGACTCGATCGATTTCAAGGATCAGGCACCGGCCCTCGTTTCGACGATGGGCGTGTCCGAGGGCGGATTGTCGGTGCGATCGCTCGTTCGGGATCCGCTGTTCGACATCGATGAGTTGAACGGGGCGGGCCCCATCCCGGATCGCCGCGCTCCGGGACACCCCGGACTGGTTGCCGTGGTCGCGGGGAGGGTGGTCCTGGTGGGCGGCGGGCAGCGGATCGAATTGGCCCCGGGCGGCTTTGCCGTGTTGCCGGCGGCCATGAGGAACTTCGAGTTGGACGCTGGGAGTGGAGCCACCTGGTTGCACGTCACCCGCCAATGAACTGGCCTTGGCGACGCCGGGCGGCCGGTTGGGTCCCCGGTGAAGGGGTAGCGTGGTGGGAGCGCTGGGCGATCCTCCGACTCCTGCACCATGACCGTGCCTTTGGCGGGGTGATCCTGACCCTGCTCCTGGGCGGAGGCCTCCTCTTGGCTGCGTCGCTCGAATGGGTGCCAGGGCATCGTTGGCCGGAGGGCCAGGCCTGGCGGATGAGTGGAGCGGACTGGATTCGCAGCCGTTGGCACGACCAGCGGATGGGTGTGGCGGGGCAACCGAGTTTCCGTCCGGACGCGGCGGCCTGGCGGCACCGGGTGGACTGGGACCCGGCCGATCCATCGGCGTTGCGCGGGTACCTGGATTCACTGACCCAGGCGGAGCGGATCCCCTTGGAATCCCTCTCCAACGGACTGCGGTGTGGGCATTGGCTGTGGCGGATTGAAGGCACCAACCGATCGGATGTGGCCCGGGTGTTCCGCCTGTTGTTGAAGGCAGAGGCCGACGAGTTCCTGGATGCGGGACTCAATCCGTGGGAAGCGCATCTGGAAGGCGCTGAACGGGAGTTGTGGTTGCAGCGGTTGGCGGACCGGGGCAGTTGGGCTGTGGTAGGGCGGTCGATGGGAAGCCCGAGGTTCGGGCCCTGGACCCACTCGACGGTGGAATGGGCGTGGAAGGCGGGTTGGGGCCCGCCCACGGGTGCCGGGTTGGCGCGGGCACAACTGGAGGCCGAGGCGGCGGGTGGCGGTCCCGCGGCCGTGGAAGCGAACCGACTTCTCCTGCAGGTGCAGGTGGCCCGGTCCGACCTCGATGGCGCCGAAGAAGTCCTGCAGCGCCTCGTGGATTCAGGACAAGCACGGTTGATCGATCGGGTTCGTCTCGGCCAATTGCAGGCGACCCTGGGACGGACGGGCCCGCTCTTGGGTGACCTGCGGAAGTGGCCGCGGCCCGAAGCCGCATGGGAGGTTGACCCCTGTCTGGACCTGCTCTTGAAAGTGGGGGAAACCCGTCAGGCGATCCGGGTGCTGAAGGACGCGACGGGTCGATGGGAACAACCGCTCTGGTGGGATCGGTGGGCCGATCTCCTCTGGCAGACCGCCGACTGGAGCGGGTTGAGAGAGTTGGGCATCCACTTGCGGGGTGACGCTGGCCGTCGCCTCGGGTGGGAATCGGTCGGATGGCGATTGGAAGCAGTGGGACTGGAGGGTTTTGGGCGGGGTGCGGACGCGTCGGATGCCTGGAAACAGGCGGATTTGGCGCCGCCGTTGTCTGGAGAGGTAGCCTGGGCGTGGGCACAACGGTTTTCCGCCTGGGGACAGGTGCGTCGAGTCGCGGATTGGCTCCGTTCCGCCGCGGACACGGCGCAGGGGACAGCGAGATACTGGCAGGTCCGCCTTGCGTTGGCGCAGGTCGACGGAGATGCCGAGGGGCGATTGGACGCCGTCGTACGGCTCCGGGCACTGGATCCGCTCCATCTTCCGCTGGTGGCGGACCATGCCTGGGCATTGCTGGCATTGCGGAAGGATCCGGCGGAGGTCCTGAAGCTTTTGGAAGTGGCCGGAATTCGCACCCGGGTGGGAGGCACGGTCCGGATCCAGGAGGCGTTGGCCTGGGTTCAACTGGGGGAGTTGGACATCGCCGAGGCTCGGTTGGAGGCATTGCCTCTGGAGAGGTTGGCTGGATTGGAGCGAACGATGGTTTGCCTCGGGCGCTTCGAAGTGCATGCTCGGCGTGGGCGGGTTACCGAGGCCATTGAGGTTTATCGGGAGATCGAGGGGAGGTTTCTGATGCCGGTTCAGCTGCGATGGTTGGAAAAAGAGTACCATCGACTGGTCGGGCTTCGGCGGCAGCCAACGGAAGGGTCCCGAGTCCAAGCGCCATGAATGATATTGAAGAGACGGAGAACAGGAAACGCCGGATGGTCGAACGTCTGGGGGGCAGTTCGTTCCTGGTGTTTTTCTTCGACCACTGGTTTGGGGTCTTCGCGCTGGCGTTCCTGATTTTGCTGGTTTCCCTCGGCCTGTTCCTGCCTCCGATCTGGCGCCAAACCCCCGAGGATTTCGATCCCGTCCTGAAAGTCAGTGGCCTGGATCTCTGGCAGGCACGTTCTCTTCGGAAAACAGCGCTCAAGGAAGCGGCTGCCGGTCGGTCATCCGAAGCGATCCACGCGTGGCGATCTGCGATTGCCAACAATTCGGCAGACCTGAGCCTGTTGCGGGATGGACTGGGCTATATCGCCTCCCTCAAGAGCCCACCCAAGGAACATCTGGGATTCGCCGTCAATTACGCCATCTGGATGTTGCGCCTTGGCGGTACCAATACGGCCGACGCGGAGTTGACCCTTCGTCTCATGTCCAGATACGGCATGGAGGATTACGTGGTGAGGCTGGGGGAGAATCTGGAGGATCGTCTGGGCCCGGATACTGCGAAGCTCCTTGTTCGCTCCTACTTCGGCATGGGCGATATCAAGAGCTTTGAACGACTCTGGACCAAGCGGGAGTCGCAGTTCACCAATGATGTGGATTTGGTGTTGTATCATCAGGCGTGGATGGCCAACTGGGGACCTCCCGTTACCCTGCTGGCTGGGCGTGAGGCACTTCGGGCCGCGCAATTGGATCCTCGGCAGCGCTCGGTAGCGCTGCGGTTGCAACTGCAGGTCAGTTTCGCGATGCGCGATGAAGCCGGGTTTGGGGAAGCCCTTCGTCGCATGGAAGAAGATCACGACGCCCAAGTGGCGGACCATGCCCGGCACTGGCTGTTGATGGCTGCGCTCGGTCGAAAGGAGGGGGCGCGAGAGTTGGCTCGGAACTTTCCAGCGACGCCCCAGTCCCCGAGTGAGGCTCAGATCCTTGGGAGTACCCTGACTTCGCTAGGACTGGTGGATGCCTCGATCGCCTTTCTGGAACAGCAGTTGAGACCGTTCGGTTTTGACCGGGACCTCTGGATCCTACAGGCCAACAACCTGCTCTCGCAGAAGCAGTGGGCTGAGTTGCGGGGCTTGGCTTTTGCCATTCGGAACGAGCTCGGATTGCAGGGTTCGCTGGATGCCTATTCGCAATACCTCGAGGCCGTGGCGGAGGTGAATCTGGACCGCCCGGAGGCCGCCCGTTCGGCGGCGGATCGGTTGGTCCGCTCCACCCTGCCGTCCCCTGAGCTCACCCGATACATTGCCCTGCAGATGCGTGGAATTGGGTTCGCGGACGTTTCATTGGCGTTGTTGCGGACCGTTGAGCCGACTTACAAAACAGATCCGATCTACTGGTTCGATCGCACGGCCGCGGCCTTCCTTTCGAACAATTCCGAGGAACTGCTGCCGTCGGCGGAAAAGGCCTACGCCCTCAATCCAGCAGATTCGAGCATCGTGAACAACTATGCCGCGGCATTGGTGCTCGCACGTCGACGACCGGAGGAAGCCGTCCAGTTGACCCTGCGGGTCCTGCAGGCCCGTCCCGGTGATGTGGACTGCGAATTGAACCATGTCCTGGCGCTGCTCCAGAGCGGTCGCCTGGATGATGCCGCCTCCGTCCTCCGTGGGGTGAATACCCTCAGTGTCGGTCTCTCCGAAATGGCCGTCTATCATTTGGCCTGGTTTGAGTACCATTTTGGAAAGAAGGACTGGCACAATGCCCGGGTGACCTACGCCCGCATCGATCCCCGGCGCTTGCTCTCTGCCCAGGCCGCCTGGCTGGAGGAAAAATTCAAAGCGATTCCTGAGGGCTGAGTCCGAGTCACGGTTTTGGCCACCGACCTTCACCCTTCTCCGGAAGTCCCTGCCGCGTGGGCCAGATCAGGTACGCCGTGCGGGAGGAATGATCCCAGGCGCGGCTGAAATCGGCTCGTGGGAAGGTCCGGACGACCCGCTCCTTTCGAACCCCGGGGTCATGGACCTGCACATCCCCAGTGGCGGTAAAGCCACTCACCACCACCAAGTGACCGTCCCCGGCCCGCGGATTGTCCGCCCCTTTGAGTTGCGCATACGAAACCGAGGTCGTCACCGGGATCCCCGCCGCGATCCAACGTTCCAGATCGGACAGTCCCGCCAGACGCGCCACGCAGGCCGAGATTCCTGCGTGCTGGCCGGCGTAAGCGGCGTTGAACGACCAGTTGCCGGTCCCTGGCCAGCCCGGGTCATGGACTCCACGGGCAACCTGCGGAACATCCTGCAGGAGTTCGGGCCGGCTCAATCGGTCTCCCCAGCCCGACAGGACCATGCTGAGGCTGGTCGGGCTGCACCAAGACTGGATCCCCTCCGGGAAGTCGGCCTGCGAGCGGATCGGGAGGGAAATCAAGCGTCCCCAGGCGTTCGTGTAGGGAGGAGGGACCGGACCATTCGATTCACTGCCCAACACGCTGACGCCGATTCGGAGGTCGGCCGGCACCCGGAGGGACGCCGTGGTGATCACGACCTCAATCTCGATGCCGCTCGCCGGCTCGTCCGCCACCAGGGTGTCGGTGTCGACATGGGCCAGGGAATCACGCTGGCCGGGAATGCTGGTCCGGGAAGATGCGTTGGTGTCCTGGGACCAGTGGGCCAGCGTGTACCAAGGCCCGGCGTCGCCCTTCCAATGGGGGCGGGCTCGAATCGTCAGCGGCTCGGGATGGGTGGTGTTCCACGACACCACCGCTTCACGCCAGGTGAACCCTGGATTGAAGGGCGGCGGCCGCACCGTCACCTGGGTTGCCGTGCGCTCCGTCCGGAGCAGTTCGGGATGATCCCACCAGATCATGCGCGAGGCAGGGATTCGTGGGGCCTCCGCGTGGGCTGCGCCTGCCAGCAGGGCCAGCGATGCGACTGAAATCCAGAACCGAAATCTCATGGCAGGATGCCGGTCTGCCTGCCGCGAGTCTTCTGGGCGGGCGGGCACCGACGAAAGTGGTGGACGACAAAACCGGGTTCGCGAAGGACTTCTTCTCCCGGTTCAAAGTCCTCTTCGAACGTGGGGAAGAATGCGTCCCCGACCGGTTCGATGTCGATCAGCGAGAGGTAGAGCTCTGAACAGCAGGGAAGCAGTTGTCGGTAGATCTCCGCCCCGCCGCAGATCCAGACCTGCCTCGACTCGCCCTCCAGGCAGATGCGGAGTTCGGCGGCGCTGGCCAACGTCCTGACCCCGGGGATCAAGGTTCCAGACCGACTCAGAACCAAGGTCTCTCTTCCGGGCAGCGGGCGACCGATGGATTCGTAGGTCCGACGGCCCATGACGAGGATCCCGCCGAGCGTGGTTCGCTTGAACCATTGGAAGTCGGCCGGGAGATGCCATGGGATCCGGTTGGCGTGTCCGATGACCCGGTTCCGGGCCATGGCGGCGATGGCTTTCCAGGTGGGCATGCGCGATCCCGATTGGATGGATGAACCTCGGATCCGGGCCGGAAAACAAAAAGGGCGGCGGGACCGCGTGAGCGGAGCCGCCGCCCTTGGAGGGCGAGGAATCAGAGTCCCTTGGCAATGATATGCCGGACAAGGTCGCCGACGCGATTGGAGTAGCCCCACTCGTTGTCGTACCAGCTGATCAGCTTGAAGAAGCGGCTGTTGAGTTCGATGCCGGAACCGGCGTCAAAGATCGAGCTGCTCTTGTCGTGGATGAAGTCGGTGGAGACGACTTCATCGGTCGTGTAGGCCAGAATGCCCTTGAGGTAGGTTTCCGAAGCGCGCTTGAAGGCGGCGGAGATCTCGGCGTAGCTGGTCTCCTTGACGGTCTTCACGGTGAGATCGACCACCGAAACCGTGGGGGTCGGCACTCGGAAGGCCATGCCGGTCAGCTTGCCCTTGACCTCGGGACACACAAGGGCCACGGCCTTGGCCGCGCCGGTGGTGGATGGAATGATGTTGATCGCCGCGGAGCGTCCGCCCTTCCAATCCTTCTTGGAGGGGCCATCGACGGTCTTCTGGGTGGCGGTGTAGGAATGGACAGTGGTCATGAGACCTTCGTCGATGCCGAATCCTTCCTTCAGAAGGACGTGGACCAGCGGTGCCAGACAGTTCGTCGTGCAGCTGGCGTTGGAGATGATGTGGTGGGTGGCGGCGTCGTACTTCTCGTGGTTGACGCCCATCACGACCGTGATGTCTTCCCCCTTCGCCGGAGCGGAGATGATCACCTTTTTGGCGCCAGCGGCCAGGTGGCCCTTGGCCTTTTCCGCCTCCGTGAAGAGCCCGGTCGATTCGATCACGATATCGACGTTGGGGGCTTTCCAGGGCAGCTCTGCCGGAGTCTTCGCGCTGACCACCCGGATCTCCTGACCGTTGACCACCAGAATATCGTCTTCCGCCTTGTCCGGGCTCGATTTCTTCGAGCCGACCGTGCCGGCGAAGCGGCCTTGGGTGGAGTCGTACTTGACCAGATAGGCCAGGTTGTCCGCCGGAACGATATCGCCGACGGCGACAACATTGATGTCCTTGCCGACGAGACCCTGCTCGACCATTGCCCGGAACACGAGGCGGCCGATACGGCCAAAACCATTGATCGCAACGTTCACTGCCATAATTTCAAATTCCCTGTAGGTTACGCCTGAATCAGGCTGGTGAGCCTACCGGTGGGAGGGCACGGGTCAACGGATTGTTTCGGACGACGGTCCTGGGCTCCTGGAGGGATGGGCTCCGCTGGAGGGACGAGTCCGAAACTCTCCTTTCAGGAACCTGAAACCGGGAATCACCTGATACCCGCCGTCGGAAAACGCGGCCAAGGGGACTGCGGCCGATGCTGATTTTCGGTGGTTGAGGGTTTGACACCCCAATCCATTGTGGTGTAGCGGATGGGGAGATACGGCCGGTGGTTGTTGGAGTCACTTATGCGGTGTCCCAAATGCGGCGGGCAGGAAGACCGGGTCATTGATTCACGTTCCTCGAAAGAGGGGGCCACCATCCGTCGGCGTCGGGAGTGTCTTGGGTGCACGCATCGGTTCACGACCTACGAAGAGGTCGAACATGAGTTGCTGACCGTGATCAAGCGCGACGGTCGCCGGGAGGCCTTCTCCCGGGAGAAACTGGTGACGGGGATCCAACGGGCCTGCCAGAAACGTCCGGTGGCAGCCGAAGCCATTGCGGATGCAGTGGAACGGATCGTGGACGGATTGGCGTCGGAGTTTGACCGGGAGATCCCGGCTCAGGCGGTGGGCGAGCGGGTGATGCGCGAGTTGCGTTCGCTGGATCCGGTGGCCTACATCCGATTTGCCAGCATCTACCGACAATTCGAAGAGATTACCGATTTCGTGGAAGAGGCGGCCCGGTTGGCGTCGCTTCCCAAGCCGGACAAGCGACAGATGGAACTGGCGGTGGGGGCTCAGGAGGCGAGCGAAGGACGGAGAAAGGATCGTGCATGATCGAATTGCGACGAGACTGTATCTGGCTGGCACAGGCGGGTGGGGAAGCGATTCCCTGTTCCGTGGATGACCTCACCTTTGAGGTCGTGGGAACCGGTGCGGACCAAGTGGAACCGGAGGTGTTGCGAAATGCTGCCGCCGGCGTGTTGCACTATTTCAAGGCGGAATTGGGGAAGGTCCGGATCACCTTGGGGGAATTCGCCGAGGCTCTCGCCCGAGTGCTGGCCGGCCTTGGGTACGCCGTTGAGGTCTTGGGGTCGGACGAAGTCCGCCGCTCCGGCGAGATCCGGCAAGAATCGGTGCTCCAGACCACGGATCTGTGCGCGGTGGCGTGTGCTGCTGGCAAGATGGGCGAACTCGAATTCTTTCCGCGCCTCCGATTGCTGCTTCGGGAGCAATTGGCGGGTGAGCCCCGGACCGTTCAGTTCCATGGACTCCGTCCGGCGGTGAAGCAGTTGCTCGGCCGGAAGCACTGGACGCAGGAATGCAGCGAACTGGAGCAGCGGATCCTGGAGACCCTGCGGGGATGGTGGCGGAAGGAGGGGGGGAACGTTCCCACCCGACTGGTGGTCCGCTGATCTGGCAGCCTGGGCTTGCGATGAGGGGCGTCCGCCGATGAAAGTCCCCGAATGACGCTCTTCGAGAAGATCGTGGCCCGGCAGATTCCGGCGGAAATCGTCTATGAAGACGACCAAGTCCTGGCTTTTCGGGACATTCATCCCCAAGCCCCGGTTCACGTTTTGATCATCCCCAAGCGGTTGATCCCGCAGATCAATGTCGTGCGATCCGGGGATGAGGGATTGCTGGGACACCTGCTGGCGGTGGTGCCGGAAGTGGCCAAACGGGCCGGTGTCTCGGAAACTGGATATCGACTGGTGATCAACAATGGAGCGGACGCAGGCGAAAGTGTCCCGCATCTCCATTGTCATCTGCTGGGGGGCCGCCCGCTGGCGTGGCCACCCGGTTGACCGAAGCGGCCGGCGGCATCGGTCAGTCTTCTGAGATTGCCGCGTCAGCCTTGCGAGCTTGCCACAGGAGCCAGACGATCTCCTCGAAAAACGCGCTGGTACGCGGGTAGCTGATGAAATCCTCGACGTGCTCGACTGGCGCTCCGGAGCACAAGGTCGCCGCACCCCGATTCAAGACGATGTGCGGGGCCAGTTGGCGGATTCGACGCACCAGGAGCAACAGGTTTTCCCCCGGAGAACGCCCGTTGAACTCGGGCGCGTGATGGAAATGCAGGGTGTTGAGCGTGGTATGGAATCGCAGCACGGCGTCGCCGAAGATGATTTCGAAGCGCACCTCTTCCCGGTCGTATCCCACCCCGAGCAACCGCAGGCCTTTGTAGGGAATGTCGGTCAGGTCTTCGCGGGCATTGAAGAGGCGGATGCAATCCTCACGCATCTGGACGCTGGCGAAGATCTGGGCATCGGGAAGCCTCGGGAGATCCCCTTCGGCCACCAGTTCAACGGCCACATTTTCATTCGCGAGCGAGGCGGCAATGTGCTGGGCCTCGTCCCCCTGCAGATCCCGGGCAAGGATTCCGAAGGCATCGTCGGCGACGAAGATGGCGTCTGCGGCGGAGAGGGAGTCGCTGGAGCGAAAGGCGCGCTGGAGAGCCTCGATTGGAGGCGGTGTCATGGAGGTTTGCAGCAGCGCGTAAGTCATGGTGTGGCAGGCGTGGCGAACGGATCCCCGCGGATGCCTCGTTTTCATCCCTCAGCGTGCACCTTCGTGTCAATCGCAGGCTCTTGCCGCGAGCGAGGAATCACAATCTGGATGGCCTTTGGTTCGATGCAGAAGCGAACCGGAAGCGGACCCATGTTGTCGCCTTCGACCTGGAACAGGGCAGAGGCGGGGCCCTCAAATTGGAACTCCGGGGCCTGCTGATGCACGACTCCGGACAAGTGCAGCAACCTGCCGGTGCGCAGCGCGATCGAGGCCCGGATCAGGCTGAGCACGTTGACCCGCGCAAGCAGGGCAAGGTCGAGCTTGCCGTCATCCAGTCGGGCCTCGGGGAACACTGGGACGCGACCGCCATAGAACCGCCCGTTTCCAATCAGGGCCAGTTGCCCGGAGAGTTCGTTGGGTCCGCCGCGAACCTGGATGAAGGGGAGAGGACCGCAGAGCGCCCCGATCCCCGCCCAGAGGTAGGCAAGGGGCCCCAGGCGCTTCTTGAGACGCCATTGGACGCGGGCGATTGCGGCCGAATCGAGTCCGGCGCCGGCCATCTGGATGAACCATCGGTCACCTCCGGCATGGCGGGCGACCGCGAGATCGATGGTCTGGGAATGTCCGGCTTCGAGCGTCTTCCAGTCACGATCCAGGACGCCCGACAGCCCGATCTCCTTGGCAAAGACATTGACGGTGCCGAGCGGAAGCACGCCGAGCGCCGGTCGGTTGCCGAGGGGGAGTTGGGCCAACCCGTTGACGACCTCGTTCACCGTGCCGTCGCCCCCGGCAGCAACCACGATCCGGGCACCGTCGCGACCGGCTTCGTGTGCGAGGCGGGTGGCATCCCCGGCAGACGCCGTGGGGAGGAGTCGGGCCGACGGGGAAAGGCGTGCAACCTGCTGCCGGAAGCCCTCCGCCCGATCGCCACGGGCGGTGGGATTAAAGATGACCGCGATCACCCGGCAGAGGTCCTCGGGCGATTACTGGGGCGGGACGACGAGGCGATACTCGGCGGACCACTCGCTGGTGGGAGTCTTCGACACCACCCCGGGGACCGAATAGTCGAAGCGGTACTTGTAGGGCACATAGGTCCGCCCTGCGGGCACCGGGACCAGGGCTTCCCAGCGGTTCAGGGCGACCGGGACGCGGGTCATGGGATAGAGCACCCCATCAATCACGACCCACGCCTTGACGGCATCGGCATCGACCCCGCGCCGGCTGGTATCCCAGGTGACTTCGAAGGGATAGGTGCGGGTCGGGGTCGCCGTCACGGTGCGCGGCGTCAGATTGGAAACGGAGGTGGGCACACACCCCGCGAGCGCCAGCGCGCCGAGGATGGCTACCGCCCAGGGACGGACGTTCATGGCCGGCATGGTCCGTGGCGGGGGCGTCGGTTGGCAAGGGGCTTCTGGCGGACTTCTGCTCGGAGGGCGCATCAGGTCCACTGGATGCGTGCCGTCACCGGGCAATGATCACTGGGCCACTGGTCGCCGGATTGGGTGGTCACGACGCCGGCGTGCAGGACCTGGGCGGCACCCCGGAGAAGGATCCAGTCGATGCGCTGGGACTCACGGCGGAGCGGGCGAAAGTCGGAAAACGAGTTGGCGTCCTCATTGGAACGACGGGCGGCCGCGTGCCAGGAGTCGGTGAGCCCGCCTTCTTGGACGAGCATTTCGTAGGATCGGCTCTTGCCCGAGAGGGCGTTGAAGTCACCGACCAACACCAGGGGGATCGATTCGCTGATCTTGCCGATCCGCTCCCGCACCAGGGCGGCGGCCTTCTGTCGGGCAGTTTCGATCTGGTGATCGAAGTGCGTGTTCCAGAAGTGGAAGATCCGTTTGGTTTCCCGGTCCTCGAAACGGACCCAGGTCACCATCCGTCGATTGGTGTTCCCCCAGGAAGTGGAGCCCATGACTTCCGGGGTGTCCGACAACCAGAAATGATTGTACTCGAGAGGTTCGAGTCGTTCCCGCCGGTAGAACACCGCCATGAACTCCCCTTGGCTGCCTCCGTCCCGTCCCAGCCCGATCCATTGGTACTCCGGGAGATCCGAGGCGAGGTCCTTCAACTGCGGGTAGACCCCCTCCTGAGTTCCGAAGACGTCGGGCTTCTCCTGCTGCACCAGGTCGCGCATCACCGGACGTCGGGTCGGCCAGTTGTTGGCTCCGGTTGCCGCTGCGTAGCGCAGGTTGTAAGTCATCAGGTCCAGCGATCCAGGAGGCTTGGCAGCAGGGGCCTGAGCATGAATCAGCGGGAGCGCAGCTGTGGCCATGGCAGAGTTGGCCAGGAAACTTCGACGGGAGATCATGAACTCAGCAGAGCGGAACCCAGGAGGTTTGTCAGGCCTTGGAATCGGGGAATGGGCGTCTGGGTGCTCCCGTCCAGAGCGCTATTCGTCGTCGCCGGCGTCGGGACGGCGTGTCCGGGAGCCGGTGTCGCGACAGATTCCCCGACGGGAAGCAGTCACAAATTCCACCATTTCTGCGATCAGCGGGCTCTGTGGAAACTCGGTGCGGACCGTGGCGATGGCCGCCTGAAAGGGTTGGCGTGAGCGGAACATCCGGTGATAGGCGCGCCGCAGTTCGAGGCGATCCGCTGCGCTCACGCCGGCTCGCCGGAGCCCGATCACGTTGAGCCCGGCGATGCCATTGTTTCCCCGGGCGATGCAGAACGGGGGCAGATCCCGCGAGATTCCGGCGCCGCCCTGCATCAATGCCAGACGGCCGATCCGGCACATCTGATGGACGAGGCACGTTCCGGAGACAAACACCCGGTCGGCCAGCACCGCGTGCCCGGCGATCAGGGCACCGTTGGCGATGACGTTGTGGTCGCCCAGATGGCAGTTGTGCCCGATGTGACAACCCGCCATCAGCAGATTCCCATTTCCAATGACGGTATCTTCAGTGGTCTTGTTGGAACGATGGACCGTGACGTGTTCCCGGAAGGTGTTGTCGTCTCCGATGCGCAGCCGGGTGGGGCTTCCGTCGTATTTGAAATCCTGCGGGGCATCGCCCACGACGGCTCCGGCATGGAACCGGTTCCGAGCCCCGATCACCGTATGGCCCGTCAAGTAAACGCCCGGCCCCACCTGGCATTCCGTCCCGAGGACGACGTCCGAATCAATGACGGCATACGGACCGATGCGACACCCGCGACCGATCCGGGCGGCCGGGTGAACCACGGCGGTCGGATGCACGCTGCTGGACGGCGATTCGGACATGTCAGACCGCACGATGGAGGCTGGGCAGGGAAGTTCCCAGTCTCTAGTTGCAGGTGGCCAGTGCACGGCGGCGCAGTGGCGATCTGGAAGCCTGAGACTTCCTGGGAGGGCTCTGGAGGCGCGATCCCGAGTGGCGGGACCACTCGGGAGAGCAGGAAAGAGAGAAGAGGGCGAGGACGCCCGCGGCACCGGGAGGGCGAAGGCACCGCAGCGCCTTCGTGAAAGCAAAAGGGCACCGCCGTGGCGGTGCCCTTTGAAATCGGACGTGGGTCGGAACGGTTGGTGTCGGCTCAGCGGCCCTCGGTCAACGCTGCCGGCAGACCGGTCTCCCAGGAACGGGGCCCGTTCCAAGGGCGCGCGGTGTCGAGATCGTCGTTGGTTTTGCAGCCGGCCATGGAAAAGGCACCGGAGACCAAGGCGAGGACAAACAGGAGGCGGATCCGCTGCTTCATACCGGGACTAGTACAGAACCTGATCGCCCTCCGCAATGGCCACATCTCCCTGCTTCCATTGGGGGAGGATGTTGGCGATGCAGCGGTTGGACTGGACCTTCACGATCGAGACCTTGCCCACCAGCTTGTCGCCCCGGCGAACCATCAGTTCACCCCGTTCGAGGGCACCCTGGTTTTCGCCGAAGTCGAGGAGGACGAAGTCTTGCAGGGGGCCAACGGCGATCACGCTGCCCTTGAGGCCGCTGGGGAGTTCGACCTTCTGGTCGGGTGCCTCGTACTTGGCGAGGCGGTTCTTGAGGAAAACGATGTTCTTGAGGAAGACGGTCTTCTCTTCGGAAAGGGCGTTCTTTTCGTCCAGCGTCTTCCGCAGGTCCGCGCGGATCTGAACGACCTGATCAGGCTTCACCCCGAGGACTTCCCACTGGGCGAGGAGGGCCTGGGCTTCGTTCTTCTCCTTGGTGGTCTTGGCGAGATTGGCGTCGAGGGTGTCGGCGCGGCGCTTGTTGTTGGCGGCGGCTGTGGAAGCCTCCTCCAACTCGGTCTTGGTGGACTCGAGGTCTTTCGAGCGGGTTTCCAGTTCACCGGCCGTCTTCTTCAGATCGGCAGAGGTCTGGGCCAGCTTGCCCGACGTGTCTTCCAAGGTGCTCTTGGTTGAGGCCAGATCCGCCCGCAGGGTCTCCACCGTGGGCTTCGTATGGAGGAACGTCAGTGCCAGACTGCCGATGGCGGCGAGGACGGCGATGATCAGTGCGATACGCAGAATGTTAGGAAAAATTCTTTCGGACCCTACGAAAGCCGGAAACAGGGTGTCAACGGCGCTCCCATGGACAATGCAATGGATTCGGGATCACGGGCAATGATTCCGGGAGAACTTCGGATGGCGATCCGCTCCTGCATG
>JBDNHZ010000160.1:0-6823 GCA_041688515.1 Verrucomicrobiota bacterium
ACCGTTCGATGGCGGCGCACAGGTCTTCCAGGGGCAAATCGTTCGCGTCCATTCCGAAGGGATTCTCGATCTCCTCGGCGATCAGTTCCAGGCTGGCGAGCGCGTAGAAGACCAGGACCACCACCGGCACCACCAACCAGCCCAGCGTCACGCTGTAGCTGATGGGCATCGTCATCACGTAGATGAAGATGAACTTCTTCAAAAACACGCTGTAGGAAAAGGGAATGGGGGTGTTGCGGATCCGTTCACACGCGCCGCACACCTCCGCGAAATTGCGCAGGTCCGCATTCATCAGGAGCAGGCGGTCGGTGGACATTCCCCCGCGGACCAGTCGGTCCAGGATCGCCAGTACCACCTGATTGGGGACGTGTCCCGCGGGATTCAACGTCAGTCCGGCTGCCGGTCCGGGAACGGGTTGCGCCGGCACGCCGCGCAGGTGGTTCTTCAGGGCCACCGGGAAGTATCCGAGAGCCACGCGAAAGAAGGCACGTTCACCCGGTTCCGGCAGCAGGACGGCCAGTTGGAGGGCGAGGTTCCGGCTGCTGTTGACCAGGGACCCCCACAGTTTCCGCGCCTCCCACCAACGGTCGTAGGCCGTGTTGGTGCGGAACACGAGGAGCATCGAGAGGGCCAGTCCGAGCAGGGTATGAACGATCGAGATATGACGGATGCTCGAGAGGTCCGAGAGATGGAAGTAGGCAATCTCGAGCTGCTCCACGAGGGCGCAGTAGATCCCGATGCACGCCATGACGGGGAGCAGGCGGCGGAAGGTGTCGGCCTTGTGGAACTGGAAGATGAACGAGAACCAGGCTTTCGGATTGTACTGGATCATGATGAACGACGGGGATCGGAGCCTGCACGGCGGACCGGTCGGATCATCGGTAGCATCCGGAGAGCGGGAGAGGGAAGGGTGCGGGCCGCAGGGTCGATCACTTATTTTGCTGATTCCCAGCGTAAGGAATGATCATGCACCCGGCTTCTTGACCCCGTAAGGCATCCCGGTACGATGCCCAACCGAACACTTCGCCTTGAAGCTGACCTGATTCCCGAATCAGAACAGGCGGTTTTGCGGCAATTTTTGACAGGATCATCGATGAGTGACGCAGCTGTAGCCGCCTCCGCGGGTGGCCAACCCACGGTCTTGAAGATTTCCGAGGCCGTGATTCGGATCGCGGGCAATTCGCAGGACGGCATCCAGGCGATTGGCGGGTTTCTGGCCCGCCTCGCCGGTCGGAGCGAGCAGGAGGTCATGACCTTCATGACCATTCCCTCCACCATCTCCGGGGGCCCGTCGATCTTCCAGGTGCGCATTGGATCGGGCGAGGTGCTCTCGGCCGGTGACGACGCCGACATGCTGCTGGCCTTTTACGATCACAGCTACCTGGCTCACCTGAGCTCGCTGAAGCCGGGCGGGATCGTCCTGTACGATTCCGATCACCTGAAGCCGGAGGCGATCCCGGCCGAGAACCTTTCCAAGTACCGGCACATCGGGGTGCCGATCTCTTCGTTGACGATCGAGGCCATCGGCGGCTCCGGTCGGGACAAGGGCAAAAACGTGTACGCGCTGGGTCTGCTGGCGCGGATGTTCGACCTGAACGTCGAGAAGTTGCACCGCCTGTTGCAGGAGCGGTTCACTGGGAAGGACCCGAAGATCGCCGAGACGGCGCTCAATGCTTTCAACTCCGGTTATCACTACGCGCTGGCGACCGCGTCGGAGCTGTTCCAGTTCAAGCCCGGCGAGAACGTCGGCCTTTCCCAGGTGGTCATGAGCGGCAACGAGGCCCTGGCCTACGGGCTGATCGCCGCCGGCGTGCGTTTCGGTGCCGGATATCCCATCACGCCCTGGTCCGACATCATGGAGCTGTTGCGCCGGGAATTGCCGAAGTACGGCGGCCAATTCCAGCAGTGTGAAGACGAGATTGCCTCCGTTTCGATGGCGATCGGGGCGAGCTGGGGCGGGCGCGTGGCGGTGACGGGTTCGTCCGGCCCGGGCATCGCGCTCAAGACCGAGGCGATCGGCTGGGCGGTCATGGCGGAAATGCCGCTGATCGTGGTGGACGTGCAGCGCGGCGGCCCGTCCACGGGCATGCCGACCAACATCGAGCAGTCCGACCTGAACATCGCGGTATTCGGTGGGCACGGGGACTGCCCCCGCGTGGTGATCGCGCCGGCATCGGTGGAAGACTGTTTCTACTCGGCGATCGAGGCGGTGAACATCGCGCGGAAGTACAGCACGCCGGTGATCCTCCTGACCGATCAGGGCATTGCGACCCGGATCGAGGCCTTCAAGGAGCCCGACCTGCGCACGGTGGTGCAGGACATCTCGCCGGACTACACGGCGGTGACGGAGCACAAGCCCTACGATCTCTCGGCCCCCGATGGCATCACCCGACACATTGCCCCGGGCACACGGGTCGCGAGTGGCAAGTATCCGGTGGTGACCGGTCTGGAGCACGATGAACTCGGGCACCCGACGGGATCGCCCAAGGTGCATTTGCAGATGACGGCGAAGCGGCGCAACAAGCTGAAGAAGCTGGCGAGCGAGCTGCCAGCCCCGGTGGTCTACGGTCCGCCCGAGGGCCAGGTGCTGCTGGTGAGCTGGGGTTCGGCCCAGGGCCCGGTGCAGGAGGCGGTCAAGGCGGCCCGCGCGGCCGGCCAGGCGGTCTCGGGGTTGCACATCAAATATATCAGCCCCTTGCCCAACGACCTGGACAAGATCTTTGAGGCGTTCAACCACGTGTTCGTGGTGGAGCTCAATGACGAGGGACTGAACGGCGTGGGCCAGTTCGGGGGGTTGCTCCGGGCGCGCTATGCAGACAAGAAGATCCGCGGCATCACCAAGAGCGACGGTCTCACCTGGAAGATCCGGGAGATCCTCGACCGGATCGCGGCGCTGACGGCCTGAAACCGACAAAATCCTTTCTGATACGAATATGAGCGAGATGGCCTTTCCGTTCGCCGTGCTGCCGCGCGGCGCCAATACCAACGCGACGCCGGTGGCGCCGCTGACCGAGGCGGACCGCAAGCCGCTGACCAAGAAGGAAGTGTCCGCCGATCACCCCACGTGGTGCCCGGGCTGCGGCGACTTCTCCGTTCTGGCGCTGTACTTCAAGCTGATCGAGAAGCGCCGCATGTTTCACGAGAAGATCACGACGGTGGCGGGCATCGGCTGCTCTTCCCGCTTCCCGTACTTCGTGCAGGCGCATGGAGCCCACTTCATCCATGGCCGGGCGCTTCCCTTCGCTTCCGGCGTGGCGTTGAGCCGTCCGGACCTGCATGTGTTCGTGTTCGGTGGGGACGGCGACGCGTTCTCGATCGGTGGAAATCACTTCACGCACACCGCCCGCAAGAACGTGAAACTCACCTACGTGGTCATGGACAACAACGTCTACGGCCTCACCAAGAGCCAGACCTCGCCCACCTCGCCGATTGGCTTCAAGTCCAAGACCGACGTCTGGGGGGCCAAGGATCGTCCGGTGAACCCCATCAAACAGGCGATCTGCGCCGGAGCGACCTTCGTGGCGCGGACCTCCAGCACGAATCCGAACCACGTCCTCGCCATGATGGAACAGGCGATGGATCACGATGGCTTCGCCTTCATCCAGGTGCTCAGCGAGTGCGTTGAGTTCTTCCCCGGTGCCTTCGACAACGCCAATCCCCGCAAGGGCGGTGCTTTTGTCGAGGTTCCCAAGGAACATGACGTCACCGACGAGTACGCCTCCTATCGCCTCGCCGAGGATCTTTCGCCGGGCAAGTTCGGGGTCATCTACAAGGTTCAGCGCCCGACCAAGAATGCCAACGAGTGGCAGATCATCGCCGATCACCAGGCGAAGACCGTCGGCCTCGAACCCTGGCAGATCCTGAAGAAGAACTTCGACCGGATGAAGTAATCCGAAGTCGCGGTGGACGAGGGCGTCCTCAAGGCGATTTCAAAGGGCTCCACCCCGTCGGGGGTGGAGCCCTTTTGCTTTACCGAATTCCCCACCGAAACGGATCGGTCTCGTCGATCAGCAGCGTGGCCTCCGCGTTGACGTGGGCGGTGCCGGTCACGACCGGGGCAATGGTCCCGGCGGCGCGGTCGATCCACCGGTATCGTCCGGTGAAGCGGCTACCGAGGATGCTCTCCTGGATCCAGGGTTGGTGCTCCGCGAGTTTTCCATCGGCGGCGAGGCAGGCGAGTTTCGCGCTGGTCCCGGTGCCGCAGGGGGAACGGTCGTAAGCCTTGCCCGGGCAGAGCACGAAATTGCGCGAATGGGAGTCGGCCGCGGCCGGCGGGCCGAACAGTTCGACGTGATCAATCTCCGGGTAACCCTGGGCGTTGACCGCCTGACGGATCCGCCAGGCGTAGTCGGTCAGCGCTTCCACCCGGCCCAGCTCAAGCGCCTGACCGTGGTCGCCCACCAGGAAGAACCAGTTGCCCGCCCAGGCAACATCGCCGGTCACCGGGCCCACGCCCGGAACTTCAATGGTCACCGCCTTCTTCGTCCGGTAGCTGGGGACGTTGGCGACCGAAACCGTCCCGTCCGGATGCAACGTGGCCGTGACCGGACCCACGGGGGTATCCAGTCGGAGATCACCCGGTTGAAGCCGCCCCAGATGCGCCAGTGTCACGGCCAGACCGATCGTGCCGTGGCCACACATGCCGAGGTAACCGACGTTGTTGAAGAAGATGACGCCGACCTGGCAGGTCGGATCCGAAGGCGGCACCAGGAGCGCCCCGACGATGACATCGGATCCGCGGGGTTCGTTGACGATGGCGGAGCGGTAGTGATCGAACTGCTCGCGGAAGCGTTGGACGCGATCGGTCAGGGGGCCGGTGCCGAGGTCGGGACCGCCTTCGAGCACGACGCGGGTGGGTTCGCCGCCGGTATGGGAATCAAGGACGTGGATCGGGTGCATGGGATCGGTTCACGTGGATGCGGTCGACGGAACGCCGCTGTCCCGCCTGCTCGCCCATGGCATCCATAGGGCCAGTCTGGAGGCAGGACGGCTCGTCGTCTTGTCCCGCTTGGATCGGGCCGACGGCAAAGGAGACCTACCGCGGGATTGCCCGATCAGGGCTTGCTGGTGATTCGATCGAAATCGACGCCGGTCTTCTCGGCGTAGGCGGCGAATGCCTTCTCGTGAAGGATCAGCACGGCCCGGGCGACGCTGGAATCGTCGGCATGACCGAGGGGCCCGACATGGTCGGGAATCAGGTCCATCTTCTTGTGGGCGTAGGTCAGCGCAAACACTGCGGCGGCGAGGCCGGCGTAGGTCAGATCCTTGTAGGCTCCCTCGGCGACGTCTTCGACCACGTCGGCAAGGAATTCCAATTGATCAATGAGGTGGGGAAAGAGCGGGGCGTTGATCTGCGCGAACTCGACCTTCCAGAGCGGAAGATTGCGGAGGACCTTCTCCAGAGTGGCGGGCGTGACCTGAGCGGCTCCGTGGATGACGTAACTGGCGATCTCCGACATGCGACCCGCAGGCTATCAGCGTCGACGGCGTTGTGCAACGAAGGGGATGAATCCGTTCACCGGGCTTCGTACCGCTTCTTCGGGGCGAGAGGATCGAGGACCAGCGAAGGCTGATTCTGAGCGAAGTATTTCAACGACCAATCGCTGGGGAACAGCGCCACCGGATTCTGGTCGAGATCAAAGGCAATCCGCGCTCCAGTCGGCAACGCCAACGCTTCCACCGCTTCGATCGTCAGATCGGTCGGAAGCCATCGAACACACGTGAATGGGGCCGATTCACGACGGGTTTCGGCACCGTACTCCGTTTCGAGGCGGTATTGCAGCACCTCGAACTGGAGGGGTCCGACCGCCGCCAGCAGGGGCACGCGACTGGCCGTGTCCTTCAGATGAAAGGCCTGCGCCACCCCCTCCAGCAAGAGCTGATCAAGGCCCTGCCGGAACTGTTTGAACTTCGCCGTGTTTGGATTGTGGAAGTACTCGAACACCTCGGGCGTGAACCGCGGAATCTCGTCGAACCGGATGCTCGGGTCGGTCGTCAGCGTGTCGCCGATCCCAAATCCGTCGTGGCCCACCAACCCAATGATGTCGCCCGGCCAGGCTTCATCGACGGTTTCGCGTTCGTTGCCGAAAAGCTTGTGGGAGGAGGACAGTCGGACCTTTCGTCCGGATTGGACGTGGGTCACCACCATGTCGCGCTCGAACTTCCCGCTGACGATGCGGATGAAGGCGATGCGGTCGCGGTGGCGCGGATCCATGTTCGCCTGGATCTTGAAGATGAACCCGGCGAACTGCGGATGGGTGGGTTCGATCAGCCGACCCACCGACGTTGAAGCCTCAGAGGACATGTGCGCCGTCTAGCAAGGCGCTTGGAGACGGGAAAAGCAGCCAAAAAGGCGACGCACGGCGGGCGGAAAGAAGGGATGGGAGATGGGATGGCCGAAAGGAACGAAAGGAGACGAAAGAAGGGGAGGGCGCGGGAGCCACGACACCTGCGCGTGAGGGAAGGTCGGGAAGGAGTCAGGTTCTTTCGGCCAAAACGGCTGCCGGTTTCACCGCAGGGAACGCGGAGGACACAGAGTGGAGTTGAGGCGGGATGGGATGGCCGAAAGGAACGAAAGGAGACGAAAGAAGGGGAGGGCGCGGGAGCCACGACACCTGCGCGTGAGGGAAGGTCGGGAAGGAGTCGGGTTCTTTCGTTGTCTGCGTTTCTTTCGGCCAAAACGGCTGCCGGTTTTACCGCGGGGAACGCGGAGGACACAGAGTGGAGTTGAGGCGGGATGGGATGGCCGAAAGGAACAAAAGGAGACGAAAGAAGGGGAGGGCGCGGGAGGCATGACACCTGCGCGTGAGGGAAGGTCGGGAAG
>JBDNHZ010000161.1:0-24616 GCA_041688515.1 Verrucomicrobiota bacterium
CCCGCGTGCAGATCCACCGGCCGGAGGCGCCGACCCCAGAGGACGTCGAGAAACTGCGGCGGGAACTGGGGGCGATGACGGGGCGTCCATATGACTTCCGATATGCCCCCGGTGACGACGAGATCTACTGTTCCGAGTTGGTCTTTCTGGCCTTCGAGCGTGCCATGGGTCTGCGCTTGGCCGAGTGGGAGCGCTTGGGCGACCTGAACTGGCGTCCGCACGAGGCCTTCATCCGGGAGATGGAGGTCGGACCCACGCCGTTGGAACGTCGGATGATCACCCCGGTGGCCTTAACCCGGAGTCCGTTGCTGAAGCAGGTGATGCCGTGGAATGCGAGCCCTACTCCCGGGAAGGCCCCGGCCACCATCGGTCCAGAGCACGCAGGAGCCGCCGGACGCGCCGGGGTTCCCGCTGGGCGAGATTGACGAGTTCCAGGGGGTCCTGATCCACGCGGTAAAGCTCGATCGATCCCTCCCGCTCGTTGACCGCGTCCGGGACAATGATCTTCCAGCCATCGCGAATCATCCATCGCCAGCGCAGACCTCGGTCCGGGTGTTCCAGATCGGGAATGTCATGGGCGAAACAGGCACCCTGGACGGATTCCCGACGGCGCACGGCGCGGTCGTCGAGCAGGTTGATTCCCGGGGCTTCTGCGGGCACGCCAACGCCCGCCGCCCGAAGCAGGGTGGGCAAGAGGTCGATGGAACTGACCGGCTGATCGATGACGGCCGGCCGGATGCGCCCCGGCCACCGGAGCAGGATCGGGGTTCGCAGACCCCCATCGTACGGCGATTGCTTGGATCGGGGTGCATAGCGGGGGTGGTCCGGGGATTGGATCCATCCATTGTCTGTGACGTAGACGACGATGGTATTTGAGGCGAGTCCACGACGCTCGAGATCCGCCAACAATTGGCCACAGGTCTCGTCGAACCACTCGACCATCGCCCGGTAGCGCGCCACGTGGATTGAGGGACTCGTGGCGCGGTGCCCGGCAAGAAACCGCTCCGGCGGCGTGTGCGGATCGTGGGGCATCATGGGGGCATACCAGACCAACCACGGGACCCGGTCCCGCCCCGCGTCGTCGAGGAAGTCGAAGATCGGCTGAAGGGTTTCCCTGCCGATGCGAAGCCCGTCGTCCCCGTGTCGTCCACCTCCGGCGTCTTCGCCTTGGGTCATTCCATGGGTGAACCCGCCGTGGCGGTAGTGGCCCTGCCACCATTTGCCGGATTGAAAGGACCGATAGCCCACCGAAGCCAACAGCCGCGGCAGTGCCGGACTTTGTTCCATGCGCTGGTTCAGCAGGGCCCGCCCGGTCAGAAACTCAGGAGATTGGTACTTCCCTGCCCCGGAGATTCCTGAAGGCAGCGGCGGGTCGTTGCCCGTGATCCCGTGCTGGTGCGGGTACCTGCCGGTCAGGATCGTCGCCAGACTGGGACAGCACAGGCTGGAGGGGACGTAGCCCCTAGGGAACTGACGCGATTCCGAGGCCAGGCGGTCGAGGGTGGGCGTGCGGATCTGGGGATGTCCCATGAAACCGTAGTCGGTCCAGGCATGGTCATCGGAGACCATCATGAGAATGTTGGGACGGCCCACTGGTGTCCGGGCCACACCGGCGGCATCGCAGGCGATGAACCCGGGAAGCAGGCTCAACAGCAGCACTGGAAGCAGGAAAGGGAGCCAGCGGGAGGTCACCCCGTCGTTGTGGACCGATCCGGGGTCGCCGGGCAAGGAACCACACATCACAAAGTGCGTCGGGGGCGATTCTCGCCGCTGCCTCCGAAGCGGGCGAGGAAGCTGGCGCTTCCCGCTCCGACAATCCCCGCGTGCGGCCCGTCCGATTCAGGGGTAAACTGACTTCGATGGCTTCCAAGCTCTCTTCCGGCACCCTTCTCGGCCCGGTCTCGCTCGGTCTCGACTCCACCCGGGGCTCGTCCCGACGGTCCACGGCAAAGGAGAAGTCCAAGACGGAGATCCAGGCGAACCCTGGTCCGGGGCGGATCGTACCCCAACAAAACACGTCGGTGGACCCCCTGCTGAAGGTGTCCAAGCCCAAGCCTGCGCGTGAGTCCTTCGCCTTCCGGTTGCGGCCACGCGACATCAAGGAGCACCTCGACCGGTTCGTCATCCGTCAGGACGAGGCCAAAAAGGTGCTGAGCGTGGCGTTGTGCGACCACTTCCAACACGTTCGCCTGACCCGCGAGGGAGATCCCGCACCTCATTATGTGAAGCAGAACGTCCTGCTGCTCGGCCCGACCGGTGTGGGAAAAACCCATCTGATCCGGTCCGCCGCCGAATTGATCGGGGTGCCGTTTGTGAAGGCCGATGCGACGAAGTTCTCCGAGACTGGCTACGTCGGGGGCGACGTTGAGGAATTGATTCGAGACTTGATCCGACGGGCAAATGGGGATGTGGAACGTGCGGGACAGGGAATCGTTTACCTCGACGAGATCGACAAGATCGCTGGACGCGAGGCCGGGACGCGGGACGTCAGTGGCCGCGGGGTTCAAACCAATCTGTTGAAACTGATGGAGGACGCCGATGTGCCGGTCATGTCACCGAACGAGGCGCCGCCGCCAGGCATGCCGCGTCCCCGGGAACACTCGATCAACACGCGTCACATCCTCTTCATCGTGAGCGGGGCTTTCGCAGGGCTCGAAACGGTCGTTCGCCGGCGTCGGGGCGCAGCCGTGGAGGGGTTGCCCGCGTCCCACCTGATTGGCGACGCTACCACGCAGGACTTCATCGAGTTCGGGTTTGAGCCGGAGTTCATCGGCCGACTTCCGGTCCGCGTCGCGTGCCAGGGTCTGACGGCCGACGATCTGTTCCATGTCATGCGCGACAGCGAGAGCAGCCTCCTCCGCCAGTACGAGCGGGCCTTCCGGGCGTATGGGATCAAGGTCCGCTTTCGTACCGATGGACTCCGTCGCATCGCGGAGCAGGCGGCGGCCGAAAATACCGGGGCGCGCGGATTGATGACCGTCTGCGAACGGGCCCTCAGGGAATTCAAGTTCGAGCTGCCATCAACCCGGATTCGGGAGTTGGTCGTGGACGCGGCTCTGGTGGACGCGCCCGGGGAAGTTCTCGGACGCCTGTTGCGCCGTCGCCGAGCCCAGCGAGTCCCGAAGCCCGGTCCGAAGCTGTAGCGTTTCGGATGGGCGGGGACGGGGTCGACTCACCGGCACCGTTGGATCGCACGATCCCATGAAATGGTGCCGGGACCACCCCCCGGTCGCCACTCGCTCCGTAACCGATGGGTGCGCCGCGCGGTCAGGCTTTGTGGACCGATTCTATTCCTCCATGAAACCCTTTTTGCTGATGGCGGCCGCTGGCTCCCTGCTCGTTTCGACCGCCTCCGCCGCGTCTGTCGGGACCTGGCCGCAATGGCGCGGCCCGCTGGCGAATGGCCAGGCGACGGATGCCACCCCGCCGTTGACCTGGAGCGAAACCCAGAACGTGAAGTGGAAGCTCAAGCTTCCGGGTTACGGGACATCGACTCCCATTGTCTGGGGCGATCAGGTTTTTGTGGTCACGGCCGAGTCCACCGGCAACAGGCCGGAGGGGGCAAAAGAGTCGGCTCCCCCAGATCGGGGCCCTACGGGAGCCCCACCCCCCGAGGGGGGAGCCGGTGGACGTCGGAGAGGCGGTCCGGGCGGGGGTGGCCCCGGTGGAGGAATGCGGCCGGAGGCACCGGACGCCATCCAGCGCTGGATCGTGATGAGCGTGGATCGCACCTCGGGGAAAGAGCTCTGGCGTCGCGTGGTGGCGGAAACCCTGCCGCACGAGGGACACCACCGTGACCATGGCTACGCCTCGTTCTCACCGGTGACCGACGGGGAACGCCTGTATGTGCTGCTGGGATCCCGGGGCCTGCATTGTCTGGACCTCAAAGGGACCGTCCTCTGGTCGAAGGATCTCGGTCGCATGCAGACCCGCAACGGATTCGGTGAAGGCGGTTCGGCCGCGGTCCATGGGGATGTCCTGGTCGTGAACTGGGATCATGAAGGAGATGACTTCATCGCCGCCTTCGACACCAAGACCGGCAAGGAACGGTGGCGCCAGGAGCGGGACGAGGCGACCGGGTGGAGCACCCCACTCATCGTCGAAGTGGGTGGCAAACCCCAGGTGGTCGTCAACGCTACCGGCAAGATCCGCGCCTACGATCTCGCTGCCGGGACCGAGCTCTGGTCGTGCTCCGGGATGACCGCCTATGCCATCCCGACGCCAGTGGCAGCCAACGGGGTCTTGTACGCCACCAGTGGCTACAAGGGTTCGTCGCTGATGGCGATTCGACTGGGCCAATCCGGCGATCTGAGCCAAGGCGACGCCATCCTGTGGCGTCAGGGAAAGAACACTCCCTATGTCCCGTCCCCCCTCTTCATTGAGGATCGTCTGTACCTGTACTCCGGAAACAACGCGATGCTCTCGGTCTTTGATGCCAAGTCAGGAAAGCCGGTCATTGATGCCCAAAGGGTGCCTGGGATGAACGGAGTTTACGCGTCTCCCATCGCCGCCGGAGGACGGGTCTATCTCGTCGGTCGGGACGGCGTGACCGCGGTGCTCAAACGGGCAGATCAGTTCGAGGTGCTGGCAACCAATCGGTTGGACGATGAATTCGATGCCTCGCCCGCGGCGGTGGGGGGGCAACTCTTCCTCCGCGGCCACGCAAACCTTTACTGCATCAGCGAATAGTTCCCGTCGGCGCGGAACCGAACCGGGGGCAAACTCACTGGAGGGGCGAGCTCCGCGAGTCCAAGAATCCCGGGACCCCCCAGGAATGGAAACTCGTCTGCATGCGGACTCGTAGAACTCGTCCCTCCGGTGACCTCCCTCCGAGGCGGGGGTGTCAGGATGGGCCGGCGGCACGGGCCCGCCGGATCACGGACGTCGCCAGGCGGATCGCGCTTTCCATGCTCGACGGGTTTGCAATGCCGCGTCCGGCAATGTCGTAGGCGGTGCCGTGGTCCGGAGAAGTCCGGACGAAGGGCAGGCCCAGCGTCCAATTCACGCCATTGTCGAAGGCCACCAGCTTGAGCGGAGCCAGACCCTGATCGTGATACTGGGCGACCACGGCATCGAAATCTCCCTCCAAAGCCCGATGGAACAGGGTGTCGGCAGCCAGTGGCCCGACCACGTCGATCCCGTCCTCCAGGCATTTCGCGACGGTGGGTGCAATGATCTCGAAGTCTTCTCTGCCGAGCAGCCCTCCTTCACCGGCGTGCGGGTTCAGTCCACAGACACCGACCCGCTGCCGGGGCAGCCCCAGCTGCAGGCACGCCTCAGAGGCGAGTTCGATCGCGCAGCGAATGGCCGGGGGTTGGATGGCCTCAGGAACCGCCCGGAGCGGGAGGTGGGTGGTAACCAAGGCCACGCGCAGCCATCGATTCCGGTGATCGTGCCCAAGCAACATCATGGCGAAACGTTCCGAGCCGGTCAGATGGGCGATGAACTCCGTCTGGCCGGTGAATCCATCGTGGCCTGAACGGACCACCGACTCCTTGTTGAGCGGCGCGGTGATGACCCCGTCCAGGCCTTGGTTCAGGCACGCCAGACTGGCCGCACGGACCCAATGCAACGCCGCGCTCCCAGCCGAACTGTCGCCCGGAGGCAGGTGGGGCTGAAGCATCACGCCCGCATCGGTCCAGGTGAGCCGCGGCGACAGCGCTGATCCCGGGATCCAGGGTTGATCGGCCAATTCACGAAGCTTGGGCGCGTGCGTCGCGAGGGCTTCCATCCAGCACCGATGGTCACCGAAGACGACGTATCGGGTCTCGTCCTGACCCCAGAGGCGTTCGAGGGCCTTGGCCGTCACTTCGGGACCGATGCCGGTGACGTCGCCGAGGGTGAGGGCCAGGGTCACGGGTTGCCGATGTTCAGAAATAGGTGATGAAGGCCTTCTTTCGAAGTCGGTCCAGCCACGCCTTCTGCAGGCGGGCGCGTTCCTCAACCTTCAACTGAGCCTCGATCGCCAACCGGACCTCGGTGACGGGCTGGACCTGGGCTGGCTTCTTCTCGTCGATCTTAAGGATGAACGCCGATCCTTCGATCTCCACCACCTCGCTGACCTCGCCGGAGGAAAGCTTGAAGATCACGTCCTTCAACTCCTTGCGGAAGGACGTGTCCTTGTCCTCGATCCAACCGCGGTCTCCGCCCTTGTTGGCGCGGGCATCGTCCGAGAACTCATCGGCCAACTTGGGGAAATCTCCACCCGCCTTGAGCTTGGCAAGGATTTCGTCGGCAATCTTCCGCGGTTCCCCTCGGGCATGCTTTCGGGCGTCCACCATGATCATGCGGACCTTGGCGCGCTCGCCCACCCGGTACTTTTCCTTGTTCTGATCGTAGAACCGTTCGATGCGGCGGGGGGAGATGATCACCTCCTGGGCGATCTTGTTACGAATCATCAGGCCAACAATCAGCATCTCCCGTTCTTCCTGTTTGAAAGACTCAAACGAGCGGCCTGCCTGCCGGAGCATCTTGGTGAGCGTCAAATGGTCGCCGTACTCCTTCTTGACCTGCTTCTTGAGGGTATCGTCGACGATGGACTCCGGGAGATTGTACCCGGCAGTCTTGTACTCCTGCACGATCAGGCGCCGATCAATCAGTTGCTCCAGCGCCGCCTTCTGGACCCTGAGGGACTCATCGTCGAACTCGGTCTGGGTTCGGGATCGACGCGCGGCGGTCTCCAGAGCACGCCGGGAGAAGAGTTGGACCTCCATGAAGGTGACCACGGAATCATTGACCACCGCGGAGATGCCCGTGAGGAGCTCCATTGCGGCGAACGAGGTTCCGGTCCAGAGCAGCCCGGCCAGAACGAGTGGGAAGCGGTACCGACTCATGAGCGGCCACCCTAGGGAGGGTCCGGACCGCCGGCAAGAAGCGGCGAAGCCGGTCAGTCGATGAGTTCAATGGAGGCGGGGAGAGCGCCCTTCCGAACATTTCCATCGGAGACACCCACCCAATCCCGAGACTGGCGAAGGTCTTGCTGGCAATCGAGCACTCCCCCCGTTCGGGGGTCCAAAGGTCCGTGTTCGCCCCCCTTTTGGTGTCCGGGAAAGTGATTTACACCGCTGCTTCCGATCTCCCAAGGTAGGACCGAAAGTTGCTCCACTCAGCCAAGCGCGCTGAAATTGCGGGTGGCTGTGGCGGACGTAACATGCCTTTTGATGGCAGCGGTGAGGTAGAAAACAGTTCAAGTCATGCGACATCGTGGGAATCAAGGGGCTCTTCGGGCCGCGTGGATCGGCTGTGCCCTGACGGCGTCCGGGGTTGCCGGACTGGCCCAGAATCCAGGGGAGTACCTGAGCTATTCCTGGAAGGGCGTCGCGTTCCAGCCGCAATTCGATACCACCGCCCTGTTTACCGACAATCTCTTCTACGGCGCGGGCGCGACCCGGGTAAGCGACTTCGTCTTCACGGTCAGTCCCGGGTTCCGGCTGCAATATGGGCGCGATGGCGAGAACCAGATCGCCTTCGAGTACATGCACGATGAGACCGTTGTACTCGATCACAGCGACTTCAATTCGCGCCAGAACCGGTTGGATCTGACGGTGAGGTATGTTCAGGGGCGCCTCCGGCTCGAGGGCAAGGACAGCGTCCAGTTCCTGTCCAGCCTGTTGGGCGGTTCGGCTGGCCAGCTGCGGCAGTTGGTGGACCGGGTCCTTTACAACGATGACTATCGGTTGACCTACGACTGGACCGAAAAGACCGACTTCTACCTGCGCGGGAGCCACACCGCGGCCGACTACGATAAGCGCACCTTCCTGCTGGATCAGCGGACCCTGGAGGGAACGCTTGGAACCTCCTATCAGTGGACGCCCAAGACCCGGCTGACGGTCGACGGCTTCTATGGGGCGACGTCGATCGCCGCCAACGCAGTGCCGGTTGCCGTTTCGGATTCCCGCTTCTACGGGGGGTTCGTGGGTATCCGGGGAACTTTCACTCCAAAACTCAGCGGCTCCGCCCGAGTGGGCTATGAGCAAAGGTCTTTCGTCAGCGGTGACTCGGTATCGGCATCGACCCCGGCCCTCTCCTTCGACTTGGCCTACCAGCTGACGCCGATGACCTCGATGACGGTGCGCTACGACCGGCGCACCTTTCCGAGTCCCCAGTTCGCCAGTCAGATCAGCATTAGCGATTCCGTGATTTTTCAAGTCAATCAGTTGGTCGGGACTTCCGGCCGATGGTTGGTCCGCGGGACCGTCCGCTACAACCACAACGACCTAAGCTCAACGTCGATCGCATCGGGTGGGCAGACCATCGATGTTCAGCGGACCGATACGCTGATGGCAGCCGGCGTCGCCTTGATCTACCAGCCGCAACCCTGGCTGGGATGCATCGCGGCCTACGACTTCGAGAACTTCGACATTTCCTTCTCCAATCAGGCTGCTTCAGGCCTGCTCCAAGTGGTCCCCTATCACAACAATCGCCTGTCGCTGTCGGTGGCGATTGGGTTCTGAATCCCCTCCGACGGCATTCTCCTTATGATTCCAGAAAAACTTCAGACGGCATTCCTCCGAGTCCTCGCCGCCTTGGCAATCGGGATTTTCTGCTCGGTTCACGCGGCAGATCCCGCCCCCACCACACGCAAGATCCAGCCGAATGACGTCATCTTCATCCGGGTAGTCGGCGAGGTGGACCTGACCATGGAACGGCGAGTGGGTGCCGATGGGACGATCACGTATCCCTACCTGGAGGAGCTTCAGATCAAGGACAAGACACCGACCGAGGTGGAACGGATGATTCGCGACGGTCTGAAGGGGGACTACATCGTGAACCCCCAAGTCACCGTGGATTTCAAGGAGTACGTGAAGGAATTCGTCAATGTGACCGGGGCGGTGAACCAAGCTGGCCGGATCGAACTTCCGCCGGATCGCAGGCTCGATATCATGGACGTGATCTCAATGGCCCGCGATCTGAGTGCGAAGGCGGATGTCAACTCCATCCAGTTGACCCGGGAAGGACAGAAAGTCCGGATACTGACCTACAAGGAAATCCGCAGCATTACTGACCCGGAGAAGAAGATCTATGTAGAACCGGGTGACCAGATCTACGTCAAGGAGCGGATTCTCTGATTTTTTAGCCATGGAAAATACAATCAGACCCGGCCAAACCGCTGGCACCGACGAAGCCGGCAAGTTTCGCCAATACTGGCACGTGCTGTTGGAGCGGCGGTGGTTGATCGTCTTTGTGGTCATTACCTGCCTCACGGCGGGGTTCATCTATGCCTTCCGAGCGACTCCCATTTTCGAGGCAAGTGCACGGCTTCAGATTGATCCCGAAAGCGCGGGCGTACTGAGCATGCGGGAAGGCATTTCCATCGGATCGAAGGATCAGGAGTACCTTCAGACACAGTATCGCAACCTTCAGTCCAGAACCCTGATCGAAAAGGTGATTCAAAAGCTGAAGCTGGATGAGGACCCACGATACAAGTCGGCGCTCGACAAGCCGATCGCCGTCAACGGCGACATCACGGTTGCCCCGATCCGCCTCACCCGAATCGTGGAGATCAAGGTGCGCCATCCGGTCGCCACCCGGGCACGGGATATCGCCAACACCCTGCTCGACGTCTTCATCGTTGATAATCAGGACCAGAAATCGTTTCGGGCCCTCTCTGGATTGCGGCTTCTCAAGCAGGAGCAGTCGATTCAGGAACGGGAGTTGACCCTCGCCATCCAGTCCTTGCAGGACTACCGGGCCAAGTTCGGCGCAGTTTCCCTCGATCAGGACGTCAATGTCGTCTACAGCGGTTACCGGGAAGCAAAACAGGCCTATGAACTCCAGCGCCTCCGGTCTGAGAACAGTTTTCGTCTGGCGGACGAGGCCGAACGATGGAAGCAGGCGTCGAAGGACATCGCTGATTTTCCCGAGGTGGCCAAGGACCCATTGGTGGCTCAGGCCAAGACCGCTCTGGGAGTGAACCTCTCCCAGTTTTCCTCGATCACCAACCGCTATGGACCCAAGCACCCACAGTACAAGGGTCTTGCCAGCGCCGTGGCGACCGATCGACAGAAACTGGAGGCCGAAGCCCTGCGCGCCTTCAATTCCATGCAGGCGTCGGTCGATCTCGAGAAGGCCAATCTGGAAGGCTCTAACAAGAAGTTCAAAGAGGCGGAGGCAGAGGTGACGCGGCTCAACGAGCTCAAGGTCAACTACGACGTGCTCAACCGGAAAAAGGAGCGGGCCGAAGCCATGTTCCAGCTCATCATCGCCAAGACCAAGGAGTACGATCTCAGTTCGAAAGATGTCCTCCAGAACATGCGCATCACCGATCAGGCCGATGTCCCTGCCCGACCTGTCAAACCGAACAAGCCGCTGATCGTCGTCGGCTCCCTGATCGGCGGGCTTCTTGCCGGTCTCGCACTCGCCTTCTTCATCAATTTCCTCGATGACTCGGTCAAGAGTCAGGAAGACGTGGAAGCCTATCTGGGCCTTCCGTTCCTGGGGTACATCCCCAACATCAAATCGACCTCGGTGGTGGAGCGCGACCTTCAAGCGCACCGGCACCCAACATCGGGAGCCGCCGAAGGCTTCAGAACCATCCGGGCCGCAGTCTCTCTGGCGCGGAACGCTGAGCGCCTTCGCAACATCGCCGTCTCCTCCACCATCCCTTCCGAAGGAAAGTCGCTGGTCGCGTCCAACTTCGCCATCGTCACTGCTCAGACGGGGCTTCGCACGCTGCTCGTGGACGCGGATCTTCGGCGTCCTTCTGTTCACAAGGCGTTTCAGTTGACCGGCCCGATCGGGCTAAGCGCCTATCTCTCCGAACGGGTTCACTCCATTGACGAGATCGTCCATCCGACCGAAGTCCCGAATCTGGACGTGGTCTGCTGCGGTTCCACGCCGAGCAATCCGTCGGAGTTGATTTCGTCCAAGCGCATGCTGCAGTTCCTTGAGGAGGTTTCTTCCCGGTATGATCGAGTGATTCTGGATTGCCCGCCCGTGTCCGCCGTGGCGGATCCGCTGGTGGTGGGAGCGATGTGCGACGGGATGATCTTCGTTACGAAGTTCAACAAGATCCGCCGGGAGCACGCCCGTCGATCGGTCCAACGCATCACGGATGCTGGAATTCATGTCATCGGCCTGGTTCTGAACGACATCGATTTCGAGGGCCGCGACTCGTACTACTACAGCTACCACTACTACCAGAACCGTTACTACGCGTCCCATTACCGCTCGCGTACGTCTTCGGATACTACCAAGACGCCCAAACCGACGGAGTCGTCCAAGAGCTGACTTGTTCAGGGTCGATTCGGATCAAGCGAAGCCAATCCTCGGCCCCAGTGGGCGAGGCAGACGACATGAGCCCCGAGTGACTTCGGGGCTCATCTGCTGCGGACCTCCAGGGCCCCACGCCGCCGGGGTCTGAGTGGGGTTCAGCCCTGAGTATTTCCGAAGAGGTCGAGCTGGGGCGATGGAGCCAATGTCCGCAGCCGATCACGGTCCGAGCGGCGGCGAACCGGCTTTTGGACGGAAGAGACGGTGGTGGGCATTCCCTCGACGGCAGGGCCAACGGCCTGTTGGAGGTTAAGTTCGGCTTCCTCAAGGATCCGAAGGATTTCCTTGGACCGGTCAATGACGCTCTTTGGCACCCCCGCCAGGCGGGCGACCTGAATGCCGTAACTCTTGTCCGTCCCACCCGGAACGACCTTTCGGAGGAAGATGATCTGGTCGTTGTACTCGCGGACAGCGACGTGAAAGTTCCGGGCTCGTCCAAGCCGGACCGAGGAAGGCGAGACATCGTCAGAAGGATTGATGCCCAGCTCGGTCAGCTCGTGGTAGTGCGTCGCAAACAGGGTTTTTGCCCCCACATGGTGATGCAGGTGCTCCACAATGCTCCATGCGAGGCTGAGTCCATCGAACGTGCTGGTTCCCCTCCCGATCTCATCGAGGATGAGCAGCGATCGACGCGAAGCGTTGTTGAGGATGTTGGAGGTTTCATTCATTTCCACCATGAAGGTGCTCTGCCCCCGAGCCAGATCATCCGCCGCCCCGATGCGCGTGAAGATCCGGTCCACGAGATCAACGCGAGCCTTCTTCGCGGGGAGGTAGGCACCGATATGTGCCAGCAGAGTCAGAAGCGCCACCTGACGGATGTAGGTACTTTTTCCGGCCATGTTGGGGCCGGTAATCAGCATGATCTGACGCTCCGTCAGGTTGAGTTCAGTGTCGTTGGGAACAAATCGGTCCCCTGTCAGGGCCTGCTCCAGCACCGGGTGGCGCCCATCTTCCAGGATCAATTGGCCTTCATCTTGAATCTCCGGACGGCAGTGTCCGTACATTTTGGCGACCTCGGCGAATGCCGCCAGGACGTCCAGCTGTGACCCGGCCGCCGCTGTTTGCTGACACGAAGTCAGATTCGCCAGGACCTCTTCTCGTACCCGTTGGAAGATTTCGTACTCCAACTTGGCTGCGCGCTCCTGGGCTCCCAGGATCTTTTGCTCCATGACCTTGAGCTCTGGCGTGATAAACCGCTCGCCGGCGGCCACGGTCTGCTTCCGGATGTACTCGGGCGGCACCTTCGAGAGCTGGGCCTTGGTGACCTCGAGGTAGTAGCCGAACACCGAATTGAACCCGATCTTGAGGTTGGGAATGCCACTGCGGACGGACTCATCCTGTTGAAGCTGGGCGAGCCAGTCCTTCCCTCCCTTTGACGCCCGTCTTAACTCGTCGAGATCCTCGTCGAACCCGTCACGGATCAGCCCACCCTCCTTTACCGCCAAGGGCGGGTCGTCGACGATCGATCGCCCCAAAAGTTCGAGCAGCGTAGGCATCGCCTGGAGTTGCTCCGACAATCGGTGCAGGAGCGATGGGGTTTCGGAAGCATCTCCACCTTCCCTCCGACCCGCGGCCATCTCGACGATCGACCGAAGTCCCGGGACCTGTTGCAGAGCGAGCCGAAGTGCCACCAGATCACGCCCGTTTCCCGAGGCGAGGCTCAGTCGTCCCAGCGTCCGTTCCAGATCCCGCACCTCACGAAGAGCCATCCGGAACTCCCCGAGCCCAGAACCGGGCTGGATCCAGGCTTCCACCGCCTCCTGCCGCTCCACGATCGCCGAGACGGAAGCCAGGGGCTGCGTCAACCAATCGCGTAGGCGGCGCGCGCCCATCGGGGTAACGGTATGGTTCATTGCCCCCAGAAGCGTCGTTTTCCGGCTCGCCTCCGAATGAAGCGGTTCGAGGATCTCGAGATTGCGGACGGACGTCGAATCCAGGATCAAAAAGTCGGAAACCGCGTATGAGGTCATCCGTGTGAGATGGGTCAGATCTCGACGGAGATGCTGACCCAGATAGTGAACAACGGCTCCTGCCGCCCCGATCGCAGCGGCTTGCCCCCGCAAACCGTACCCATCCAGGGAGGCTACCTTGAAGTGCTCCTGAAGGGTGTGGAGCGCGGTCTCCGGCAGGAATGTCCAGTCATCGTAGCCGATCAGGATTCCACCGCTGGAGAGCCTCCCCGCTGTTCCCCGGACCGGCGTGGCTTCCTGTGCATTCGAGCCGGTCTCGAGCAACGTCAGGAGGGCTGACGATCCCGAAGGAAGGATGACTTCAGCCGGACGAAGTCGATCCAGTTCAGCGAGAAGCGTCCGCGCCTCGGCAAGTTCGGTGACCCGGAAGTCCCCCGTGGTCAGATCCACCACCGCCAGTCCATACCCGTTCCCGACCTGAGCAATGCCGGCGAGGAAGTTGTTCCGATCGGCACTCAGCAGGCGGTCGTCAAAATGAGTCCCGGGGGAGAGGATCGCGGTCACTTCCCTCTGCACCAACTTGCCCGGCTTGGCCTCTTCCGTCTGGTCACAGACGGCAACCTTTCGGCCGGCCCGGAGAATCCGCCCGATGTAGCCGTTCGCAGCGTGGTAGGGGATTCCACACATCGGAACGCCACCGCGCTGGGTCAGCGACACGTTCAGCAGCTGCGCCCCCATCTGCGCGTCCTCGAAGAACATCTCGTAGAAATCACCGAGCCTGAACAACGGCAAGGCATCCTTGGGCAGCTCGGATTTGATCCGTCGGTACTGCGCCATCATCGGCGTGAGTGTGACTTCGTTTCCTCCCATGTGCTCCGGCTACCCTAGGCGCCCATGCCGCGATCGCCCAGCTTGGCGCAGGAAAGACCGGAAAATTTTCCAAACTCCGACTGGCCAAGTGTACGGCATTGCATTACAACCCTCTTGCCCAAGGAGTCAGAAATCTCATGAGTCCAGAATTGTCCGATGTGATGTCACCTATGGCATCCCCCTTCGCGACGACGCACTGGAGCGTCGTTCTCTGTGCCGGCGGAACCGGTACACCCGAGGCCGAAGCGGCCCTCGAGAAACTGTGTCGCGCCTACTGGCCGCCACTCTACGCCTACGTCCGCCGGGCGGGGCATCAGCCATCCGACGCCCAGGATCTAACCCAGGCGTTTTTCGAGCGATTGTTGGCAGACGGGAAATTCGGGAGCGCCGAACGATCCCGCGGACGCTTCCGTACCTTCCTTCTGTCCAGCCTGAAGAACTTCCTGGTGAACGAGTGGCGGCGCAGTAACCGAATGAAGAGAGGCTCCGGGTCGGTTCACCTCTCGTTCAACTGCGAACCCGAGGAACAACTCTACGCGCGTGAGCCCTCCACCCTGGAGTCTCCGGATCTCTTGTACGAGCGGCGCTGGGCAACGCGTTTGCTGGAACAAGCAATGGATTCGGTCCGGAGCGACTATCTGAGAGCCCGTCAGATCGAATTGTTCGAAGCTGTCACCCCAGTCGTATGGGGGGATTCCGATGCGAAATCCTACGCTCAAATTGCCGCATCCCTTTCCACGACCGAAGGGGCCATCAAGGTTGCAGCGTTCCGTATCCGACAGCGCTTCCGAGAACGTATCCGCGATGCGGTTGCGTCGACTCTTCCAGATCCAATGGACGAAGCGGAGATTGAAGCCGAGATCCAGCATCTCCAGCACGTTTTAAGGCGTTCGGGACCCGCCGCAGGCTGACGCAATTCGGGCGAGTTCCTCCCTCTACGGTATCCGTTGACCCAATACCCCCTCCAATAATGAGCTCCAATCAACCATGCAATTGTGCTCGTTGTGGGAACGCCCTGATAGGTCCCAACCCGATTGGTCTCGGCGGGTTTTGCCCAGCCTGTCTTTTTGCGTCGGCTGGCGGGAGCCCCCGGTTGTCGGGAGCGATGCCACGGGATTTCCAACCACCGCAACGGCTCGGTGACTACGACCTCATCCATGAAATTGCCCGCGGGGGAATGGGGATTGTCTGGCTAGCAACCCAAAGGTCACTCGGGCGGCAAGTGGCGATCAAACTTCTGCCTCCGGGGCTGGCATCAGACCCGGTTCGTCTCGCCCGATTCCGCGCCGAGGCCAATCTCGCATCCCGCCTTCGGCATCCCCAAATCATCGGAGTCCACGATGTCGGTGATCAGGACGGGATTCCCTTCTTCTCGATGGACTTTGTGGCAGGGCAGGACCTCGGTACTTTCGCCCGAGATCGCCCCATGGCTCCGAACGCCGCCGCCGCAGTGGTTCGATCCGCGGCGCTCGCGATTCAGCACGCTCATGATCAGGGTGTGCTCCATCGGGATCTAAAGCCCTCCAACATCCTGCTCGGAGATTCGGGTGAGCCGTATGTCACCGATTTCGGTCTCGCCAAGCTTCTGGATCCCGAAGATGACCTCACTCTCACCGGCGAGATTCTCGGGTCACCCTGCTTCATGGCACCGGAGCAGGTGGCCGGTCGTCGTAGGACGGCTGGAATTCGAACCGATGTTTACGGCCTTGGTGGTGTCCTCTTCTATGCTCTCACCGGGCGCCCGCCGTTCTCGGGGGATTCGATTTCCGCGACGCTTCAGCAAGTGATTAACACGCGGCCAGTCTCTCCCAGTGCTTTGAATCCGGATGTTTCGGATGACCTCGATCAGATCGTTCAAAAATGTCTGGCCAAGAATCCTGCCGATCGATTTGCGACCACGGGACAGCTGGCCGCCGAACTCGAGCGGGCATTGCGGGGTCAGCCGCTGGTTACAAGGCCGCTTGGATCACTCCAGCTTTCATGGCGTTGGGCGCTCCGGGAGCCGGGGATGGCGATCCTCGGCTCCCTTTCCCTACTCCTCTCCGGCGCGCTTCTTGTGGGGTGGGTTTTGGCAGCCAATCACCAGGAAGAAGCACTTCGAGAGGCGCGTCTTCGGCGCGATGAGCTGGAAACCAGCCGCTACATCGCGGACGTCAGCTTGGCAAGCAAGGCCCTCGCAGAGGGCGACGCACGAACCGCCACGAGGCTCCTGGACGGGCTGACTCCCGCCAGTGGTGACGTAGACCGGCGGGGATTCGAATGGTTCCTACTCCGCAGCCGTTCCACAGGCACAGGTGGGTTCGTCGCTTGGCACGGCACCGACCCCGCGCTGGATGCGGTTCCTTCTCCCAGCCGGACTCACCTGCTGGTCGTTACCGAAAACAAGCTCCGCGTCCTTCCGATCGCCGGAGGACTGGTTGTCAGTGAGTATCCGCTCAGTCGGACAATCGGGCGGCGCCAAGTCGAGCCGGATCCGCTCACCGGGGATGCTTGGATCGGCGATGATCATGGGCTAGCCCGGGTGAGTCTCACCTCGGGTCGAATCGAGCGGATCTGGTCAGAACCTGTTCACCACTTCGCTGTTGACGCAGATGGCTCCCGTATTGCCGCTTCGATATCGACGCTGGCCGGTTCAAACGAGGTCCGTGTTTTGACCTGGCCCAGCCGGAAAGTGGATGGCTTTGTGCCCGGCTCGGGGGAACAGGTCATTCATTGGTCTCCCACCCACGTGCTTCGAGGACTCGGAGCTACAGGGGCGGCTTGGGAGTGGACGGGGCCTGATCGGCAGACGGCTGCCAAAACCGTCATCTCTTCTCCGGGGGAGGCTCCCTACATTGTGAGTGCCACGTCCCACGCCCAAGATCGGCAGGTCACGATCGACGCCAATGGCGTTCTTCGGATCCGTAATCTCACGTCTGGTCGGATCGAGAGAGAGGAACAACTCCAACACTGGAGGGGAACCCAGCTTTACATGAGTCCCGACGGCCTTCGCGTCGTTGTGGTCGATCAGGGCAACCAGCGACTGGTCCTGAGGGAAGCCCCCGAATGGTCAATCCTGGCGAGCCTTGAGGGACATACCGACCACGTCGAACGGGTCCGCTTCCTTGAAGCCGGGCAAGGCTTGCTGACGGCATCTCGTGATGGGTCGGTTCGAAGATGGGCATGGGAGGGAACCCGAGTCCTCCCTGAATGGAGAGATTTTCCAGCAGAAGCCCAGCCCTCCCACACGGTGTATTCTCCCGACGGACGCTGGATCTCGGTGACATTCAATCAGGGAGGAATCGTTTCCTCCCAAGTGTGGCTGACTTCAGATCCTCTATCCGTTCCGATCCACATACCTGGACGGACCATGCGGTTCGCACCGAATGGGAGCTTCATTCTTCAGTGGTTTGAAGACGGACATATGGAGGCATGGGATTTCGGGCTTGAAAAGGCCGTCGGTAGCTTCCGGATAAATCCGTCGCCCAGTAAGATTCCCGACCAAATGGCAGAAGATGGAAGCTATTTTGCCAGCTTAGGCTCGGACTTAAAGCTTCGCGTTGTGCACTCCCCCAACGCCCGTGAACTAAATGGCCCGATCGCCAACGTGCGATCATTCCAGATTTCGCCAGATGGTCGTTGGATTCTCTTCGCCACTGCAGCGGGCGCGGGGCTTTTCGAACCAGGAGAGAGGGATCAGTGCCTCATCGCCATGGGCAAGCCAACAAGCCTCGCATTCTCGCACGATTCCCGGTTCGCAAGCGTCGGGTTCTCGACGGGGAGATTGGTTGTCCGCGATTTGGTCAAACGAATCACGGTGGCGGACCTGAACGCTCAACCCCGGCCCATCTCGGCGATGGCCTTCCTCGCTGACACGCGGTCACTGGTGACCGGCGCAGACGATGGAAGTATCCGGTTCTGGAATGTCCCAACATGGAGGCAGGTCGCCCAGATCGATGTCGACTTCCCTGTCACTGCCTTGGTTTCTCAGCCCGGGCATCATGCCTTCGTTGCCTCTTCCCCTAACCGCATCCAATCGCTCAGTCTGGGGCCAATCACCACCGAACCGATCTACTGGCGACTTGAAGGTGGCTTCTGGGAGGACCCTCCGGGGTATGCACGGCGTCTTGCCGAGTCACCTCTTAAACTTGGGCGAGGAGCATCCTTCCCGAATCGCTGAAAGCAGGTCAGTTTGCCGGCACTGCCGTCTTCTGAAACTTGGCCGGTCATCCCTTGCGACATCGGGCGACGAAACGCTCGGTTCGCTCCATGGCAATTTGGATCCTGTCGAATGCGGTGGCGAAGCACATGCGCAGAAATCCTTCCCCGCTGGCCCCGAAAGCCACTCCTGGAACCGCCGCCACCTTCTCCTCCTGGAGGAGTCGGAGCGCAAACTCCTTTGAGCCAAAGCCCGTACTGCGGATGTCTGGAAACGCGTAGAAGGATCCCCTTGGAAGATGACAGGGAAGTCCCATGTCGTTCAGCGCCCTTACAATAAAGTTGCGCCTCAGCTTGTACTGGTCCCGCATCTCGATCGCCGCCGCCTCACCGTGCTCCAGGGCCTCAAGGGCCGCCTCTTGGGCAATGATGCTCGCACACATGATCGCGTACTGATGCACCTTCATCATGGCTTCAATCAGTTCCATGGGCCCACAAGCATATCCAATACGGAAGCCCGTCATGGCAAATGCCTTGGAAAAGCCGTGGAGGAAAATCGTTCGTTCGGCCATGCCCGGCAGACTGGCAATGGAAACATGCTCACCCTCAAAGGTGAGCTCGGAATAGATCTCGTCGGTCAGGACAAGCAGGTCGTGCCTTCGAACGACAACCGCCACCTCCTCCAGCTGACCGCGGGTCATGGTGCCCCCGGTTGGATTCGTCGGAAACGACAGCATCAGCACCTTTGATCGTGGGGTGATCGCCGCCTCCAAAGCCTTCGCCGTGACTGCGAAGCCGTCCTCTGCACGGCATGCAACGGGTACTGGCTTGGCATGCGCCAGGACAACGGAAGGGGCGTAGCTCACGTAGCAGGGTTCATGGTAAATCACCTCGTCGCCGGGATTCAGGACCGCTCGCAGAGCGAGGTCCAGAGCCTCGGAAACCCCAACCGCAACAAGCACCTGGCTGTTTGGGTCGTATCGCACCCCAAACTTGCCCTCCACGTAAGTCGAAATCGCCTCACGCAGTCGCAGCAGGCCAAGATTGGCCGTGTACTGCGTTCGCCCACGCTCGAGTGCGTAGATGGCAGCTTCCCGGATGTGCCACGGGGTGACGAAGTCGGGCTCGCCGACCCCCAGCGAGATGGCGTCCGGCATCCGCTGCACAATGTCGAAGAAGTCGCGAATCCCTGACCGGGCAATGCCGGATACGTGGTCGGCGATGAAATTTCGGGCGGTGAGGGACATGAGGTGAACCGATAACGACGTGGTGTAACCGGAGCCGGGGGCAGGAAAGTCCAGAAGTCTGGGAACCCTCCGGGCGGGGGACAACGCAGCCAGCCTTCAGGCTCGGACTGCCTCCGATGAACCCATTGCCAGAAACCTCCGGATAGCTCGGGCGGCCTGCTTGCAGGCACCGAGCTTCGTAAGGTTGATCGCAGGCCGGTTCATCTCATGATCCTGCACTGCACTCCACCCTCAGAGTCAAGCCCCGCCTCGAACTTGCCAACGCTGGAACTTTCCTCCCCAGAGGGGTATTCATTAATTCAGGCCATGCCCCAGTTTCTCTACAAGGCGCGACGAAGATCCGGCGAAGCAGTCGAGGGAGTACTTGATGTCCCAGATCGAGCCATTGCCCTAGGGCAACTGGAGCGCTTGGGGCTCTTTCCCGTGGCCGTGACTCAGGCCAAGGCGGGAAGGACCGCCTCGGATTCCAGACAGTCAGGCTCAGGGAGTTCTTTCCTCCCGGCTTCTCTGAAGGCAGCCCTCAAGCGCAAGCGCCGGCCCAAGCTTCAAGAATTGGCGACGTACACCCAACAATTGGCCAATCTGCTCAAGGCTGGAATGCCGCTGACCATGGCACTCCATTCAATGGGAAGTCTGACAGCCAAGGGCATCCCCGGGTCTGTCTCACATCAACTGAAGCAGGATGTCATCGAGGGACACAGTCTTTCGGATGCCATGGCGCGCCAGGCCGGTATCTTTCCCGACCTCGTCATCAACATGGTGCGGGCCGGCGAGCAATCTGGAGCCTTGCAAGAGGTCTTGCGCCGGCTGGCCCTCCATTTCGAGCGCTTCGCCGAAGTTCAGACCAAGTTCAAGTCGGCAATGATCTATCCGCTATTCGTCTGCTTCTTTGGCCTCGTTCTGATCATCTTTTTTACTGCGGTGATGCTTCCGAAGTTCACCGAGTTCTTCGAAACGATGCAGCTGAAGGACGGCCTCCCCCTTGCGACGCGGATCGTAATCCAGGTCAGTGACTTCATGAAGCTCTATGGCTGGTGGTTAATCCCGCTGGTAGGGTTCATGACGTACCTGATCCTCAAACGCTACGGGGCGACTCCGGATGGCCGCCGTCGGCTCGACTTGATCCAATTGAAGCTTCCAATCTTCGGGCATGTCACCCGACTGAATCTTTTCGCCCAATTTGCCAGAATCCTATCAACACTCCTCGGCAACGGTGTCCCTGTCCTTCAAGCCCTGAGGATCACGGAACAGATCATGCCCAATGCGGTCATTCGGGATGCGCTCGCGGCGACGCGCGAGGCCGTAACCGACGGCAAGACCCTCGCCCAGCCGCTTGCTCGAAGCGGAGTTTTCCCCCAGTTGATGATCGACCTGATTCGAATCGGTGAGGAAACAGGGGACGTTCCAGCGGCCTTGATGAACGTGGCTGAGACCTACGAAGCCGATCTCAACGTTGCGCTCCGAGCAGTGATGAATCTCATCGAACCGGCGCTGATCGTCGGCTTGGCGGTAGTCATCGGAGGCCTGCTCGTCGGCGTCATGCAGGCCATGTTTGCAATCACCCAGAGCATCTCGACCCGGTGAACACCAGAGTGCCTTTCCATTGCTGCCTTCAGCACACGATGAATCCCCGGCCATTTCGGGGGGCACGGCGCGGCTTCACCCTCATCGAGCTTTTGGTGGCGATCGCCATCGGCTTGATCATCCTCGGCTTGGCGGTTCCCGTCCTTCGCGAAATCCGGCGTCCACCGCTCACCCAAGCGACAAAGGATTTTCTGGACGCCTGCAGTCATGCTCGCAATCGCGCCATCATGGAGGGCGTCCCAACCCAGCTGGTCATCCGCGAAGCCGGAGCCGAGATCTCCGTCGAGGCCGCTCCCTATGGTGTCGTAGGCGCAACAAATGGGGTTTCTCCGGACGCCTTTGCGTCAGACTCTGGCCAAGCAGGTGAAGCCCCAACTTTTCTCAGGCGAATTGATGATCCCAGTGTCGCGTTTGAGGCCATCTTCGTTAATCAGCGATCGTTTATGGATGCACCCGCGACTGCCGTCCGCTTCTTCCCAAATGGAACCGCAGACCAGTTGGATGCAGTTCTGAGTTGGAGGCGATCCGAAGCACGTCGCCTGACAATCGAGGCAATGACCGGATTGGCTCAGGCCGTAGACGCAAAATGAGACTGACCAGTCCATCTGCCCCGATTCTCCATCGAGCGTTTACGCTCTTGGAGGTCGCCGTTGCGTCTGCGGTTCTCGCGGTTGCGCTATTTGCGATCCTGACCCTGTGTTCCACGAACCTGCGCACCGCGCGAGCTCTGGGGCGGGTGCATGTAGACGCTTCGAGCCTCGCGGCCCAACTGAGCCTGACCAATCGACTGGAAGTCGGTGAAACCAGTGACTCGTTTGGAGAAGAACACCCAGGCTACTCGTGGACCCGCCGAATCACCGAGTACAGGGTGAACGATTCAGAGTCGACGGGTCTGTTCTTGGTGGAATTTGAGGTGTCCGGGGGATCCGGTCCCCGCTCAGACCACTCGCGAATGCAGATACTGCTGTACCGTCCAGATTCCGTCCGTCGCACTGGCCGATGAAGACGGCTTCAAAAATCCCCCCTCGGGCGTTCGCTTTCACTCTGTTGGAGGTAATCGTGGCGTTAACGATCTTCGCACTCGTCCTCAGCCTCCTCTACGGCACGTGGAAGATTCTCATCCAAAGCAATATTGCCGGCTTGCGCCTCACCGCGAACGCCCACCGCTCAAGAATGACTGTTCAGACAGTCGAGGAGGCCCTCAACTCCGCTGTATTCTTCAATGCGAATGCGAAACACTACGCATTCCTAGCCGAAGGTGGTGATCCCTACGCCCAGTTGTCCTTTGTCGCCCATTTGGCCCCGTCCTTTCCCGGATCCGGTCGATTCGACGGCGAGCGGGTTCGCCGTGTTACCTTCGCTGTTGAACCCGATTCCAATGGATCGAGCAGCTTGATGCTCTATCAGAACTCTTTGCTGGACCAAGCCGCTGACACGGTTGATGCCTATCCGATCTCGCTGGCGCATGACATTGCTCTCTTTGAAATCAGCTATTGGGACAACCGTCGGGGGGAGTTCAGCCAAGAGTGGCCACAGACGAACTCTCTCCCTGCTCTCGTTAGGGTGAGCATAGGCTTTGGAGCAAATACACGGTCCGGGAAGATCCCAACCGAGTTGGTCACGCGGTACATTCGCATCCCCAGCGCCGGTGTGGCTGGTGAGGCCCAGGCGGGTCTCCCATCTGCCGGCTCTCCTCCACGATGATCTGCGTACAATCAAGCAATCCAGCTTCTTCAAATAGAGCTGCAGCGCTCGTAATTGTCATGATACTCGTGCTCGCGATGGCCGTAATGGCGGGCGCCTTCGCCTACGCAATGAAGGTCGAGACGCGGTTGGCCAGCAATACCCAGTCGACCCCGGAACTCGAATGGTACGGTCGTTCGGGAGTCGAGATCGCTCGGTGGATCCTGGAAGCTCAACGCAGGATTCCGGGAGAAGGAACCTATGACGGACTGAACCAGTTTTGGGCTGGCGGACCGGGCGCGTTTGAAGCCATCGACAATCCGTTTGTGGGGATGGATCTCCATCTTGTTCCAATTGGCGAGGGAAGCATCTCCATTCAAATCACCGATCTGGAAAGGCGGATCAACCTCAACACGGCGACTGAGCCGATGCTCGAATTGGCCCTTCAGGTCATCGGGGCTGGAGCCGGAGACGCGGCTATGATTACCTCAGCCATCGCGGATTGGAGAGATCGGGACGATCTGGAACATCTCAAAGGAGGCGCAGAAAAGTCATACTATGCAGGCCTGACTCCACCATACGTCCCAAAAGATGGACCTTTCGACGATGTCAGCGAACTTTTGCGGGTTCGTGGGGTCTACCCATCACTGTACTGGGGAAGTCGACTGGGCGCCTCAAGGCCTATAACCAGAGATCGTCGACAGCCAATAAGCTTAATCGAGGCAGATCAGACCGGAGCAGGGCTGGTCGACATCTTTACCGCCATCTCTGCTAACCGAGTCAACGTCAATACTGCTACTCCAGCCGTCCTCCGCGTCCTCATGGGCGGAGATGAAAATCTCGCACGTCAGGTCGTACAGAGAAGAGCTGGACCAGACGGTCAGGACGGAACTGAGGATGATCAACCATTTCGCAGTGCCGCAGAGATTCCTTCCGGTGGAATCAATCAGGCCACTTTGTTTACTACGCAAAGCGCAACTTTCGAGGTTCGGGTTGAGGCTCGCATCGGAAGTGCGCGGAAGACCTTTGTCGGAATTGTACGCCGAGGAGCTGGTAGAGAAGGCCAGATAATGCTCTTCCATCCCGAGTAGCCTGAACGGATTGGTTGGCCAATGAGACTTCCCGCCGAATCCGTCAACAGGGTGCTCACCGAGGTCTCAAGGCCTCCAGCCAGCCGAAGCCAATGGAGCATTCGCCCTATGGCCCGGAATGCAGGTGTCTCTAACTGCCATGTTCAAACCCTTTGGAGTCACAACGGTGTCCCTTCGGCAAGCGTGCGTGACGCGGTTGGGCCGGGCCTGGGCAACGGGGTGGGTATTTTTACTCGTCGTTATCCAGTAGGGGCCACCGGGAAGGCTGATCCGGCCGATCAACTACCCTGCCCCGGGATAGATGTAGGCGAAGGTTTGGCAGCCACCGGTCACGTGGGTCATCCGACGGGAGGCATCCCACCCGTAGGTCCTGGTGAAGGAACTGGTCGGTTGTGCCACGAGCAGCGCTCTGCGGAGTCCATGAAGATTGGTCACGGTCACGGTGTCACTGGACCAAGGACCGTCCTCTGCAACCGTCTCCAGGCCGTTGCCCGGCAGCCCGTAGCTGTAGCCGGTCGTTCCCACGGCATCGACCATCGAGGTCAAACCCGCCAAGGCGTCGTAGGCATAGGACCGGGCAACGTTGCCGGAGTAACCCGGGCTGGACGCGTTGGTCAGGCTGCCGCCCTTGTCGTAGGCATACGTCGTGTTGTAGCCGTTGGTGCCCGGATTGCTGGTCCGACTGAACCGGTTGGTCAGGCGACCGAGGGCGTCGTAGTAGTTGGCGCCCATGGATCCTTGCGCGGTCGTCGTCTTCCAGCGTTTGCCTTGGAAGTCGTACTCGTGCGACGTCGTTCGTGCAATCGCCGTTCCGTAAGCCTCC
>JBDNHZ010000020.1:0-4753 GCA_041688515.1 Verrucomicrobiota bacterium
CACGGCCACTGCGGCCGACGCCGACCCGTCCTTGTATGGAAAGGGCTTCGGACGGGCTGTGGGAGTGAAGGGAAGGGTTTCAGTCGCCGCCGGTGCCGCAACTGCAGCCTTGGCTGTGGGCTTGGGCTCGGGTTCGGCGCCGCCCGCCGCCGCGGGTCGCCCAACTTCTGCGCCAAAGGCCGGGAGAGTTACTTCGCCATTCCCACCCGTCGTTACGCCTTGCTTCAGGGCGGAGAAGCCGGACGCGACCAGCAGGGCTCCCGAGAGAAACCCGAGGCCAAGACTCCCCAAAAAAGGCAGCTTCGCGCGATCCCAGTGCAACCGCGAACACGATCGAGCCGATCCCGCAGGCAAAGAGCACCAGGAGGCACCACCACCAGGCAACCTGGGCCGCAACAACAGCCAGCCAGATGCCACATGGCGCACCCCCAAGGGCACAAACGAAACCAAGGCCGCCGAGAATGCCGAGGGTTGGTTCCATGAAAAATCCCCGTTGGCCGCCGAGTTCAGGACGAGGATGCACAGTGCAATGGACACGACAACTCTCACCCCCCTCTCACGCCAGGGTGGGGATAGGGAAGTGATGGATCACTTCAACCCCGCGATGAACTCCACCAGGTTGCGGAGATCCTGGCGGGTCAACTGGTCGCCGAACCCCTCGGGCATTCCGCTCAGACCCTTTTCCCGCGCTTTGATGTCGGACTTCTTGAGCTTCAGCAGGCCGTCTTCGGGCGAGTTGATCTCGAGTTCGGTGTCGGTGTCGGACTTGATGACCCCGGCGTAGGTGGTGTCATTCTTGAGGGTCACCAGGACATTCTCAAAGCCGGCGGCGATGTTGGCGTTGGGATGGACAATGCTCTGCAAAAGGTACGCCCGATCCTGCTTGGCAATGAGGCCCGTGAGTTCGGGTCCGACCTCGCCGCCCTCGCCAGCCGCCTTGTGACAACGCACGCAACTGACCTCGGCCCGTTCGATGAAGATCTTCTTTCCTTCCTCGATGTTTCCGCCGGCCAGGCAGACGCGCCACTTGGCAATCGGATCCTGGGGATCCAAGGCAGCCTCGATGGCGGCCACGTCCGCCTTGAGCGACGCCCGCTTTGCAGCCGCATCCAGCACATCGAGTTGCAGCTCGGGGGGGACCTTGCCGGCCTTGTACTGGTTCAACCAACCGCCGAGAACGCCCTCCACTGCCGCCCCTTCCACGCCGGCCAAGGTGGCGAAGGCGTTCTGTTTCTCGGAGAGGGTTCCCTTCTCGAGAATGACAGCCAGCTTCGAGACCTGGTCGTCTCCACCGGCAGCGGGAGCCGCGCCCTTCCGGGCGACCGGCGAAGGCAACACGCTCAGTTTGGCGGCGGCCTTGCGAACCTTCTCTGAGGGATCCTTGGCAGCCGCATCCAGCGCCGCTGTCAGTTCCAATGCCCCCATTTCCCACAGGGCCTGGAGCGCGGCGACCCGGACGTTGTCATCGGCTTTGGTCCCGACCACCAGGTCGGCGAGGACCGGCGCGGATTCCTCGATGCGCAGGCTGCCGGCGGCGGCGGCGGCGGCGCGGCGTACGGGATTGGGGGCCTCCGCGAGCAGCCCATTGACGAGGGGGCGCAGGGCTTCCGCCGGCAGCTTCACGTCGCGGGGGGACGAGGTCGGGCGCCACAGGCCGGTGATGCGGTCGCGTCCGCCATTCTTCGGCCAGGCGGCCAGCGAGACGAGGGCCTCGGAGCGGGCGGCTTCGAAGGAACTGTCCTTGGCAGCGAATCCGGCGAGGGACCTGGCGGTGTCGGCGGTGCCGAAACGCAGGTTGGCGTTCACCACCCGGCGGACGAGAGCGGGGGCGGCGTTGGTGGGAAGGTTACCGTCGAGAAGGACGGCCAGATCGGGCATGGCGCCGGCGATCGGCACATCGTTGATGGCGCGGGCGGCTTCGGTGACGAGCCGCAGGCTGGAATCCTTGAGGAAGCCAGCGATCTCATTCCGTTCCAACCGGCGCATCGCCAACAGCACCCCCATGCGGACGCCTTCCGAAGGATCCTTGGCGGCGGCGAACAGATCATCGGGATCGGCCGACAGGGCCACGGCATAGGAAGCCGCATGCCGCAGGTGCGGATCGCGATCGTCATTGTCGCGGAGCACCTGGAACAGGGCGGGCAATGCTTCGCGTTTGCCGAGCTTGCCGAGGGCAATACACCCGAGAGCCCGCACCTGGGCATCGGTGTCCCCCGTCAGTTTGACCAGCCCGTCGTAGGCCCGGCTGTAGCGGGCATCGCCGAGGATGCGCCCAACGTTGGCGCGGATCTTCGGCTCCGCATCACCCAGCAGCGGCACCAGGACTTCGAGAGCCTCGGATCGGGCTCCCAGACGGGTGGAACGGGATGCTTCGGTAATCTGCCCCAGGGCCCAGGCCGAGTGCAGGCGCACGTGGAGGGACTTCGACGACTTGAGCGCCTTGGCCAGGGTCGGAATGATCGCCTCGCCCTTGCCGGCCAATTGGAACTGGGCGTTCTGCCGGACGCGGAAGTTCGGGTGCTCCAGGTCGCCGACCAGTTGCTTGTCGCTGCGCTTGTCGAAGCCTTGGGCGAGAAGCTTCTGGGTGGACAGAACGATGTCCGAACCCACGTGGGCCGGATCGAAGAAGCGGTAGAGCCGTCCCTTGCCGACCCCTTCCCATCCATCCACCCAGTCGAAAACCCAGTAGGCGCCGTCGGGTCCCCAGGTGCCATCGGTCGCCTCGATCGACCAGATGAACTGCTTGTCGTTGGTGACCTCGAAGGAGGCTCCCTTGGGCTTGAGCTGGAAGCTCCAGATCCCGGAGTTGGCACCGGACCCGCGGAAATCGCAGAGGGTGAAGGTCCCGTTCCAATCCGATCCCATGCCGGTGCCGGGGTAGTAGGCATTGCCGCTGGGGCCGGCGCTGATGTTCTTGATCGGCGGCGTGATGAAGGCGGGCTGCGCGTCATTCTGCGGTTGCCACATCTTTTCCACGTTCCACGGTCCGCGCGGCATGGGGGCATCCGCCCCTTCGAGGAACTGCCATCCGATCCGCCAACCGCTGTCGCCGCCTTCGATCAGGTACGTCCACCGGGCTTGGTCGCCGCCGTCGGAGTTGTTGTCGCCGGTGAACAGGTTGCCCCACTCGTCAAACACCAGATCCTGCGGATTGCGCAGGCCGCTGTAAACCATCTCCATGCCAGTCCCGTCCGGATGGCAGCGGAACACTGCGCCGCAGTCGGGAGTCCCGACGATCCGGCCCTCGGTCTTGAGCACCGAGGCACGGTCGCCGATCGAAAAGTACAGCTTTCCGTCCGGACCAAAGGTCAGGCCGTGCAGGTCATGCCCCAGAAACCCCACGCGCACGCCGTGACCGTAACTGATGCTGCGGCGGGAATCCGCCACGCCGTCGAGGTTCTCGTCCCGGAGTCGCCAGACATTGGGAATGTTGGCGAACCAGACATCCTTGCCCCGGACGAGCACTCCGGCGGCCACGCCGTCGAGGGGAGTGGCGAAATTCTCAGCGAAGATCTGGGAAACATCGGCACGTCCGTCCCCGTTGGTGTCGCGCAGGTACTGGATCCGTTCGGTGTTCCGGTAGTAATCCTTCATCCCCTTTTCGCCGAGATGCCGGCGCATCATGGCGAGCCGATCCTCAACCGATTTGCAGGCCAGATCCTCATCCAGCCAGTCCATGATCCCGCGGATGTCAGGAACGCCGCGCCAGGCGCGAAAGGTCTGGGCCACGAACACCCGGCCGTCATCGGCGACATCAAAGGCCACGCCCTGGGCGACGTCCGGTTCCGCGGCAAACAACTGACCCTTCCAGCCCGGTGGCAGACGGAACCGTTTCAGGTTCTTTTCGCCGTCCTCGGAAGCGGCGGCGATCTTGGGGGATTCGAACTGCCCCTGCGGGCCAAGCTGATGCTGGGCGCGGGCGGAGAGGGCTGCGACTGCGGCCAGGACCATGGCGGTGCGCCACTTCATTCGATGGGACCAAAGCATACGGTCGGGCAGAATATGAGTGAACGCCACGGTGGCAAGGCACTGCTGGAGGAATTTGGGGTCAGATGGAGGAATCTCAGGAAAAGCCTTTGACACTTGGCCCCTGATTCCCAAAAGTGCGCCCCGCTTTCCGGTCGTTGGGGTCGTAGCTCAGTTGGTAGAGCACCACAATGGCATTGTGGGGGTCAGGGGTTCGAATCCCCTCGGCTCCACCATCGACCGGAAATCTCCCCCCTTCTTCGTTTCGTTCGTTTCGTTCGTTTCGTTCGTTTCAGCCCCTTGCATCCGTGCAGGCCGAGTTCCGCGCTCGACGGAGCGCCCTTCAGCTCCTCCAATTTACGCCGGAGGCGTCTCAGCGATTCGCTCGGCGCCCGGGCGAATCTGGACACTGCCCCCGATCAGCTGGGCGGCGACACAGACCTGGGTAGCTGCCGACGTAAGGAGGCGGACGTAGCTGCCGACGTAAGGAGGCGGACGTAGCTGCCGACGTAAGGAGGCGGACGTAGCTGCCGACGTAAGGAGGCGGGTTCCTGCGTGCCTCGCTTCGCTCGAGATCCGCCTCGTAACCTCGGCAGCTACCCCGCCGCCCCGTCCGTAGCTGCCGACGTAAGGAGGCGGACGTAGCTGCCGACGTAAGGAGGCGGGTTCCTGCGTGCCTCGCTTCGCCCGAGATCCGCCTCGTAACCTCGGCAGCTACCCCGCCGCCCCGTCCGTAGCTGCCGACGTAAGGAGGCGGGTTCCTGCGTGCCTCGCTTCGCTCGAGATC
>JBDNHZ010000162.1:0-4964 GCA_041688515.1 Verrucomicrobiota bacterium
GGAGAGCGTTTCGTCCGGACCGAAAATTCGAAAGTTGCGTTGTTCGCGGTTGAGTCTGACCACGTCGCGCAGGAAAACGCCCAACTCATGGGCATCAGCCGCCCGGACCGCTCCCGGTGACGGAACTTTTACCGCATAGGTACGAAAATCCGGCATCAAGAGATCGCGGAGCAGCTTGCCTCCGTTCGCGTGCGGATTTGCGCCCATGCGTCTTTCACCCTTGGGCGCGAGCTCGGCGAGTTGAGATCTCAGCTTTCCTCGCTCATCGAATAGCTCCTCAGGCCGGTAGCTGCGCAACCATTCCTCCAGCAGCTTGAGATGTTCTGGATGAGTAGCCGGATCGGAGAGTGGCACTTGGTGCGCGCGGAAAGTACCCTCGATTTGCAAGCCATCCACCCACTTTGGACCTGTCCAGCCCTTGGGAGATTTGAGGACGATCATTGGCCAGCGCGGGCGCATGGTGTTGCCGTTGACCCGGGCCTCGTGCTGGATGCGCCTAATCTCCACCATCACCTTGTCGAGCGCCGTCGCCATCGCTTCGTGCATGAGCGCGGGCTCATGTCCCTCTACGTAATGGGGCGTCCAACCGTTGCCGCGTAGAAACTGGTCGAGTTCCTCCGGTTCAATGCGGGCGAGCAGGGTCGGATTGGCGATCTTGTAGCCGTTCAGGTGCAAAATGGGTAGAACGGCGCCGTCGGTGACGGGGTTGAGGAACTTGTTGGACTGCCATGAAGTTGCCAGAGGTCCGGTCTCTGCCTCGCCATCGCCCACGCAGCAGGCAACGATCAGATCCGGATTGTCAAACACCGCGCCGAACGAGTGGCTGAGCGAATAGCCCAACTCGCCGCCTTCATGGATCGATCCGGGGCATTCGGGTGATGCGTGGCTGGGAATACCGCCGGGAAAGGAGAACTGCTTGAACAGCTTTTGCAGGCCCGTCTCGTCCTGACTGATATCCGGGTAAATCTCACTGTAAGTACCTTCAAGATACGTGTTGGCCACAACCGCCGGTCCACCGTGTCCCGGGCCGGAGACGTAAATCATGTCCAAGTCGAATTTCTTGATGACCCGGTTGAGGTGGACGTAAATGAAGTTTTGCCCCGGCGTGGTGCCCCAGTGTCCCAACAACATGTGCTTGATGTCCGCGAGCACGAGCGGTCGCTTCAACAGGGGATTGTTAAAAAGATAAATCTGCCCGACCGAAAGATAGTTCGCTGCGCGCCAGTAAGCGTCCGTCCGCTCCAGAAGTTCGGGAGGGAGAGTGTTTTGTTTCATATTCAATTGTTCTTTGAGTCCGCCTTCGCAATCTGGACAAGCTTTCTGGCGATGTCTTCTGGTGAGAGGACGTAATCGATATATCCGCTGGAGATCGCGGTTTGTGGCATGTCAGGCTGGGTGGCGGTGTCCAGCCTCTGGGCGATGGTAACGCCTCCCACTTCCTTTATGCCGCACAGGGCTTCTGCTCCGTCACCATCATATCCAGAGACAATGACCGCGATCAGTTTTCCGTCCCAGTTTTCGGTCAGGGAGCGCAGAAAAACAGTAATTACGTCGGGCCATCCTCGCGGTTTTGAGATCGGTTTTAGGCGGAACTCCCCATCATGCACATGCAGATCGCGCTGCGATGGAATGATGAACACATGGTTGGGCTGGATATCCAATCTCTCCGTGATCAACTCCACTGGCATCGAGGTGAAGTGTGGCAAGATCTCGTGAAGTTGAGTGGCTATATTTCTCACATGATTGACGATCACGATCGCCACTCCCATATCGACCGGAAGATGACGGAGCAAGCGGGTATAGGCGTCAAGACCGCCGGCTGAACCTCCCACGCAGACGACGGGGAAGCTTTTGGCGAGACCGCCTCCGTCCGTTCCTTGTCGCACTTCGTGGGTGAGAGTGTTTGAGTTCATAGTTGGCCATCGGGATGCGGTCCGATTCTGTCACAGACCATGCGTCAGGTCCTTTGGAAATGCGGCCTGTAAGGCATTCAACGCGGCCAGCCCGTCAATGCCGTCCCAGGGGATGGGGCTCGAGGCCAGAGGCAAATTTCCCGCGGCGGCGATCACCCGGCTGATGTCGTTCAACGCCATGCCGCCCTCCTGATGTAGGATTTCCTGCGGAGATTTCCGTAGAGCAGAAGGCCCAGACCGAAGGGAAATCCTTGCACGGGCGAACGATGTTGAAGGAGATGAAGATCAACTGGGCTGGTCACTGTTTTCCTATGGCTGGCATTTTGTTGATCGCTCCTGAAGACGGGTTCCAGATGGAAATTACACATTGACCTGGCGTTCGGAAAAACCACCCACCCGCATTCTGGTTTTCCCATCGCCGAATTGGCTGAACTGCTGATAGCCCGGAGCGAGGCGGATTTTCCGGCGACGGTTGCTCCCTCGGGGGTTCGAAGCATCGAACCCGCCGCAAGAACACCTCTGAATTGTGGCTCTGGCGGGTTCAGAGTTTCGATAGGGTGAAACCCTACCCAAGTCCGATCACCGCTTCACCCGCCGCAACCACCGGGTGTTGCCGTGACTGAGATCGAAATGAAGCTCATGGCGACACCCGCAATCATGGGGCTTAGGTCATCATGCAGGATCTGGCCGATCCGCTGGTGCTCGCGTCCTTCAGGTGCTGATGCCGGTCGAATGAAGAAGGCGCCAAGGGCCGGCCACCTCATGTAACGATGGGATGGACGCCTTTTTCCAGAATCGCCGATAAATTCGAGACCTTACCGGCCATCTATGCTGCGGGCAGTGTCACAGTGATGCAGGCTCCTGCTCCGGCCTTGCTCTCCACGACGATGCGGCCCGTCATGGCTTCCACTAGTTGCTTGACGATGGACAAACCAAGTCCTGTGGAATGCTCGCCAGCCGTTGGTCTGGCGCTGAGGCGGCCATAGCGGCGGAACATTCTCTCCTGGTCCTCGGCGGTAAATCCGGGGCCTTCATCGCGGATGGAGAAGTGTGTCCATTCCAGCGGGCCGCAGCCGACGGTGAGCATCACTCTGCTGCCAGCGGGAGAAAACTTGACGGCGTTGGACAGCAGGTTGTCGAGCACGCGTGGGAGTCCGTGCCGGTCCGCGTGTGCAATAATGGGATGCCCAGGAAGCTCGACGGCAAAGGTGATCTTCTTGGCTTTGGCGAAGATGGCATGCCGTTCCACCGCTGCTTGGACAACAGTGCGGATGTCGAGCGGTTCGGCCAGCAACAGGATTCGCTCAGCAGATTGATTGGTGAGAAACTCCTCCACAAACGTGGTCACGGCTTCTGTGGAGCGCAGACTGTTCACGACGAGGGGCGCACACGTTGCCGGGATCATGTCGAGCCGCTTCTCCAGAACGATTGCGTTCAGGTGAAGACCCGCAAGATCATTCCCCAAGTCGTGTATGAGCATACCGAGCAACTCTTCCTTGTCTTCGGCGAGGTCACGCAACTGCTGACGCGCTCGCTTCAAGGCGAGATGGGTGCGCACGCGGGACAGCAGTTCGGCTTTGTTGAAGGGCTTGGTCACGTAGTCCACACCGCCGGATTCGAGCGCTTCGACGATGAGTGTCTTATCGGCCGCAACAGAGAGGAAAATGATCGGTATGTCTGCCCAGCACGTCTTCGACTTGAGCATGCCGCACACTTCGATGCCGTTCATCCCCGGCATGAGCATGTCGAGAAGGATGAGGTCGGGCGTGCTTGCGGCCAGCAGTGCAAGCGCCGCTTCACCGCTGCTTGCGAGCATGATTTTATATCCGTTCTTCGTGAGCACGGTGCCGATGATCTGGAGATTCTGCGCTTGATCATCAATGATCAAAACAGTCTCAGGTTTGGTGATGCTGGTGCGGTCAACGGCGTCTCCTTTCGGGGTTGGGGGTCTGATTCCTGGTGCTTCCATCTGTCCGCGGTCTCCCACAGGGGCAATTTTCGGCTCCGTCACCTGCGACAGATCATCCGTCGTAGGCGTGCTTGGCTGCGGCTTGGCAAACTCGGACTGCAACGCCTTCACCGTCGCCTCCAACTGAGTGAACTCCGCGCGCATCCCCTTCAGAGTCGCAGCCACCTCAGGGTCGGTTCCAAGATCTTCGAGCAACACGGCTTGGAGGTCGAGGTTGTTGATCGAGTTCCTCACATCATGCACATGATTGCGGATGATTCGTTGGATGCTCGCGAGTTCGTCAGTCATGGGGATGGGGGTGTTGGGTTCCCTTTTCAAGGGTGGTTCATGCGCTACCGTGATGCCCGGCTCGGGCTGGAATTTGAGATAGCAACTGTTTGATCTGTTCCACTTTCACGGGCTTTACGAGGTGCGCGATGAAGCCCGCTGCCTTTGAGCGTTGCATGTCGTCCTCCATGCCGTAGCCACTCAGGGCAATCGCGGGGACGGGGCGGATGCTTTGAATCTGCACCAGAAGGTCAATGCCGCTACCATCGGGCAGGCCTAGGTCGCTGATGACGGCATCGAAGTGTGATTTTTTGTAGGCGGCGATTGCATCATGCACGGTGGAGGCGGTGATGACCACATGGCCGATGCGGGTGAGCAACCGCTCCAGCACGGTGCGAGTAGCTTCATGATCTTCGACGATCAGAAGGGCGAGGGCGCGCGAGGGCTGGCCGGGCGTGACGTTCGGCTGTCTGGTGGCGGCGGGTGCGGGAACACTGCCGAGGGTGACGGTGAACTCCGCACCGAGCCCGCAGCCTCGGCTTTCAGCTTTGATCTCGCCACCGTGGGCGTTGACGATGGCGCTTGAGATCGCGAGCCCCAGGCCCAGCCCGCCGTAGCGATGCTCTCCGGTGGTGTCGGCCTGCTCGAAGGCATCGAAGATTTGCGCCAACACTTCAGCGCGGATGCCGATGCCGTCGTCTGCCACTCTGATGATGATCTTTCCTTCGGCGTCATTGCGCGTGCTCACGGTGACGGTCCCGCCATCGGGCGTGAATTTGACGGCGTTCCGCAGGAGGTTCCAGAATACCTGCTGA
>JBDNHZ010000163.1:0-17618 GCA_041688515.1 Verrucomicrobiota bacterium
CTCGGACTACGGGCGATGCGCGATCTGGAGTCCCTCAACCGGCAACCCGGCACGGCCACCCATGCCATGTGCACGTTTCTGGCGCTCAACACAGGTTCGCAGCAACTGCTGCCGATCACCGCCATCGCCGTGCTGACCCAAGCCGGCGCCCAGCGGCCGACCGCGATCATCGGCACCACTCTTCTGGCCACCCTCTTGTCATCCCTCGCCGGACTGGTCGTCATCAAGACTCTGGCCCGACTCCCGATTTTCCGGGTCCGCCCCGAAGCGCCCCCCTCGCCCGTCACGCCGCCCGGGACAATGGCGCCGAGCGTCGAACTGGTGCGCCTGGATACACCGCCTGCGTCTCCCCTGCCCGCCCGATTGGCCACCGTGGCGCTGGCCTTGTGCTTCGGATGGTTTGCCTGGTTGCTGGTCCATCCCGCAACTCCTGCGGCGGACGCGATGGCCACCCCGCTCTGGATGCGCTGGACCAACTCGGTCTCGTTGCTGGCCGTGCCCTTTCTGCTCGCCTTTTTCCCGCTCTACGCTGCGCTCCGCCGGGTCGCGGTCTACGAGCAGTTCATCGAGGGCGCGAAGGATGGGTTCCAAACCGCCATCCGCATCATTCCCTATCTGGTGGCAATGCTGGTTGCCATCGGGTTTTTTCGGGGAGCCGGCGGAATCGAACTGCTGACGCAAGCCGTGTCGAAGCCGCTGGCCTGGTTTCAGTTCCCCCCCGATTTACTGCCCATGGCGCTGTTGCGCCCATTGACGGGGTCCGGAACGTTGGCAGCCTTCTCCGATCTGGTCCGTGTCCATGGAGCCGACAGTCTGTTGGCGCGCACGGGTGCAACCCTGTTCGGCAGCACCGAGACAACCTTCTACGTGATCTCTGTCTACTTCGGTGCCGTGGGCATCCGCCGGACGCGCCATGCCATCTGGGCGGGTCTGGCAGCAGACCTTACCGGAGCACTCGCAGCCGTCTGGATCTGCCGCCTGTTCTTCGCCCCGGGATGAAGTGGGGCTGCGCCGGGCGGTTGCCCACAGTTCAAGATTCTCCCAGCACCCCGGAAAAGAAGCGCAAGGTCTCGGCGAGGTGCGCCCGCCAATACTCCCAGGTGTGGCCCCCAGGATACTCCCGATAGGTGTGAACGATGCCCGCCTGATCCAGTTCGTTGTGCAGGCGGCGGTTGGCCTCCAGAAGAAAGTCCTCGGTGCCGCAATCGAATCGGAAGGGCGGTACCCCAACAGACGTGCGAAGCGCCTCGAACAACGACCAATCCCCGGGCGCAATGCCCGCCAGCGAAAGGTCTTCCTCGACGGCATCCTTCAGTTGATCGAGGTGCGTCGCAGAACTAAGGCCGGACATGGCCCGGAAGCGGTCCGGATGACGCGCCCCCAGTCGCAGGGCACCGAAGCCTCCCATGCTCAGGCCGGCAAGGAAGAGCGGGGATCCGGCATCGGTCTCAGGCACCACTTCGCGAACGAGCGCCGGCACTTCCTCCACGATCCAGGATTCGTAGTCCCCCCGTGTGTGTCGCACGTAACCCGTGCCGTCGCCCCACAACCCGTCACTGGGCATGGCCAGGATCATGGGCACGATTTCGCCCGCGCCGCTCAACTGTTCATTGGTCCGATGGGCCCCGCCGCTCAGAGCCCAGCCCCAGTGACTCCCGTAAATTCCGTGCAAGAGGATCACAATGGGCACATGCCGCAGGCCCTGCACCGCCGACGGGAGGTGCAAAGTCATATCGACGCGTCCGCCGATCGCCCGGCTCTTGGCTGTCACCTGACGCAGCCCTCCGGTTTCGAAGGTGGGATCAGAAACTTCCACGGTATGGAAGCAAGTGGACATCCCGGTCTGGTCTCAGAGCCCAACCGCCTTGAACCGGGCGTTGACCTGTTTGAAGTGGAAGTCGACCGAACAAAGCTTCTCCAGTTCGCCCTTGGCGAAGTGCCGCGCCACGTCCGGATCGGCACGCAACTGCGCCACGAAGTCAGCATCGTCCCGGCCGGCATGCTTGGTGGCCCAGGTCTGCATGGCCGTGCGTTGGACCAAAGCATAGGCCTCCTCACGGGAGAGGCCTTTGCGAATCAGGGCCAGCAGAACCGTCTGCGAGTTCCACATGCCCAGGCTGAGCCCGAGGTTCCGGCGCATGTTTTCCGGATAGACATTCAACCCGGTCATCATTCGGTCCAGCAACCCGAGCATGTAGTCCAACAGCGTGCAGGAATCGGGGAAGATGATTCGTTCCACCGAACTGTGGCTGATGTCGCGCTCGTGCCACAACGCCACGTTCTCCAGGGCGGCAATCGCATTCCCCCGGAGCACCCGGGCCAGCCCGGTCAGGCGTTCCCAGGTGATGGGATTGCGCTTGTGGGGCATGGCACTGCTGCCTTTCTGCCCCAGGGTGAACGGTTCCTCGGCCTCCAGGACTTCGGTCCGTTGGAGATGCCGGAATTCGACCGCCCACCGCTCGATGCTGGCACCGGTCAAGGCCAGGGTGTTCATGAACTCGGCGTGCAGATCCCGCTGGATCACCTGGGTCGCCAACGGTGCCGGGCGCAGGCCGAGCTTGCGGCAGATGTGCTTCTCCACCCGCGGCGACAGGTGGGCGCTTGTGCCCACGGCCCCGGAGACCTTGCCCACGGCTACCACGTCGCGGACCCGGCGCAAACGCTCTTCCGCGCGCCCGAATTCGTCGTACATCAGCGCCAGCTTCAATCCAAAGGTGGTCGGCTCAGCATGGATGCCGTGACTGCGCCCGATGCACGGCGTCAGCCGATGTTCCCGGGCGCGTTTGGCGATGGTCTTGCGAGCCTGCTTCACGGCTTCGATCAGAAGGTCCGCGCTCTGGACGAGCTGAACCGCGAAGGCCGTATCCACGATATCGCTGCTCGTCAGTCCGAAATGAAGCCAGCGGCTGGCCGGGTCATTGATCTGTTCGGTAACCGCCGTGGTGAACCCGATCACGTCGTGATTGAGCGTCTTTTCCAATTCTTTGGCGCGCTCCACCAGCGCCTTGGGATCGGCCAGACACCGCTCCACGCCGGCTTGGATCCGAGTGAAATCCGCCGCTGAAACCACCTTCTCCTTCACCAACGCCTCCGAAGCCAGCAGCTCGACTTCGAGCCAGATCTTCAGTCGGTTTTCGTCGGTCCAAATCCCCCGCATCTGCGGGCGCGTGTAGCGCGGAATCATTCGACGCAAACCCTACCCGAAGCGGGGTGGGCGGTCTACGCCACACACGGCACCAGCACCGCGTCCGTCATGCCGTGGATGATCTTTTTGTCGGCCGGACAGATCGTCGCCAGCACCCCGCCCAGCTTCGGTCGAGCGGCGTCGCCATCGCCCGCAACGAAATAGTACGGACACAATCGGACCCGCCCGGGCATTGGGACAATGGCCCCTGCGCCGTCCATCCAGGAGGTTGGGACCGTCCGCGGCTTGTGATAGCGCTGCAAGACGTGGGGGCTCTCGGGCCAGGCGGCCAGGGCCGAGTCCACCGCCGTCCCCCAGTCCTCCGCACTCAGGTCGCTTCCCAGATACACTCCCCGGGCGCCCCAGGCCTGGGATGAGAATCCGGAGACCTTCAGGATCAGATCGCGTTCCCGCTGCGAGAGCGTCTTCAATTGGCCCCAGTCGGTCAGTTCCAAACCCGGATAGGCGCCGTGGGGGGGCAACGGTTCCGGATCCATCACCCACGTGTAAGGCGTGACTTTCAAGAGCCGCTCCAGAAATCCCTCGCCCAATTCCGTCCGCCAGAAGCTCCGCAGGTTCCGGTTCCACAACAGCCCCATCCAGAGCTTTTCCTCGAACAGCGGCTTCGGTGGTGGGGTAAGCCGGATCTTCTTCTCCGCTGCCGCCGCGAACCACTCCTTCGATCGCGGGACATTCGCCAGGTCGAACAGTTCGAAGAAACGGTACACCGCGTCCCCCTCGATGACCCCGTCGAAGTCCGGTCCCACCACCTGGAACCGATCACCGAGCAACCCCGCCAGCCACTCCATCTCTGGCCGGTAGGACGCGGATTCCTCCGAGACGACCACCCGCACCCGCGCCGCAGTGCCGAAGATGGATTCGAACCCGCGGAGCATGCCGTCAGCCCCTCCGAGCACCGGATCTCCCAGCCCGGCATAGGTTGCGTTCAGCCACTGGGTGAGTCCGATGCCGCCCGGGACCGAATCCAATTCTGAAATGGCCATCCCGCCTTCGGTCAGCAGCACATCGGGACGGATGACGCGCGGGAGGTCGTTCTTGAACCCCACGTTTCGCTGCCATGCCACCAACTCGGCTGGCTTTCCTTGGTCGAGCAGGGTTGCAATCCATCCGGGCATCCGGCCTTCGACGCTATGTCGATACAGCAAATTGGACGCCCGATAAAACTGCAGGAGCACCCGGCCCAGCATCTCGAGGTCCCGGACCAGATCCGCTCCCAGGGCCAGGGGTCGAGGGCCGACCCGCCAGTTCTGCCCGGCGAACAGGCCGCCGGACGGCAGGGACGCCTTCACCTGTTGTGCCCGCTCCAGATCCGTCATGGCGCCAACCCTCCTATCCGTTCAAGCCGCCGTCCACTGGGAGTGTGGGAGCAAGGATGGCACGCTTGCCGTGCAACCGCTCCTTCAACGCCATGCGCACGGAGTCGGGCACAAACGGAGTGACGTCCCCGCCCAGGCGCGCGATTTCCTTTACCATGCGTGAACTGAGAAACGAATAGGTGTCCTTGGGCATCAGGAAGAGGGTTTCCACCGACTCGTTCAGCTTCCGGTTCATCAATGCCAACTGGAACTCGAACTCGAAATCGCTCACCGCACGCAACCCGCGGACCACCGCCGAGGCTCCCTGCTGGACCACGTAATCCACCAGCAACCCGTCGAACTGGTCCGCCACCACGTTCTTCAGGCCTTCTCCCGCCACCACTTCCCGAACCATCGCCGTCCGCTCATCGAGCGTGAAAAGCGGCTTCTTCGAGTCATTCATCGCCACCGCCACGATCACGCGATCGAACAACCGCGCCGCCCGATGGATCACGTCCAGGTGTCCATTCGTCAGCGGGTCAAAGCTTCCCGGGTAAATCACTGCGCGCATACCGGACGGCCTTACGGGTTGCCGCCCATTTTCTCAATGACCAAATCCCTCGGAAGCCCTGTCCTGTCTCCGTGCAGCCTCATCCCTCCCCTCCGGAACCCGCCAGGAATGTCCTCGGCGAAAAACTCGAGCCCTGTTGTTTTGCCCCCAAGACCGGATTCTTCCGCGACGGCTATTGTCGCACCGGGCCAGACGATGACGGTCGACACCTGGTTTGCGCCGAGGTCACCGCCTCCTTCCTGAGCTTCAGTCGGGTGGCTGGCAACGACCTGTCCACACCGCGTCCCGAATTCGGATTTCCCGGATTGAAGCCCGGCGATCGCTGGTGCCTCTGTGTCCTGCGGTGGAAGGAGGCCTGGGAAGCGGGCTTCGCTCCGCCCCTGATCCTGGAGGCCTGCCATGAGCGCACCCTTGATCACATCCCGCGGGAAGTCCTCCTGGCGCACGTCCTCCGATCTGGGGCCTGATCCCGCGTCGCCGGGACGAATGTTCGGGACGAGCTCTGCGAGTCCGAATGGAAGTTGGGGACTCGTGGAACTCCTCCCTCCGAAGCGGGCGAGGACGCCGCTGCAGGGTCGATCCCTTGCGCCCAGCCGGCACCTGTGTTTGCCTGCCCCATTGCTCTACTGGATCCAGCACATCGCCGTCGCCGGGTGCGCCATCTCCGGGGTTCTCGCTGCGGCCGGACGCAAAGTGGATCTGTTCGGCGTCATGGTGCTCGCCGTGGTGACGTCCTTCGGCGGAGGCACCCTCCGCGACGTCGTCCTCGGAGAGTTGCCGGTGTTCTGGATTCGTGACCCCCATTACCTCTACACCGTCCTGTTGGCCGCCTTGTTTACGTTCTTCGTGGCACGTCGGTTCGACTTCCCCTCCGCCGTCCTGCAGGTCGCCGACGCCGCTGGTCTCGCGCTCTTCACCATCCTGGGGGCCCGCAAGGCGGTGGCGGTGCTGGCCTCCCACTCGGCCCTCGACGTCACCGTCATCGCGGTCGCCATGGGAGTGGTGACCGGTGTCGCCGGAGGAGCCTTGCGCGACATCCTGATGCGGGAAATCCCGTTGGTATTCCGTCGCGAGATCCATCTGTACGCCACCGCCGCCGCCGTGGGTGCCCTGGCGTTTTGCCTGCTCCGTGGATTGCGCTGGGACGAGAACCAGGCCGCGGCCGTGGGCATCGTGCTGATCCTGGTCCTGCGACTCGCGGCCATCCGCTGGAAGCTTTCCCTCCCCCTTTTCCGCAAGCACGACGAACCGGAGCAGTGAATGGCGATCACCGGTTTGCCGGACCGGAAATATCCGCCTGCACCCGACGGATGAGCATCCCCAGTCGTGGATCGCGATCGAGATCCGTCGGCAGGACCCACCCGGCCTTGGCGGCGGTCTCCAGGGCTGCCAGGCCTGAACGCGGATCCTTCCGGCCGAGGTGATGATGGAGAACCCGCGCCAGCACGATCCGTGGCGCATGGGGATCCCGGGCAAGGCTGCCGCCACTGCGCGGATCGGACGCCAGGGCCGCCATGGCGACCCGGAGGAATTCGTCGGTCTTGCCGCGATCGCAGAGGACCTCGGCCAGGTGGAACTGATGCAACCGCTGCTCCTGGTCGTCGAGCTTCGCCGCCACCCGTGTGAACAGTTCCACATCCTCATTGGGATACTGGTGGAAAGCCGACAACTGGCCGCGGTGCACCAGCAGAAGGAGGCCGGCGCACTCGGCAATCGCCAGGAGGCAAAACCCAGCGATCGATCCCAGCCCGGGGTGAACTGCGACGCGATCAGCAGCGCCACGGCAAGCGCCAGTCCCGGTCCCGCCCAGGTCGCCGGACGCCACCGCGCCTCGCGATTCCAGGCGAGGATCAATCCGCCCACGGCGAAGTTGAGTCCGATCCCGAGTCCAAAGGTCCGGGCCAACCCCAGCGTGGGCAGCAGGACCAAGCCCGTGAGTGCCGCTCCGAGCACGGTTCCCAGTGTGTTGACAGCAAACACCCTGCCCACCGAACGTCCTGTCCGCGCCAACTCCACCGTGGCAACACGACTGACCAACGGCAGGGTGGTCCCGAGGCAGATCGCCGGAAGGAACATCACGGCGAAACAGATCAGACCCTGGGCCAGTTCGTAGATTGGGTACGTCTCCGGCGCGCGGTTCAGATGCCCGGCGATCCTCAGGAACCAGTACGGCAATCGTTCGTAGAAAAAGAGGGAGCCCAACAACGAACCACCCAGCCCGATTTCAGCCCAGGCAAACGCCGACAGGGTGTCCACCTTCGGCTTCCAGCGGCAGATGATCCAACCTCCGGCCGCGATCCCGGCGATGAACGTCACCAGCATCAGCGAATAGGCATGGGTGGTGGACCCCAGCGCGAGGCCCAGCAGTCGCGTCCATGCGATCTCGTATAGCATCGCCACGAAACCGGAGATCCCGATGCCCACCACCGCCAGTCGCAGTTGCATCGGGGTATAGGCCTCCAAAGCGCCACCCGTTCCCCTGCCCTCCGTTCCGGATCGACCCGGTTCAGCAAGGCCGACTTGCGCCGCCCCCTGAAGATCCCACTGACGCGCCACCAGGAACCACGCTGTGGCCCCGATCATCAGATTCATCGCCGCCCCGATCTGCACGACCGCTTCCAGTCCATAGGTCGGGATCCACCACCAGTCGGCCAACAACACGCCCATCACGGCACCCGTGCTGTTGATCGCATACAAGGCCGCCACCCGTCCGCGGAGCTCCGACAACGATCGCGTCAAGAACCGTGTCAACGCCGGCAGCGTCGCTCCCATCAGGATCGTCGGCGGCAGAATCGCTAGACCAGCGAAGACCAATTTCAACCCCAGCAAGAGGCCGGAGCCCGGCCGTAGGGTCATCACCAGACGCGGGAAAGCCGATTCGAGAAGCGTGAAGTAGGTGGGGAAGAACAGTGCGTACACCCCGATCGCCAGTTCCAGTCCGGCGTACAGGATCAATGGACGCCGCATCCCATCGACTTTGGGACCCAGCCAGGCGTTTCCCACGGCCAATCCGCCCATGAACGCCACCAGCACTGCCATCACCGCGTAGCTCGTATGCCCGAGAAAAAGCGCGAGGTATCGGGTCCAGACCACCTGGTAAACCAGTCCGGCAACCCCCGACAAAAAGAAGCTGGCCAGGACGATCCCAAAGATCACCCGCAATGATGGCTTCATGTCGGGCCTACCTACGCGAGGGGTCGCCGCGTTTGGAAGACCCGCCTTCCCACCGTCGGACATCCGCCGACTCCGTTGCCAGAGGTCTTCCTCATCCAAACCCAACTCCGCATTGACGCGGGTGGGGATCCCGGGGCAAACCCACGGGAGATGTTCCCCGTACCTCGTTCCTTCCAACTCGGCATTGCCATCGTCGCGATTCCCCTGTCTCCCCTTCTGAATGCCGCCGGCCCGGCGTGGGTTCTCTCCGCCAACGAGAACAAGCTCGATCTCGCCACCGGCAGTCAGCGGGTGTTTCCCGATGCCGCGCCAGACACGCTCACGCTGCTGGACTTCGCGGTGTTCCCGCCCCGGATCCGTCACCTGACCAATGTTCCCAATACGGTCCTGGGCCCCCCTTCCAACGTCACTTTCAGCCCGGACGGCCGCTACGCGTTGGTCGCCGATTCCATCGCCTTGGATTCCACGCGGACCAATGGTTGGCGCCCGAACCGACGCATCCACGTTCTGGATCTGTCGCAGGATCCGCCAGCCATCACCTCGACGACCGAAACCGGGCTGCAACCGTCTGGGATCGCCTTTACCCCGGACGGTCGCCACGTCGCGGCGGCCAATCGCGCGGATGGGACGGTGTCGGCCTTCACCTTTGCCCAGGGTCAGTTGCGACATGTCGAAGCCCTCCCGATTGCGGACGTCGCCGCCGAGGTCGCCGATGTCACGTGCAGTCCGGATGGACGCTGGGTGGTGGCTTCGATCAACAAGAGTTCGGTCCTGGCGGTCCTGCGATGGGAGGGGGATCGATTGATCGACACGCAGCGACGCATCTCGGTCTATGGACGGCCTTACCGGGTCCGGTTCACTCCCGACGGCCGCTTCGTTCTGACGTCCGGTGCGGGAGCGGGAAATGGCGATGATGTCGATGCCCTCACCATCGTCGCCGTCGAGGGCGACCGCTTTCGCACCACCCAATATCTGCCGCTCGCCTCCGGGCCGGAGAGCTTTGAGCTGAGCCCCGATGGACGACTCGGTGTCGCCGTTCTCATGAACGGATCCAACACGGCCCCGGGCGGCCCGCTCTACCACGACCACGGACTAATCATCCTGTTCGGTCGCGACGGTGACCGCTGGATCCATCGCCAGACGCTGCCCACCGGACGGATTCCGGAAGGCGTCGTCTTCACTCCGGATGGTCGGCACGTCATCGTGCAGTGCCATCCGGACCGCGAACTGCGAGTCTATCGTGTGACGGGTTCCCGGCTGAGGGAGACCGGCCTGCGCATCCCGGTCCCAGGCATGCCTTCGGGCATGGCAGCGGGGCCACGATGAAGGGGATCTGACGATCCTTGGCTGCCGGACGTCCTACTCGGCGTTGACCAGTTTGACGGCACCGATGCCGCCCGGATTCCAACTGGTGAAGAGGATATAGACCTCACGCTTGTCGCCGGTGCCGGTGACATACCAGCAGGCGTCATGGAGATGCTGGGCAAAGGCGTAACCCAGTTCTTCCTTCGGCTTGATGGTGCTCAGGACCACCTTGCGCTTCTGGTCGATGACGTAGAGGGGGCCGGGGGTGCCCTTGGGACCATCGAGGCAGGCGGCCAACACGTAATTGCCCCAGATATCCACGTCACACACGGTGCTGCCTGCCGGCAGGCCCTGCACCTCCAGCACCCGTCCCTCCTTCACTGACCAATGATGGATCTGGGCCTCAGGCCGTGCCGAGATCAGCAGGTTGCGACTGGCGGAATCAAAGGTGATGCCGTGCGGAGTCTGGGAGAGCGACTTCCCGCCGTGGAACTTCCCGCGGAACTTGAGGGGATCCACGTCGGCCGCCATGAAGTACGCCTTCCCATATCCATCCGTCACCCAGAGGGTCCCGGCCTCGCCGAAGGCCACGTCCGTCGGGGCATAGCCCTTGCCATCCGCGTAGGGACCGCCCGGCGGGACTGGCACTTTCTGGAGCTTCTGGAAGGTCGTGTCGGTCACGTAGACTTCGCCTTCGACGTTGTCGGCCGCCGCTACCAGCGGGGACTTGCCGGGGCGCGCGAGGATATCGGCACCGTGCAGGTTGCCCTTGCGAAGCGCGGGATCCCCTTCGATGACCCAGGACGACATCAGACGATTGCTGAACCCGACGAATCCCACGTTCTCGAGCCCCCAATAAACCACGTCACGGGTCGGATCGACCACCAGGGTGCCGTGGGCTCCCTTCAGGACGGGAAGCGCCTGGACGGGGACCGGCATGGCTCCGACCACCGGGGTGAATGCCCAGTAGCCTTGGCCGCTGACCGGCAGATCCGCACGCTTGACCTTGGGTCCCGTCTGTCGGACGGGTCCGGAGGAATCGACGACGAACGGCAGCGGCTTGGCCGCGGGAGGGTGGTCGTGGGAATGGGGCGCATCATGGGCCGCGAGCGGCAAGGTCAGGGCCACCGCCGCCGCAGCGGAGAGCACACCCAGAATCGGGGGACAGAGGACAGGCTTCATGGAGATGAGTCTTTCAGATCCCCCTGATCCGGCGCAAAGCGGAATTGTCCGCCACGCCCGAAGACTTCACTCGTAGCGGAGGGCCTGGATCGGACTGAGGCGGGCCGCTTTGAAGGCGGGAAACAGACCCGCCATAATCCCGACCCCGGCGGAAAAGACCACGGCAGTGGCCTGCGCCTGCCAGGTGATCACCGGGGTGTTGCCGGTGGGCGAGATCAGGGAGAGCACATCGACCAGAGCGGCAGATGCCACCAACCCAAGCAGCGCTCCCAAAATGGAGAGCACCACGCTCTCAACGATGATCTGGATGAAGATCTCGGTGCCGGTCGCGCCGAGGGCCTTGCAGGTTCCGATCTCGCGGATGCGTTCGTTGATCGACGCCAGCATGATGTTCATGATCCCAATCCCGCCAACCAGCAGGCTGATCCCGGCGATGATCCCACCGCTCATGCGGGCGTTATTGATCTGCTTGTTGATGCTCTCGATCTGGTTCTCCTGGGTGCGGAAATTGAAATCCTCGATCCCATTGTGGGTCACCAAAAGGACATTGCGGGCCTGTTGAAGGGCCGTTTCAAGACGGGAGAGATCGGCGACCTTGACGTCGATGTCGGAAAGCCGCGGATCGGGAATTCCATCCTTGTCACCCGCCGCCCGGAATCGGACCCACGCGGTATTCAGCGGCATGTACACCGTCATGTTCTTGCGGGTGAAAGCCCACCCGCCCCGTCCACCCCATCCCTTCTGCCGCTTCGGTCCCTGGGCATCCAATTCGGACTGCTTGGGCGTCCGCCGGGCGATCTCCCGTTCCTTCGCCTCCTTCTCGCTCATGTACTGGGTGAACATGCCCACAATGGTGAAGGGCTGACCGTTGATCTGGATCGTCTCTCCGATCGGGATGATCTCTCGCCCTGCCTGCTCCGGAGACCCGAACAGTGCGTCGCGGATCCCCGTGCCGATCACGCAGACCGCATTCGCCCGCTCCTCATCAATGGCCGTGAAGAATCGTCCGTGCTCGAGGGTGTGCATGTTCATCGGAAGCACCTCCGGCCACACACCGACACATTCCGAAGGATCACAGTACTTCTCACCCCGGGTCAGGACCGCATCCTGGATCGCCATTTCGGGAGAGACGATCGAGAGGAGCGGTGCCCCCTGGCTGAGGGCATAGACATCCCGGATGGTGCGCCCGGGTGCCTGGTCGGCCAGGTGATCCTGATAGGCGGGCACGTGCTGCATCTCGAGCAGGACTTTGTCCGCCCCGCCCATCGCCACCATGGATTCCCGCATGCCATTCTCCATGCCCTTGATCAATGCGGACATTCCCACCAGCGAGGCAACGCCGAGGACAATCCCGAACATGGTCAGGAGCGACCGGAACTTGTGGGCCCAAACCTCCTTCAGACCAATGAGGAGGGTGTTGATGAGATTCATTCGGGAGGCCTAGTCGTAACGGAGCGACTGGATGACGCTCATCCGGGCGGCTTTGAGTGCCGGGAACAATCCCGCAAGGATTCCAACCACGCCGCTGAAGGCAAAGGCGAAGGCCATGGCTTCCCAGGTGATGACCGGCTCGTTGTCCGTCGGCGTCACCTGCGAGATCAGCCAGACTACCAGGCGCGAGCACAGCAATCCCAGCAATCCTCCCACCACCGCCACGGTCACGGATTCGACGACAATCTGCGTGAAGATATCGATGCCAGCCGCACCCACCGCCTTCCGGATGCCGATCTCGCGGATGCGCTCACTGATCGACGCCAGCATGATGTTCATGATTCCGATCCCACCCACGAAGAGCGAGATTCCCGCGATCAACCCTCCGCTGAGCCGAGCGCTCCGGACCGACGACTGGATCTGGTCGGCCCAATCTTCCTGGGTGCGGAAGCTGAAATCCTCGATCCCTCGGTGGTTGACCATGAGAACATTCCGCACCTGGGTCAGCGCCCGATCAATCTGAGAAACATCCCGGATCCGGATTTCCATGTTCGAAAGCCGGGGCTCGGCCGGAGCATTGGTCTGCCCGGACTTCATCTTCATCCACATGGTGTTCAAGGGGAGGTAAACGGTGTTGTTCTTCACCCAGAAAGCGAAGTTTCCCTGGCGCCCTCCCCCACGCCGCCCGCGGTCGCGCGGGGCGTCTTTGACGGGACCGGCAGCGCGCCTCGCCGCCGCCTCGGCCTCACGGACGATCCGTGCCTTCCGATCCGTCGCGCTCTCGTAGTGCTCAAACATCCCGATGATCGTGAATGGAACTCCGTTGATATTCATGCTTCGCCCGACCGGATTGACCGGAGTCCCCGTCTCCTCGGGTCTGCCGAACAACTCATCCCGGATGCCAGTGCCGATCACGCAGACATTCCGGGCCTTGGCGTCATCGTCCTCGGTAAACATCCGACCTTCGGCAACGGTATGTTCCATCATCTGCAACTGGACGGGCCACACGCCGGCCGTCATGAACGTGCGATGGATCCGACCGTTGGCAGCGAGGATCGGAGTCGGCTCAAGCCGCATCTCGGGAGAGACGACATCGACTTCGCCAGCGGAAGCCTGGAGAGCATAAACATCCCGAAGGGTGACGCCGGTGGCAAAGTCGCGCAGGTGCCGCTGCTGGGCCGGGACGGATTGGGCTTCCACCCGGATCTTTTGCAGGCCCCCGATGGCCACCAGTGCCTCCTTCAACCCGTTTTCCAGGCCCTGGGTCATGGCGAACATGGCCACCAGCGAGGAGACACCCAGCACGATGCCCAGCATGGTCAGAGCGCTGCGGAACTTGTTCGCCGCAATCTCCTTTAGCCCGACGAGAATGGCGTTGAAAAAGGTCATGGTGCCACGGGTTCCCCCGCAACCGTGGACCGGGCCCGGTGCAGTCCGGCCAACCGCTCATCGATGCGGTCCGCCACCTTGCCGTTGCGGATCTCGATCCGGCGCGGCGTCACGGCCGCGATTTCCGGATTGTGGGTCACGAGGATGACCGTTCGTCCCTGCTCCGAGAGTTCCCGGAAGAGTTTCAGGATCACCTCGCCTGTGTGCGTATCGAGATTCCCAGTGGGCTCGTCCGCGAGAATGATCTTCGGGTCATTGACCAGCGCCCGGGCAATTGCCACGCGCTGCTGCTGTCCACCCGACAGTTGGTTGGGCCGGTTTTTCATGCGGTTCCCCAACTCGACCAAGTTGAGCGCCGCGGTGGCCTTCTCGCGACGTTGGCGGCTCCCAGCACCGGCATAAACCATGGGCAACTCCACATTCTGGAGCACGTTCAGCTTCGGCAGGAGATTGAACGATTGGAAGACGAAGCCGATCGTGCGGTTCCGCACCCGCGCCAACTCGCGCTGGGTCGCCCGCGAAATGTCGATGCCGTCCAGCCAGACCTCGCCTTTGGTCGGTGAATCAAGGCATCCGAGCACGTGCATCAGGGTCGATTTGCCGCTGCCAGAAGGGCCGATGATGGAAATGAATTCGCCCTGGTTGAGTTCCAACGAGACGTCGTCCAGCGCCCGGATCTCCTCACCGCCGGTGTGGTAGATCTTGCTGACGTTGCGGAGTTCGAGCAGTGCCACGCGATGGAGGGAGTTGGCCAAGTTCGTTCAGCGCGCCGGGGAGGAGACAGGTCGCGATGCCGCTGCCCCGCCCGTCGATCCGGTGCCAGCAACCGAGGCACGGGTGCCACCCGCGCTGCCGACGGCCGTGGATCCGCCCGGCTTGGCTGGAGGCTTGGGCCCCGCCTTGGTGTTCTTTCCCTTGTCCTCCAATGCCACCTCGTCCCCCGCCTGCAATCCGCGGGTCACCTCGGCAAAAAAGTAATCGCTGACCCCGATATCAACCGCGCGCCGCTCCCAGTCGTCCCCAGACTTCACAAAGACGTGGCGCTCGATCTGGCGGGTTTCCGGGTTGGTCTCGGTGAAGACCGCGGCGAGCGGTGCCGCCACTACGTTTTCCGCACTGGCAACCGGGATGCTCAGATTGGCCGTCATCCCGGGTCGAACCGACTTCTCGACTTCGCGGAGAAGGATCCGGGCGGCGAACCCGCGAATGTTGTTCCGGAGGGTGGATTGGGGAGCCAAACGTTCGACCTTGCCCTTCAGCCGCAACCCGGGAATCGCCTCGATGGTGACGTCCACTTCCTGATTCACCGTAAGTCGGGTGACGTCCGCCTGATTGATGTGGGCGTTGATTACCAAGTCACTCAGGTTGGCGATGCTCAGCACCTCGGTTCCCGCATTGAACCCACCCGAACCACTCACCGCCGGCCCCACCGAAACCGGCCGCGTCAGAACCGTGCAGTCGAAGGGGGCCAGAACCAGCGTCCGCCGCAGCCGATCGACCATCAGGTCCAGGGATTTCTGGGCCCGGTCCAGCGAATTTCTGGCCAGGTCACTCTTGGTCCGTGCGTCCTCAAACAACTCCTGGGAAATCAACTTGTTGTCGAAGAGCTCCGTCGCCCGCTTGAACTCCCGTCCCGCTTGATCCAACTCCAACCGGGTCCGCTCCACCGCCTTGTCCTGACCGTCCTTTTCGATCTGAAGATCACGGTCATCCAGCTTGAACAGCAGCGAGTCCTTCTTGACGAAATCACCCACGTCGACCGGCAGTTGTTCGATCTTGCCGTTCACTTCGGGACGGACAGACACCTGCTCGGCCGGGCCAATGTCGCCGGCCGCGGTCACGGCGAAGCGGATGGACCGCGTCTCGATGATGGCCGAGTTCGGTCGAGCATTGACCGATTGGGGCTGGACGGCTCCGGGGCCATACTTTTTCCAGGAGAACCATCCGCCGACGCCGAGGGCGGCGACAACGATCAAGATGAGAAAGGTCTTCATGCCAACAATCGATAAGCAGTACCACTGGTTCGCATAGGTGCAAAGGATTAGTACGCACACGTGCAATCAGGGATTCGCAACCCGCGATTGTGAACCGGGGCGTCGCGAATTAGCCTGCCCGGACGCCGATGCTCCCCAAGGAATTCATCCCCGCTGTTGCCACCCTTCTCGTCGCCGCCCAATGGCTGGGCTCCGCGCTCCTGGAAAAACTCAATCGCGATCGGGCGCTCCGCTCACGCGAGACCGTCCCGGAGGCTTTCCGGGATACCATTTCGCCCGAGACCCAGGCGAAATCCGTGGATTACACGGTGGCCAAATCCCGCTTCGGCGATCTCTCGGGATTGGTCGACACGGGAGTTCTGCTGGCGCTGCTCTGGAGTGGACTTCTCCCGGCCACCTGGACATGGCTGGGGCACACGACCGGAACCAGCGTCTGGTGGCAGGCCGCCTGGCTGTTCGGCGTGGGTTGGGTGATGTCGATCCCCTCCATCCCGTTTGAGTGGTGGGCGCAGTTCCGACTGGAGGCACGTTTCGGCTTCAATACCACCACGCTCGGAACCTGGATCGCCGACCGGGTGAAAGGGATGCTGCTCGCCGGTGCCCTGGGTTACCCCCTGCTCTGCCTGATCCTGAAGTTGGTCGATTGGATGGGCGCTGTCTGGTGGGTCTGGGCCTGGGCGGTCCTTCTGGGCTTCCAGGTGTTGGTCCTGTTCCTCGCACCGGTCCTGATCATGCCCCTCTTCAACAAGTTCACGCCCCTGCCCGAGGGGACTTTGCGAGATCGACTCCTGAAGCTCGGCGAGCGAACCGGATTCAACGCGCGAACCATTCAGGTCATGGACGGATCCCGACGCTCACGCCACGCCAACGCCTTCTTCACGGGCTTCGGGCGGTTCCGGAAGATCGTCCTTTTCGACACCCTGATTGCGCAGCTTTCCGAGGCGGAACTCGAAGCGGTGCTCGCCCATGAGATTGGGCATCACCGACGGAAACACATCCCGCAACGCCTGCTGTGGGCGGCCTGCGCCTCCTTGGGAGGGTTTGCCTTGGTGGGTTGGTTGGCCGTTCAACCTGGGTTCACCGGAGCGTTTGGATTCCCTGTTGGTCCAGAAATCGCGCCGGCCCTTCTCCTCTTCGCCCTGCTCAGCCCCGCAGCGCTGTTCTGGTCGAGCCCGCTCGGCAACCTGTGGTCCCGCAGACACGAATTCGAAGCCGACCGCTACGCCCGGGAAGCGGTCGGAGGTCCGGAAGCACTCATCGGTGCCTTGCGAAAGCTGTCGGAGAAAAACCTCACCAACCTGACGCCCCACCCTTGGTACAGCACCTTCCACTACTCCCACCCCACCCTCGCCGAACGCGAGGCGGCGCTGAAGGCGGTCTGACCGGACGGTTCAGTTGTCGTCCATCGTGATCGTCCCTCCCGCCGGAACGTCGAGAATCTTCGAGGAAGTGAGCGCGGCAGGTGCCAGATCGACCGCATTGATCTGATAGGTCTCACCCACGACTTTGGCCGGGAACTTGCCGCCGTTGAAATAGGGGGCCAGATCGGCCTCGGAGGGCGTTTCGTTGCCGCCCTTCTTGTTCTCCGCCGCCCACTGGGTTTTGACCGAATCAATCGTGCGGAGATTGACCTTGATGGCCTGGAGGCGGGCCTTCTCCAGCGACCGTTTTACGTTGGGAACCGCAATCATGGCCAACAAACCGATGATCAGGACCACGATCATGATTTCCACCAGGGTGAAACCCGCGGTGCGCGACAGCGCTCGGCGGGCAGAAAGGGAACGGATCGACAGGTTCATGATTCGATAGAGTGTGACGTTGCTTCAGGGCCTCGGCCAAAGTGAACGCCAGCAGCCCGACAAAGTTTCGGCGACCGTATCAGCCCGGAGTCTCCCGGGCAAAGCCAATGGCGAACTCGGGGCGGGTTCCGACAGGGCTGATTCATCTGCATAGGGGGATGGGGATGGGGAACCGGTGGGAGCGGTTCGTAAACTTCTCACGGCACAAACCGGCGTGCCGAAGGGGCTCTTGCTCCCCCTCGGCGCCTGTCATTTGCACCTGTGGCAGTTCGA
>JBDNHZ010000021.1:0-9388 GCA_041688515.1 Verrucomicrobiota bacterium
TGCCCAGGTGGACCGCGCTGCGAAGGCCGTGGAGCCAGAAGGCGCTCAAGCCGATCAGGGCGATGGCGCTTCCAGCCAGAAGACGGGGGGAGAGATTCATGCAGTGGTTAGGCTGGGGTTCAGGGCCGGGGTTCGGGCTCCGGCTCGGGTTCCGGTTCGTGTTCCCGGGGCACCTCGGCGCGTTCTTGACCGGGTTCCCGGAGGAGTCGGCCCAAGGCAAAGACCCCGGCGAGCGCCACGGCGAAGGTGATGAAACCGGCCTTGGTCTCGACCTTGGATCCGGCTTCCTGACCCCAGGTTTCCGCGACACAAAAGGTAAGGATGAGCCGGACCGTGTTCCCGATCAGCGCAAGCGGGATGGAGGCGGCGACGACGACCATCCGACGCCACGGGCTCGTGAAATTGAGCCAGGCAAACGCCAGGGTGAGGAGCAGGACGATGGTCAGGCTGCGGATGCCACTGCACGCGGCGGCCACTTCAAACAGGAACCCGGGTCGCTTGGGCAGCGAGGGAAACATCACCGTGGTGCCCTTGCGCACCAACTGGATGCTCAGCACATCCAGACAGAACCAGCTGGAGAACCAGGTGGAGAAAAGCCGCAGTCGAAACGTTGGCCCATCCAGATAGGCGGTGACGGGGAGTGCGAAGCCCAGCAGGAAGTAAGGGAAGAAGATCGCCCGCAGCCAGCCCGGGCCCCACAGCAGTCCCATGATTCCGTAGAGCCCGACCAGAAACGCCACGATGGAGACCCGCGTCTGCTGGACGAGGAAACCCGCGCCGTGCAGCAGGAGCGCCAGAAGGATCAGGGCGATACCCGGAACCCAGGAGCGCTTGGCCGCCTCGTGTAGCTCCCGTCGGCGGACCAACAACAGCGCCAGCACCAGGAAGGGGACGAAACGGCCAAAGGCATCGTCGCTGTCGGTCTTCTCGGCGTTGGTATGAAGGGTGTTCAGCCAGACGAACATCGACGGCGTGTCCACGTACCCGAGCGTGGAATTACCGAGGAAATGGAAGAGCAGGACCCACGCCCCCAGGAGCGCGGCAAACTCAGCCTTGTTCGGCAGTCCATCCCATAGTTGGCGCAGTTCTTTAACCATCACGTCTTGTCGAGTGCCGACAAGAAGCCAGTCAGCGAGGGGTCATGCAAGCCGGAGTTCAAGGGGAACGTCACGATGCTCGACAACCCGGGCTGGCTCAGCGCAAATGGCAACGTTCGGGGCGGGGGCTGCAACGTCACGATTCTGAGCCCTACCGGGTCCATCCGGAGGGAGTCGTGGCCTCTCTTCCGAAGCGGTGAGCTTTCGACAAAACCCCAGCCATGATCCGCCACGTCGTCCAACCCGGAGAGTGCCTCTCGTGTATTGCCGCGGCGCACGGAATGATCTGGCAGAAGCTGTGGGACCTGCCTGAAAACCGGCCGCTGCGGGACAAGCGCAAGGATCCGAATATCCTGCTCATCGGAGACATCGTCTTCATTCCCGAAAAGGATACGACGAGCGCAACGTCCCCCTCGGAGCAGCTACACAACTTCAAGCTCGTGCAAAGCGGTGCGAGGTTGCGGTTGCGGTTTCTCCTACAGGACGTTCCCCGCGCGAACGCGCCTTACCGGCTCATCGTGGATGGCATCCCGCGGCAGGGAAAAACCAACGCCGACGGCGTGTTGTTTGAATCGATTCCTCCGGGGGCGGTGGCGGGAACGGTCGAGTTCCCCCAAGGCACCACCGGCGTGAAGGCGATCTATGAGATCCTCTTCGGTGGTCTGGATCCCATCGACGAGATCGACGGGATCCAGCAACGGCTTTTCAATCTCGGATTTGATCCTGGCCCCATCGATGGGATCCTTGGGCCGCTCACCAAGGGTGCGGTCTCTGCCTTCCAGAAGGACAACGAGCTTCAGGTGGACGGCATCGCCGGAAGGATCACCAAGGCCAAGCTGGTCGAGTTGCACGGGAGTTGAGGACGCAATGCCATGATCCAGCCCATCCCTCCCATCCGTACGAAGTCCGACGACGCGAGCGCTCCGCTGGCGATCATCCCCGAAGAGATTGGCGGCACGTTTTTTGAGGGGCGGCTTAAAAAGGTGTCCGATGCCGAGCGAAACGCCCTCTTCGCGCTGCTGTTTTCGCCGTTCTTCGCGCTTCGCCTGGTCGTTGACTCCAGGGGACAGGCCACCAGCAACCTCCCGCTCCGCATTTTCCCGGTCGAGGTCAAATACCCCGGAGACACCGCGGTCTCCCCGCCGCCGGAGCGGTTCATCTACGTGGTGGACGGCAAGGCGAAGACGTTTCTCAAGGTGGTGAAGGGGGACCAGTTGACGGTGCCTTTCCGTACCTTGTCCCTGCCGACGTTTCCGGGTGCGCCTTCCGTGACGGACATCGTGACCAAGCTCCTCGATTTCCTGCCCAACGGCTTCACGCTCGACTCGAAGACCGTGAAGGGCCTCAAGGATTTCAAGGACCTCCGCCTCTACATCAGTTCCATTGAACTGGATGAAGAGGGCAAGAAGCGCCTGGCCAACGGGGTTGCCCGATCGTCCGACGGCGTGGACATGCGCACCGTTGGCGGGGTCGAACTCGGTGCCGGCAATCTGGTCTTCATGACTCCCGAGCCCGTGGAGTGGGCTCTCGACATGCGCGATTCCAACGTCGAGGCCGCTCAGGAGAACCTCAACGCCTTCCTGACGGACTCCACGCGCTGCGCCGAGAGATTCATTGCCGAGGCGCTGAAGAAGATGATCCAGCAGGCCAATCCACTCCCCAGCACCGGCATCAATGATCCCATGGGCCTGCTCAATGAACTCCAGGACGGACAACCCTTCCGGTTCCTCCGGGAATACGAGACCGCGCACAAGGCCATGCGCATCCCGATCGATGACGCCATCCAGCTGCTCACGACCTGGTACATGTCCCCGGCCTTCTCGCTTCAGGAGCACGCCGCCGAGCGGATCGGCGGCGTGACGCGCGACCGCTTCATCCAGACGAATGCCCTGATCCATACGGGTTGGGCGGAACATCCGATCGCAACGCTGGCGACCGAGGCTCTGCTCAATGACAAGGAACGGATCATCACCAAGATTCTGGATCCGGGGCCCAGCGCGATCCTCAACCGGCCGGGGACGGAACTGTTTCCCGCAGGACGGCACACGATCCTGGCGGTGTTCATGCTGGTCTCCGAGTACACGCCGGGTTGGGTCAGGAAAATGAAGCTCTTGTCGCAGGAGCTCCGGGCGAAACGCTTTGGGGATGGGATGGAGAAATTCCTGACGTCGGGCGCGGTCAAGGGAAAGGATGCCAAGGTTGCGTTTGAAATGCAGGCTCTCACTGCCTCACTCAACAATCCCAACCAGACCCTCGCCCAGGCCCAGGAGGTGGGAGCCAAGCGCGGGGTGATTTTTGAAGAAGCGAAGCGGACGGGACGGAGCGCACTCCTGCCGCGCTTGAAGTCCCTCAACAGGAGCGAGAAGCTGGCGGAATTGGAGCTCGCTGCGTCCGAGGTCGACGCCAAGATTACAAAGACCCCGGAGACCCCTGCAACCTCGGCAGGCAGGTTCGTCAGCAAGACCCGGGGAGTCATCAAGCACGTCGCACTGGTCATGTCGATTGCGACCGAGGGATTCAACGTCGCGAACGCGTTCGTGACGGCGGCGGACCCCAACAAAGCGTTTCTCGACAAGGCCGTGGCCGTCGCAGGAACGGCGGCGGACGCGGTCCCGGTATTGTTCACCCTGAGTGTTCGGGTGGCACAGCTCACCAAGGCGCTTCAGGCGGAGACATTGGCGGTATTCGAAAAGCGGTTCACGCGCATCAATCCCGCCATCGCCATGGTCTCCGCGGCCTGTGACGTGTTTCAGAATACCCAGAGCGCACGCGATGCGCTTTCAAAGGAGCATATGAACGAGGCCGCCGGCTACTTTGCCGCCGCCGGTGGTTCGGGGTTCATTCTCGTCGGGGCGACCCTGCAAATGGCACTGATGACGTCCCCGGCGTTTCTGGTTTTCGCCAGCGAAGTCTGGGTTGGTGTTGCCGTGGTCGAGGGGGGCGTGCTGTTTTGTCCGTTCGCCGGTTGGATCATCGGTGCCGGGGTGGTCATCGTCATCAGCGCCGAGGTCTTCATCGCCTTGGCCAAGCGCAATGAATTCGAGGACTTCGCCAAGCACTGCTTCCTGGGAAAATTGGCGGGTCAACCCTTCGGGGATCCTCCGGTCACCCCCAGTTGGGCCCATATGAACTGGCCCATGTCCCGAATCGAAGAAGCCCGCGTCCTCATGGGACTCTTCAGCGCCTTCGAGATTCGCGTCGACCCCACCCAACGCGATCCCCGCCGGCCCGACAGCCGCGTCGACGTCGTCCCGCACTATATTGAGAACGATTCTCTCATCGCGCTCCAGGTCGAGGTCCGCGGTACCAACTTCCGCGGCGACACGGAGATCTTCACTGCCAGCCTCTGGGTCAGCCCCGCCGATTATACCGTCCGGCAGGAATCCACCGACTTGATGCAGATGGATCTCGCCCGCTGTCGTGTGGAACAGAATGACGAGATGCAGATCAAGTCCTTCCGGCTCTTTCTCAAGCCCACCCTCCTTCGCGGATCGTCCGCCGACTTTCTCGGTACCGGGATCCAGCTCGACGCCACCACCTTCCCCGTGGTCCTGGTCTGCAAGGTCCGCGTGCGGATTGAAGGCAAGGCACCACACCCTCCGCCTCAGGCCGGTCAGAATGCGAAGAAGAACAAGTGGGTTCAGATGGAAACCCTGTCCCAGTCGGGCGAGTTCCTCAGCACGGACCCCGCCACGCATGTGGCCGCCTAGACCTACCTCCTGTCAGAACCCCCCGCCTCACGCCAGAACGGAGTCGATCACCTGGCCGTGGACGTCGGTGAGTCGGCGGTCGGCGCCGTTGTGCCGGAAGGTGAGCTTCTCGTGGTCGAGCCCGAGGAGGTGCAGGACCGTGGCATGGAAATCGTAGGTACTGGTGGCGTTGTGGGCGGTCTTCCATGACCACTCATCGCTTTCGCCGTACGCCACCCCCGGCTTCACGCCGGCTCCGGCCATCCAACCCACGAATGTGCCGCCGTTGTGGTCGCGTCCCTCGCTTCCCTGGGAAAAGGGCATGCGGCCGAATTCGGTGTTCCAAAGGACCAGGGTGTCCTCCAGCAACCCGCGCGCCCGCAGATCCCGGAGGAGACCGGCAATCGGACGATCGGTGGCGGCGCACATGGGGGGCAGTTCCTTGACGATGTGGGTGTGGTTGTCCCAGTTGCCGGTCGGCCCACCCGCACCGCTCCACACCTGGACGAAGCGGACGCCTCGCTCCACCAAACGCCGGGCGAGGAGGCAACGCCGGCCGAAATCCTCGGTGACCTTGTCGTCCAGCCCGTACAGACGCCGGGTGACCTCGGATTCGCCCTCGATCGCCAGGGCTTCCGGGGCGCTCAACTGCATCCGGGCCGCCAGTTCATAGGCCTGGATCCGGGCTTCCAGGCGACTGTCGCCCTCGGTGGCGGCGAGATGTCTGCGGTTCAACTTTTCCAGCAGGACCAATCCATCGCGGCTGGCGTCTGGCGTGATGTAACGGGCTGAGGCCGGTGCCTGAAGGTCGGCGACCGGGGTAGGAAGATGGGCCTGGATCACCGTGCCCTGATGGGTGACCGGCAGAAAACCGGCGCTGAAATTGCCCCGTTGATTGTACGGCAATCCCTTGGAATCCGGCAGGACCACGAACCCGGGCAGGTTGTCGCATTCGTTGCCCAGGGCGTACCCGACCCACGATCCGAGGCAGGGGAATCCCGGGAGCAGGAAGCCGGTGTTCATCAGGTAACTGCCCGGCCCGTGGACATTCGTCCGCGACTGCATCGCCATCAGGAAGGCGAGTTCATCCACGCACTGGGCGAGATGGGGCATGACGCTGCTGACCCAACGCCCGGACTGACCGTGCTGACGGAATTCGAACGGCGGCTTGAGGATCTTCCCCGGTTCGCTGGTCGGGGCTTCGACCCGCTCGCCAGCCCCCGGCTTGAACGGCTCCCCGGCCTGGCGGAACAGGGTCGGCTTGTAATCGAACAGATCCATCTGACTCGCCCCGCCGTTCATGAACAGTTGGATGATCCGCCGGACCTTCGGCCGCTTCGGAGCCAGCGCGGGACCCGACCGGGTGGCATCGGACGCCAGCAAACGATCCGCCCCCAGCAGGCTGGCCAGTGCCGCCCCGCCCAGCCCGCCTCCCAGGCGGCCGACAAACTCGCGCCGGCTCAGGGCGATGTTGAGGGCGGTGTTCATGCGCTCAGTTCACGAAGATGAATTCGTTCGAGTTGGCCAGCAGACGGGTGAGGTTGGCGAGACCATGCTGGCGGGCGAACGCCGTCAGTTCACCCGATTCTTCCGGGGACGGAGCCCGACCCCAGAGGAGTTCGCAGGCGGACGCGACCTGCGACTCGATGCCTTCCCGGCTTCGTTCGAGTCGGGCGGCGATGTGTTCCGACTGGCGGGATACGAAGACATTGTTCCACAGCGCCAACGCCTGTTGGACCGTGACCGTGTTGCCGCGTTGGGCGACCAGTTGATCTCCCGCCGGACAATCGAGCGCTTCAAAGAACGGGTCCGGCAAGGTGCGGAACAGGAAGCGATAAATGCTGCGCCGACTGCCCGCACCGGAGTCGATGTCGAACTGCGTGTAGTCGATCCGCGGGGTGACGTGGATTCCCGGTTGGAGATCGAACTGCCGGTCGCCCGGGCCGCCCATGCGCAGGTCGAGCCGCCCCCCGGCGAGCAGCAGGGCGTCACGCACACAGTCCGCATCGAGACGGGTGAGGTTCATGTGGCTGAGTAGCCGGTTGTCGGCATCGGGCGCGGCGGTGGCCGGACGTCCGGGATGGGGCAGGGCGGATTGCCGATAGGTCGCACTGGTGACCAGCAGTCGATGGAGTTGTTTGAGAGAACCGTGGGCTTCGTCCCGGAACCACACCGCCAGCCAGTCGAGCAGTTCCGGATGGGTCGGGGCGCTGCCCATGCGACCGAAGTCGTTGGGGGTGTCCACCAGGCCGCGACCGAAGTGCTGTTGCCAGGTGCGATTGACGATCGATCGCCAGGGGAGCGGGTTGTCGCGTGCGGTCAGCCATCCGGCCAAAGCCGCGCGTCGCGTGCCTTCCACTGCCGGCTGAGGCAGGTCGAACCGGGAGGGCAACGCCGTGACGCAGGAGAGCGCCCCGGCCACGGCGGCTTCGATCGGCTTGCCGATCTCGCCGCGTCGCAGGACCTGGACGTCGCGCGGGGCTTTCGGCCGACGCAACCCGCCATCGGGTTCGAAATCAAACGCGGCGGCGTAGATCATCGAGGGGGGCGGCAGCGCGGCGAGTTGCGTCTTCAATCGTTCCGCCAACGCCTGGCCCGCCACCCGGACCTGTTGTTCCTCCGAGCGTTGGTCCACGGGAAGCTCCAGCGCTTTCGCGACCTCTTCAGGCAGCGGTCGGATCGCCTGGATCGGCGGGCGGGTGCCGGTCACGGCGAGCCGGGCGCGCCCGATCAGATGCGATCCGCCGTGAAGTTGTTTCAGGACGAAAGCCAGGGTGGTGCCGGGGGCGAGGACGAGTGGTTCCTTCAGTTCAAACACTGCCTGGTGCGACTCACCCACCCGTGGATGGATTCCCCAGGCGGTCTTCTCATTCCCGTCCAAGCTGTGGGTGATCGTCCAGTCGGCCTGATTGAAGTCCGCGTTCGGGTTCACCAGGGCGATGTCGCGGCCCTGCGTTGCTCCCGGCTCGAACGTCTGCAACTGGAACTCGGTCAGGTGCAGATTGCCGTTGTCCGCGCGCCCCGGCCCTTTCTGCGGCAGGGAATCATCCGACAACACATCCAGTCGGACGGCGGTGACGATGGGCAACGGGTTGGCGGCGGTGATGACGTAGGTGTCGCGTTCCGGCCGGGTGCCGGTGGCGAGGAAGGAACGGTCGGGAAGCCGCTTCAAGGTGGCGCCCCCCGCCGAGACCCAGCTCTGCGGTTCGATCATCGTCCAGGGAATCGATCGCTTCCGCTCCTCCGCTTCCCAGGCGTTGGATTCCTCCCGGGACTCGGCCGACAACAGGAACGGGCGATCGCGATCCTCGACCCGACGTTCCCGGGCTCGCAATCCGAGGCGTTGGACGTGGAGCGCCGGGTCGGTGTCGAAGGTCCGGTTGGCGCGTTCCACCCCGGCGAACACCGCCTGCAAGGCGTAGTAATCCCGTTGGGAGATGGGATCGAACTTATGATCGTGACAGCGGGCGCAGTGGACCGTGGTGCTGGTGACCACGCTCATCACCGTCATCACCATGTCGTCCCGATCGACGTACCGGGCGATCTGCCGGTCGAGCGTGTCCTCGCGGATGTCGCGCAACGAGCTCTCGTCCCAGGGCCCGGCCGCGACGAATCCCAGCGCCACGGTCGCCTTGGGATCCGACGGGAACAGCACGTCGCCCGCGACCTGTTCCTGGATGAACCGGGCGTACGGCTTGTCTGAATTGAAGGTCTCGATCAGGTAATCGCGATAGGGCCAGGCATTGGGACGAATCCGATCCTGATCGTGTCCGTGGGTCTCGGCGAAGTGCGCCGTGTCCATCCAGTGGCGGGCCCAACGTTCGCCGTACCGCGGGGAGGCCAGCAGACCATCGACCGCGCGTTCGTAGGCGTCCGGAGCTTCATTCTGGACGAAGGCCGCGAGTTCTTCCGGGGTGGGCGGCAATCCCGTCAGATCGAAGGTGACTCGACGAAGCAGGGTGGCTCGGTTCGCTTCCAGCGCCGGTTCAAGTCCGGCCTGGGCCAGACGGGCGCGAATGAAGGCGTCAACCGGATGGGCGCGTGCGCTTGGTCCGGCAGGCGGGGGGATGGGCGCGAGCGGGCGATAGGCCCAATGGACTTCTTCCGCCCGCCCAAGCCAGGTCAATCCTACCACGAGCCAGAGCGCGGGAAGGAGGTGACGATGAAGCGGGCGTGACATGGCAGGAGGCCGTCAGGATGCCGTCGCCGGACGTCCACTGCCAACACCGGAGTGAGGGCTGGACGGGCGCATGTTGACACCACGTCCGCCTCCTCACGTCGGCAGCTACGAACGGCGTGAGGGGTAGCTGCCGAGGTCACGAGGCGGATCCCAGACGAGGCGAAGCACGCAGACGTCCGCCTCCTCACGTCGGCAGCTACGAACGGCGTGAGGGGTAGCTGCCGAGGTCACGAGGCGGATCCCAGACGAGGCGAGGCGCGCAGACGTCCGCCTCCTCACGTCGGCAGCTACGGCGTGAGGGGTAGCTGCCGAGGTCACGAGGCGGATCCCAGACGAGGCGAAGCGCGCAGACGTCCGCCTCCTCACGTCGGCAGCTACGAACGGCGTGAGGGGTAGCTGCCGAGGTCACGAGGCGGATCCCA
>JBDNHZ010000164.1:0-2685 GCA_041688515.1 Verrucomicrobiota bacterium
ACGCCAAGACGAAATGCTTCTGGCCGCTTTAAGTTCAACACCCGAGTCGGGCCGTTGGATCACCCGACGTAAACCGGCGTGGTTCTCTGGGAGAGCACTGCGTCGATGACCACGCGGTTCACCATCCGGCTCTTGAGCACTTCCTGTTGCAACCGAGGTGGCAGGCACTCGTGGAACTTGAGCGCCTCCACGGCCTGTTGATCGAAGATCGCGTGTTCCTCGATCTGCTGGGTCTCAAGGGTTCCCAGGCGCTCAATGAGGGCGGTGGCGTCGCTCCCCTCGGCGAAGCAGATTGCCAGGTCGTTGGCGTGACAGCTGATTCCGGCCTGTCGGATCAGATGACTGCTGAGGATGTCGTTGGCTTTGCCACCGGCGAACGTGAACCAGTCCACCCTGCCCGCGTCCCGCAGTACCGCCAGCGTGTGTCCCTCGGCCTTCAGGTAGCTGAATTCGGTCCGTATCCTCTCCATGGCAGTTCGGGTACGGGCACTCCAGAGCGCCGGGATCACGTCCGATATCAAAACCCGCTTGATCGCGCCGGCAATGTGATGGCTCAACCCTTGCCCGTTCCCGATCCAAGCCCCTCGGCCGTTATCGGCGCAGGGCTCGACCTCCACCCGACGCATCCGCCAATCAATCCGGCACACCCGCCACGACTGCCCACCGAGCGCGATCCGGGTCGTCTCCTGCTTTTGGGAACGAACCAGATAGCCCGCCTCGATTCGTCCGAGATCCCGACCGCCATGAAACACGGTGAGCATGGAGGCGGTCGTGAAGACCGACAGCAGTTCGAGGAAATGGCGTCGGCCGAACCTCGCCTCCCCTTCGGCGCCAAACCCAAGAATTCCTGAATCCTCGAACAGGATTCCACGGTCCCGCAGGAATCGGATGATTTCGTCCACGCGAGCTGCATCCAGCGTATCGAATGGAGGCAGGCGCCCGATCCATTGCCGCCAATCCGCGGTCCCAATGCCACCGAGTTGCAGGGCTAAAGCCATCAATTGCTGCGAGAAAATATGCAGCGGTTGGCGCGGCGGTTCGATGGGTTCAACAAAACCTGCCGCCCACAATTCCAGTAACCCCGCCGCCTTGAGCAACGCCCGTTCGCTGGTAGCAAGGAATAGGCAGTTGCGCCCCGTCTCAGCCCGTCGACCGGTGCGGCCCAACCGTTGAAGAAACGAGGCCACCGAGTTGGGTGCATCGATCTGAATGACCCGGTCGAGGTCGCCGACATCGATCCCCAGTTCCAGGGTACTCGTAGAGACGATCACGCAGTTTCGAGACTCCGCGAACGCTTTCTCGGCGGAATGCCGTTCTTCGGCACTCAGGGAACTATGGGAAAGGTGGGTCTCGACGCCTTGACTGCGCAGGGCAGCCGCCAATTGCTCGACCTTGCTGCGACTGTCGCAGAACACGAGCCGCTTCTCCCCGCGATACAGCCTCGAAATGACGACGGCGGCGTTTTCAAGGCTACCGACGTAGTCGAGCAAGACCTCCGGAACCTTCGTGGAACCACTCGCCGGAGCCACCACCTCCAGTGAACCCTCGCAATGGCCCGCGAACCATTTCAGCAATTCGTGCGGGTTCCCGACTGTGGCGGACAATCCGATTCGCTGAAGTTCGCGCCCCGCAAGACGCCCGACCCGTTCCAGGACGGCCAACAGATGCCAACCTCGGTCGTCGCCTGCGAACGCGTGGATCTCGTCAACGATCACGACCCGTACCGTGGCCAGCATCGCGCGTCCGAGCGGATTACCCGACACGAGCATTCCTTCGAGCGACTCGGGCGTCGTGAGCAGGATCTCGGGCGGAGTCTGGCGCGCGCGATCTTTGCGGCTCCCGGAAATGTCGCCATGCCAGACTTCGCAGCGGCGCCCCATCAATCCGGCGTAGTGCGAGAGTCGCTGGTGCAGGTTGTTCAACAGCGCCTTCAGCGGACAGACATAGAGCACGCTTAAATCCGTCCATCGCTCCCCGATCATCCGCGAAAAGACGGGGAAGATCGCTGCCTCCGTTTTGCCGCCAGCCGTCGGCGCCAGCAGCAGGCAGTGCCTTCCGTCGAGAACCGGTTGAATGCTCTCTTCCTGCAAGGGTCGGAGCGACCGCCATCCAATCGAATTGACGATGTGGTGTTGGACCAGCGGATCGAGACGATCGAAAGCGCTCACACGTCGAGAGGGATGTCCTCGACGGATCCGGCTGCCGTCAGGTTCCGCTCCTGCTGCGTCAGTTCCTCGCCACGCAGTGTCAGGCGGTAGTCCTTGGCGGGATCGAAGTCCGGGAAGAGTTCGATGCGGTCGAGCAGGTCGGCCACCAACTTCTTGAGGAAGAGTCGCGGCGCGATGCCGATCTTGCCGCCAAGCTCCCCAGTCACGGCGTCCGCCAGCGACTCCAGCAGGGCATCACCGGCGCGAAGCGACACGTTCTGAGAACTCTTGGAGCCTTGGACGAAGATGTCGCGAACCTTGCGGCCCACATCCACCAGTGATGGCCGGTCAAAGGCACGCAGTCGGATCTGGGGCGCACGCGGATTGTCGAATCTCGGATCGGTATCGAAGTCCGTGTGCAATCGCTGCGCCAGGGGAGGCAGTTTCTGAAGTCCCTGAGGACCGTCAAAGAAAGCCGGGGTGCCGGTAATCACGAGGAAAAGGCCCGGGAACCGTCCGGCGTCGATTTCGTCGATGA
>JBDNHZ010000165.1:0-10671 GCA_041688515.1 Verrucomicrobiota bacterium
ACTGACCGGTGGCCATATCGAGCCAGGGAAGCATCTCGTACTTGAACCGGGGACTGACGATCTGGACGTAGGGGCCGTCCTGGAGGTCGAGGCGGTTGCCGAGGAAGATCCAGGCCTTGCTGCGCTCGTTTCGCCAGAATTCAACCGAGGTCCATCCCCACCACTCGTCGGCAACCCCCCGGAGCGACGGAACCAGCAGGAGCAGGATGAGAAAAAGTCGGGATCGAACACCGGTCATCTGCGGCCCAGCTTACCCGGTTGCCTGCGGAGATTCGATCGACCGGATTGGCAATTGCTCCACGCCTTTGGCCCGGAAGCAGATCTCACCCTGTGGGTGCTGTGCCAGAACGTACCGCCGTCTACGGGATGAGCCAGCGGTGAACGAAGCCCGGCCTTGATGCAGGGTCGAGAGCTTCCTGAAATCGGGAACTGGTCACGGAATACACGCTCCCGTCGCCGAGCAGGATGTTTCCCTCGCTCAATCCAGGTCGCCCGCCCGTTTCCATTCGCCGGCAGTCCGCTCCAGGATGAGCGTGGATCGGCCGCCCCGAAGACCGTTGGGAGAGGGCGGGGCGCTGATTTTCACGTGGATTTCATCGGCGGAAATGACCTCCTTGCGGGTGATGGAAAAGTCCGACATCGCCTTGCCCAACGCCACGGCGCGGCGCCGGATCTCGGCATCGGATTTCCCGGCCAGCACGGTGCTGGTGAACCGGGCCCTTTCCTGCGGAGTGAAGCTCGCGAGGAACTGTTCCATGTCTCCGGTGCTCGCCGCCCAGACCATGGACTGGACCGTGGCTTCAGGCGTGGCATAGCCGACGAAGGCGAGCTTCGGCGACGGAGGGAAGAGGTCGCGGTGGTGAAGGGTGACAAAGGCGGAGCCAAGGCCGAGAAAGGCGATGGTTCCAACGACGACGGTGGTTTTGAGTTTGGTCCAGGCCATGAGCGTGAGGGTGGTTTTGGTGAGGGCAAAAGTGGAAGCGGTGACGGCGGTTCCGTGGACGGCGGCGGCGGTGACGGAGGCCGCCAATCCGAGCGGTGCGGCCTGTACGGAATTGGCCGAGACCGCGCCGGCGATCGCCGCGGTGGACAGGGTGATACCGCGTCTCAGGAAGAGCCTTCGCAGTTTCTCCACGGCGCGGGTGACGCGCTTCTTGGCCGCGTCTTCGCTGGTGCCCAGCGCCATGCTCACGTCCTGGAAACTCCTGCCTTCGAAGAACCGGAGCACGATGGCGTTGTGATCCTGTTCCCCGAGTTGCGCCAGGGCTTCGTCCAGGAGAGGGGCAATCTGGGGCCACGCGCTGGGTTCAGATTCGTCCGCTTGGGATTGCATGTGTGCTTCCTGCTCGCGCTCCTGCCGCCGTCGCTGGGTGGTGAGAAGGTTGGCGGCGACGTTCCGTGCGGTCCGACAGAGCCGGCCCGCGAGGATGATGTTCGGACTGAGGCTGGCCGCCTTTCTCGCCAGGATGATGAAGACGGCCTGGGTGACCTCTTCCGCGAGGTGCGCGTCGCGGGTCTGGCGGAGACCGACCGAGTAAACCAGGTGGATATGCCGCGCGACGAGGGCTTCAAACGCCTGCTCGGATTGCCCCTCGGCGTACTCCCGCACCCGCTTCATGTCGTCATTCACCATCTTGCCTATCCATCTACGCCGTTGCCAAAAAGGGACAGATTTCCTTTTTCACCGGGTGTCGCGGCCGGGATCGTTCGGGGGGGACGGGAAGTGGGAGAGTGAGGCGGCACGGATCCATCCGAAGGCATGGCTTCTGTCGAAGAACTGCAAATTAGGAGTTCAACTCCTAATTTGCACGGAAGCGGATTTCAAGTGTCCTTAGTTGTTGGCATGGAGAGAGGAATGGTTTCTGTTCTCGCCTGTCGCAGTCTTGTTTGGACCACGTCGGCACGGCCCATTGAATCGCGACCGAACACGTCGTGGTTTGATCTGCACCACGCCCTTCATTGGAGTCAGTTGGAGGATGAATTGACCTTCAGATGGGGGCGCGACTTCATCATCGATTTCCTCCAGCCGGAACTTCCGATGCGAGCCCGACTTCCAAGACCAGCGACGCCGGGATCGTGGACGGACTACGCCGACTCCATTTCCGCGTCCAGCGCGTGCGCCAGCTCGTGGATCGGGGGAGGTTGAGGCAGGGCGGTGCCGTCGAGCGAAAGGATGGGCACGATGCCCAGGGTGCTCAGGGTGAGGAAGGCTCCGTCGGCGGTGGCGATGCTGTCCGGGGTGACGGTTGCTGGGACGACGGTCCAACCGCTGGCCGTGGCCCGTTCGATCACCGCGGCGGCGGTGACGCCGGTCAGCGCCCCGCTCCCGGGCGCTGGAAGATGCAGGGCTTCGCCCCGGATCCAGAAGAGGTTGCCGCTGGAGGTTTCGGCAACGAATCCGTCGGAGTTCAACAGCAGGGCCTCGTCGGCTCCGTGGGCTTCCGCGTCGGCCCGGGCGAGGACCTGCAACAGACGCGAACCGTGCTTGGCATCGGCCAATGGATCCCCGGCAAGGATGCGATACGGGCTCGTGCGCAGGTGCCATCCCGGGTGGGGGACAACGGCCGGTTCGGTGGGATGCCAGGTGAGAAAGCAACGGGCGGGACCGGCGCCACGCGGGGAGTAGCCGCGGGGACCGGACCCGCGGGTGACGGTCATCCGCACGGCCCCGTGCCGGGCACCATTGGCGGACAGGAGTTCCCTCAGGGCGCGGGTCCAGTCGGTGTGGGTCAAGCCGGCGTCGATGCCGGTGATGCGGGCACCGGAATCGAGTCGGTTCAGGTGATCGACCCAGCGGAACGGACGACCGCGCCGGATCGGGACGGTCTCGAAGAGGGAGTCGCCATAGAGAACGGCACGATCGTCCACCGGCAGGAGGGCTTCGGCGGCGGGGACGATCCGGCCATTGAGCCAGGCGTGGGATGCTGGGGGCGGCTTCAAGGCTGAAGTACGGGGAGGGAATCGTGATGCCAGCCGAAGGCCTGGAACAGGCCGCGTGCCTTGGCGTGGGTCTCGGCCAGTTCTGCTTCGGGGACCGAGTCGGCGACGATCCCGGCTCCGGTGTGGAACCAGGCATGACGATGCCGCACGACGGCGGATCGGATGGTGATGCTCAGTTGGCTTTCGCGGTTGAAGCCCAGGTATCCGTGACAACCGCAGTAGGCGCCGCGGGCGACCGGTTCCAGTTCATCGATGATCTGCATGGCCCGCAGTTTGGGAGCGCCGGTGATGGATCCCCCAGGAAAGCAGGCCGCGAGCACATCGAGATGCGAAAGCCCGGGCCGAAGCCGGGCTTCAACGGTCGATACCAGGTGCTGCACCTGGGCGAAGGCTTCGAGCCGGAGCAGGTCGGGGACGCGGACGGATCCGAACTCGGCAATCCGCCCCAGGTCATTCCGCAAAAGGTCCGTGATCATGATCAGTTCCGCCCGTTCCTTGTCGCTGGCGATCAACTCGGCGGCGAGGCGGCGATCCGATTCCGGGTCTTGTCCCCGGGGGCGGGTTCCCTTGATGGGGCGGGTGATGACGTGGTTTCCGCTCAGGCGGAGAAAAAGTTCCGGGGAACTGGAAAGGAGGGAGAATTCGCCGCAATCGAAACTGGCGGCGAACGGGGCGGGCGAGGTGACCAGCAGGGACTCGAACAGATCCCAGGCGGGGGCGCTGACGGGCAGGTCGAACCTCTGGGCGAGATTGACCTGATAGATGTCGCCGGTGTGGATGTAGGCTTGGGCGCGCCGGACGGCCGCCACGTAGAACCCGCCCGGAAGCGAAGACCGCACGGGACCGGTCGAGGGTGCGGGAGGTGAGCAGGGCGGGGGGATCGGGGCTACGAGTCGCTCGCGCCACCAGCCGAGTTCCCGCTGGGCGCGTTCGATGGTGCGGGTGCCGTCCGCTGCCAACCCGGTCGCCACGACCCACGTCTGGCCGAGTTCGTGATCGAACACGACCAACGAACCATGGAACCCCAGATGACAGTCGGGCAGGTCGAGGTCGCTCACCGCCAGACGCTGAAGGAACGGCTCGAGGAACTGGTTCATCTCGTAGCCGAAATAGCCGAAGACGCCGCCCAACGGGAACGGAAGGTCGACGTCATCGGGGACCTCGAACCGCCCGATCAAGGGGGCCAGCAAACGCCAGGGATCTCCGAACTGGCGATCGACCGTCCCGGTGGCGTCGATGGTCTCACAGCGGGATCCATGGCTGCGGAAGGTCAGGAGCGGCCGGGCGGTGACCAGGGAATACCGGGCGGAATGGATTCCCCGGCGCCCAGTCTGCAGCACGATGCGTCCCGGTTCGTGGCGCAGGAGGCGTCCGAGGGATTCGGGGGTGTGGTCCGTGGGGACGAGTTGGACTAGGGCGCGCATGGTGCGGAGCGGCAGGGCGAGCGTGGAGGGAGAGGGACGGAGGTCAAGCGCCCGGCGGGCGGGAAGGCGAGATTCCAGCGTCAAGGACGGGAGGATCCATCCGCCCCTGGGTTGCCCGGCCTCTGGCCACGGGCGAGTCGGGGTCCGGAATGTCCAGTGGGCAATTTGCGGGATGCGAAGGACACAAACGAACACTGGCGGTGGGTGGGTATGCGTGGCATCCTCAGGTCACATTTTGAACCATTCAGGCCGCCCCTGTAGGCCGGAGGACATCGAGGGATGGTCCCACCACGGATGCAGGGGAGCGCAGGTGCGCGTTGCCGTGTGGTTTCACGTTTGGAGTCACGACACATGTCCACTATGGCAGTATTTGGCCGTCTCAAATCGATGGTTGTCTCGGTAGTGCAGTGGTTCGACGCGGATTACCGCTCGGAGGAACTGGCGCTGCGCAAAGACATCCCGAACAAGGTCGAATGGGTTCGCACCATTCCCTTCGTCATCCTGCACGCCGGATGTCTTGGGGTCTTCATTACCGGTTGGAGCTGGACGGCGGTAGGCGCCGCCGTGTTCCTCTATTTCGTCCGAATGTTCGCGGTCACGGGTTTCTTCCACCGCTATTTCTCGCACCGGACGTTTTCCACTTCCCGTTTCATGCAGTTCGTCCTGGCGGTGTGGGGCGGCACGTGTGTCCAGCGGGGAGCCCTGTGGTGGGCCTACACCCACCGGCATCACCATCAGCACTCGGATGAGCCGGTGGACAAGCACTCGCCCCTTCAACACGGCTTCATGTGGTCGCACATCGGTTGGATCACCAGCGCCAAGAATTTTCCGACGGACTACAACCGGATCAAGGACTTGGCCAAGTTCCCGGAACTGGTGTTCCTGAATCGGTTCGACGTGCTGGTGCCCGTGCTTTTCGCGATTTTCCTGTTCTTCGTTGGGGTTGGTCTGAACGCCCTGTTCCCGAATCTGGGCGTGACCGGCGGTCAGATGCTGGTCTGGGGTTTCTTCATCAGTACGACCGTCCTGTTCCATGGTACGGCGTGCATCAATTCGATGGCGCACGTCTGGGGCAAGCGCCGGTATGAGACCGGGGACGACAGCCGGAACAGTTTCATCCTCTCGCTGATCACGCTGGGTGAGGGTTGGCACAACAACCATCACATGCACATGAGCACGGTGCGACAGGGGTTCTACTGGTGGGAGCTCGACATCACCTTCTACCTGCTCAAGGCGCTGTCCTGGACCGGGCTGATCTGGGATCTCCGGCCGGTGCCGGTGGCAGCCTATGATCCGGAGCGCCAGATCTCTCCGACCGACACGGCACGACGCGCGGGCATGGTGGTGCAGGAAGTGGAGGCACCCTCCGCCCCTTCAGCCCCGATCGCGGCCAAGCCCTGAGCATGTCCCGGCCCACGCTGGCCATCGTTGGGACGGGAGTGGCGGGCATGGGCTGCGCCCACCTGTTGCAACAGGGTCATGAGCTGACCCTGTTCGAGCAGAACGACACCATCGGGGGGCATACCAACACCCTCGAGGTGGCGGAAGGGTCCGCAACCGTGGCCTTCGACACGGGGTTCATGGTCTACAACAAGGTCACCTACCCCCGGTTGGTGCGGTTATTCGAGGAGTTGAACGTGCCCGTGAAGCCCACGGACATGTCGTTTTCGGTTCAGCATGTGCCGTCCTCCCTGGAGTACGCCGGCTCCAGCCTGAACCATCTGTTCGCCCAGCGCCGAAATCTGTTTCGTCCGCGGCATTACCGGATGCTCCTTCAGGTGAGCCGCTTCAATCGGGAGGCGATCGAGGCCCTGACCGATCCCCGTTGGGAGGATGTCACGATCGGGGAATACGTCCGGGTGCGGGGTTACGGGCAGGATTTCCTCGATTTTTTCTTGGTACCGATGAGCAGCGCGGTCTGGAGCACCCCGCCGGAGGGCATGCTCGACTTCCCCGCGATCACCCTGCTGCGGTTCTTCCACAATCACGGCTTCCTCGGTCTCCACACGCAGCACCCCTGGTGGACGGTGGACGGGGGATCCCGCGAGTACGCCCGACGCCTGATGGCACCGTTGCTGGACCGGGTCCGCCTGTCGGATCCGGTGACCGGCGTGCAGCGGATGCCGGGAGGGGGAGCGGAAGTGACGACGCGCTCCGGATGGCGCGGGCGATTTGATCGGGTGATCCTGGCGGCGCATGCGGATCAGTCGCTGCGGATGCTTCGCGACGCGGATGCGGACGAGCGCCGGTTGCTGGGGGAATTTCAATACCAACGAAACCTCGCGGTGGTTCACACCGACCCCTGCGAAATGCCCCGGGCGCGGCTGGCTTGGTCGGCCTGGAACTACCGGATCGAGGTGGACGCGGAAGGACGGGTGCGGCCGGCGACGGTGTACTGGATGAATCGATTGCAGGGGGTGAGCGACCGGGTGGATTACTTCGTGTCGATCAACGGCGGGCGGAGCGTGTCCCCGGATCGGGTGATCCGGACGATGGAATACGAGCATCCGCTCTTCTCACTGGGGGCGGTGCGGGCGCAGCCATTGCTGCCAGGATTGAACCGTCGTTCGCCCGGTCAGGCGGTTTTCTTCTGCGGCAGTTATTTCCGCTACGGATTCCACGAAGACGCCTTCAGCTCGGCGGTGGATCTGTGCGAGGTGTTGACGGGAGAAAAGCGGTACCCGGCGGCGGCGTGTTGAATCGTCTGAAACCGTCTGAGCGTCTGAGGTGTCTGCAACGCCATCAGGAGCCCTCCGTTGTGTTCCTGTGCGTTGACTCGATCATGATCACTGCCCACGATTATCCATCCATGAGTATTGTCCGTCCGTTGGTTGCAGCGCTTGCCGCCGCCGGTTTGCCGGTGGTTCTGGCAGGAGCGGAGATTCGTCAGGTTTCCCTCGATGACTGCCTGCAGATGGCCTTGCAGAAGAACCTCGAAGTTCGGATTGCGCAGTACACGCCGATGCTGACCCGCCTGACCTTGAGTTCGGCCTACTGGAGTTACGAGCCGACGCTGTCGACGGGGGCTTCCCAGTCGTTCCGGGAGACCGAGGCCTTGCAGAATGTCGGCGTGTTCAATCCCCCAGCGAATGAGTCATGGACCGAACGCTACGACACCTCGATCCGAGGGACGGTGCCCACCGGTCTTCAGTACGCCCTCAGCGGCTCGATGGACCGGCAGAGCGGTATTCAGGGCGGTGTTGACCGGGGATTCTTTTACACCCCTGCGGTGTCGATGAGCGTCACCCAGCCTTTGCTGCGTAATTTCTGGATCGATCAACCCCGTCTGACCATCCAGCTCGAAAAGCGGAACCTGAAGCAGGGCGAATACGATGTGCGCGATCAGGTCATCCGGACTTCGACGGACGTGACGATCGCCTATCACGACCTGATTGCGGCCCGCGAAAATCTCCGGGTGCAACAGAAGGCCCTGGAACTGGCCGAGCGTTCGCTGATGGAGAACAAGAAGCGGGTCGAGGTCGGAGCCATGGCACCCCTGGATGAAAAGGAGGCGGCGGCCCAGGCCTCCCGGAGCAAGGCGGACCTGATCTCCTCCCAGCGGGATCTTGCCCTCGCCCAAAACACGCTGAAACGGTTGATCGCAGACGATTTTGCCGGTCTGAACGGGGTGGAGTTCGAGCCGACCGCCCGACTGGCGGCAGTTCCCGAGACCTTCAACAACGTGGACAGTTGGCACAAAGGGCTGACGCTCCGGCCCGACATCCTCCGGTCGAAGCTGGATCTGGAGAAGCAGAAGCTGACCATGAAGTTCACCCGCAACCAGCTATACCCCCAGCTCGATCTCACCGGGAGCGCGGGTCTCGGCGGAGCGGATCCCAACTATGGCCCCTCGCTGCGCGACATCGAGGATCGCAATAACCCCAATTACAGTGGTGGCCTCCGGCTCACGTTTCCGTTCACCAACCGACGAGCCCGCAACGATCATCAGTCGGCCAAGCTGCGCAACGAGCAATTGCTCCTGCGGTTCAAGCAGCTGGAGCAAAATGCCATGGTCGAGATTGAGAACGCCATCCAGTCCGCGGATGCCGCCCTCCAGCGCGTCCAGGCGACCGAGGACTTCATGGAATACTCCGGGGCGGCCCTGCAAGCCGAGGAGAAGAAGCTCGAGAACGGCAAGTCCACCAGCTTCATCGTCCTCCAGCGCCAGCGGGATTACACCTCGGCCCAGTCCGAGGTGATCCGTTCCAAGTCCGACTACAACAAGGCGCTCGCGCGTCTCGCCCAGGCGGAAGGGTTCACGCTGGAGAAGTATCAGGTCCGGCTCGAGTTCCGCTAAGCCGCGATGAGCGCCTCCCCGTTGGTCCTGACCCGGGTTCCTTCCCTCAAGACGGCGGAAGCTTTTCGTCAGCACCTGGCGGGACTGGGGATCCAGTTGCCGTGCGATGAGGTGCTCGTGGCGGGGGCGGAGTCGCCGCTGCGGCAAGCCGTCCCGGGTCCGGTTGCCGGCAAGACCCTTGGCAATCGGTGGGCCATCCATCCCATGGAAGGGTGGGATGCTACCACGGACGGCAGGCCCACGGCCGAAGTGCATCGCCGCTGGCGGCGTTTCGGCGAGAGCGGTGCCAAGCTGATCTGGGGCGGGGAAGCCATGGCGGTCCGGCCCGATGGCAGGGCCAATCCGAACCAGTTGATCCTCCTGCCCGAAAACCGCGCGGAGATCGCCGCCCTGCGGTCCGATCTGGAGGCCGCCCATCGGGAACACCACGGGCGCAGCGACGATCTGGTCATCGGATTTCAGCTCACCCATTCCGGACGGTTCTGTCGGCCCAACGACAAGAAGCGCCTCGAACCGCGGATCGCCTACCGGCATCCGATCCTGGATCGGAAGTTTCAGATCACTTCGGATGAAGCTGTCCTCAGCGACGACGAGGTGCGCGTCTTGATCGGGGATTATGTCCGCGCCGCGCGCGTGGCGTATGAAGCCGGGGCGGACTTCGTCGATCTCAAGCATTGTCACGGTTACCTGCTGCACGAGTTCCTCGGTGCCCACACCCGGCCCGGACCCTACGGCGGCAGCTTCGAGAATCGGACCCGCATCCTGCGCGAAATCGTGGAGGGAATCCGGGCCGATGGAAACCCGGTGGCCATCGGGGTCCGGTTGAGTGCTTTTGATCTGGTTCCCTTCCGGCCGGATCCCACCCGGAGCCAGCCGGGCAAACTCGGGCCGGGGATCCCCGAGGATTACTCCGCCTGCCTCCCCTATCGCTACGGCTTCGGGATGAACCCGGATCATCCGGAGGAACCCGACCTGACCGAGACCGTCCGGTTCGCGGGCTTGTGCGGGTCCCTGGGGATACGATTGCTCAATCTCAGTGCCGGATCGCCGTACTACAATCCGCACCTGCTGCGGCCGGCGGCCTATCCGCCCAGCGACGGCTATCAGCCGGCGCACGACCCGTTGATCGATGTGGCGCGCCAGATCCACGCGGTGCGCGACGTCCGGGCGAAGGCTCCCCAGGAGATGGTGATCGTCGGGTCCGGCTACACCTACCTGCAGGAGTACCTGCCGCAGGTGGCGCAGGCGGTGGTTCGAGAAGGATGGGTCGATGTGGTGGGGATGGGTCGGATGGTGCTGAGTTATCCGGGATTGCTGGCGGATGCGACCGCCGGACGACCGGTCGTGGCGCGGGGAATCTGCCGGACCTTCAGCGAATGCACGACCGCCCCGCGGAACGGGTTGGCGAGCGGGTGTTATCCGCTGGATCCGTTCTACGTGGCGCGGCCCGAGGCACAGATGTTGAAGGCATTGAAGAAGGCCGGGCAGGGAGCGTGACGGGGAAGGAGCGGGCGAGGACGCCCGATCAGTTGGGCGGCGACTCAAACCTGGGTCGCTGCGGACGTGAGGAGGCCGTCGCGACGTTCGTAGCTGCCGACGTGAGGAGGCGGATGCTCCCGTGCTGTGCTTCGTCTGGGGTCCGCCTCGTTCCCTCGGCAGCTACCCCCGTCGAGCCGTCCGTAGCTGCCGACGAGAGGAGGCGGATGCTCCCGTGCTGTGCTTCGTGTGAGGTCCGCCTCGTAACCTCGGCAGCTACCCCCGTCGGGCCGTCCGTAGCTGCCGACGTGAGGAGGCGGATGCTCCCGTGCTGTGCTTCGTCTGGGGTCCGCCTCGTTCCCTCGGCAGCTACCCCCGTCGAGCCGTCCGTAGCTGCCGACGTGAGGAGGCGGATGCTCCCGTGCTGTGCTTCGTCTGGGGTCCGCCGCGTGACCTCGGCAGCTACCCCCGTCGGGCCGTCCGTAGCTGCCGACGTGAGGAGGCGGATGCCCCCGTGCTGTGCTTCGTCTGGGG
>JBDNHZ010000166.1:0-3893 GCA_041688515.1 Verrucomicrobiota bacterium
CATTTCGGGAGGCAGCAGCAGGACGCATCGCGGTGCCCGATTTGGCGAATCCGGGGCGTGTGCCTGGAGGAAGGCGCGTAGGGCCTTCACGGACGGACCTGCAGGCAATCATATCCCAGCCACAGAAAGTAGCGAAGAACCTGACAGGTTCCCATCAGGGTGAACAGAGTCACCGCCCGTTCGCCCCCGACTTCGTGCCCCACACGCAGTCAGTTGCGACTTTCGTTGCTGCCTCCCCCGTTGGGTGCCGGATCGTAGATTGCGTACGGGATAGCCCTGTCGAAACCTGGCTAGGGGATGTCGCGGACGTTGTCTTTCACGGTCTCGCGAAACCGCTCAAGATTTTCATCCTCGCCGGCCAGTTCAACCTCCAAGGCCATCCGAAGATCGGGCCCGAATTCACCTTCGGCCTCACGATGGACGCCGCTATCAATGAACCGGTGCTCAACATCAGGACCGCATGAGGTACGTTCTCGCCGGTTACATCTTCCTGAGCCTGGGGACCTTTGCCGCTTACTGGTTCGACAAACGACGGGCGCAGTCGGGTGGCTGGCGGGTCTCCGAGCGGACGCTCCACCCGCTTGCGCTCTTGGGCGGGTGGCCGGGCGCGCTGCTCGCGCAAAGATTCATCCGACACAAGAACCGCAAGATCGGCTTCCAGACCGTGCCGTGGGTGATCGTCGGAATTCACCTGGCGGCGGGGGTTGGTGGATGCTTTCAGGAAGGCGCTGACGTCAGAAGCCTCCTGCCCGTGAGAGACGAGGTAACGAGGCTCTATGCCATCGGGCGTGGAACGGATCCAGATGCGACCGGGCAAAGAAGTCCCTGCAAGTTTTGCATGCAGGACCTGAGATCCCGGATATGTTGACCCGAATCCGGTCTCGTCGGGCGCAAGGCACTACCAATATGCATCCAATCAAGCTGATCCTAGTCGCAACGGCGCTGATCGCGGTGGCCGGCGCGATCGCTCTCGGGCGCGGCCGCAGCCGGGAATCCCTGAACCGCGTCACGGACATTTCGCCAACCCGCCCAGCCTCCAACGCCATGAGCCATTTCAAAAAGCCGGAACCCTCGGAATTGAAGCAACAGCTGACTCCGGAACAGTTCGCCGTGACGCAGCAGTGCGGCACCGAGCCACCCTTTCGCAACGCCTACTGGGACAACAAGTCGCCGGGTCTTTATGTGGATGTGGTCTCGGGCGAACCCCTGTTCAGTTCCCTGGACAAGTTCGATTCCGGAACGGGCTGGCCCAGCTTCACACGCCCGGTCACCGGTGCGGAACTCGTCGAAAAGTCGGACCGGCAGTTCTTGATGAAGCGGACCGAGGTGCGGTCCGGGAAGGCGGACTCGCACCTGGGTCACGTCTTCGAAGATGGCCCCGCCCCAACCCAACTCCGCTACTGCATCAACTCGGCATCGCTGAGGTTCGTCGCAGTCGAAAAGCTGGAGGCGGAAGGCTACGGCGCATTCCTTGGACCCTTTGAGCAGGCTGGGCTGATCAAAGCCGGTGCCATTGCACCCGCGACCGCCGCCGGAACGGCTTCCGTGGCCAACCGGGAAACCGCCGTTCTTGCAGGCGGTTGCTTCTGGGGCATGGAAGAAGTTCTAAGAAAGATCCCCGGCATCGTGCAGACCCGGGTCGGATACACCGGTGGCACCACGCCCAATCCCACCTACGAACAGATCTGCACGGGCCGGACCGGTCACGCCGAGGCGCTGGAGATCGTCTTCGATCCATCGCAACTCAGCTTTGAGCAATTGCTGGGCTACTTCTTCCGGATGCACGATCCCACGACGCTCAATCGGCAGCACAACGACATCGGCACCCAGTATCGTTCCGCCATTTTCTACCTCAGCGAGCCGCAGGCGCAGACTGCCCAACAAGTGAAGGCGCAGGTCGACCAGTCCGGCCGTTACAAGCGCCCAATCGTGACCGAAATCACCCGGGCGACGGTGTTTCATCCGGCGGAGGACTCCCACCAAGGCTACCTCATCAAGCATCCCAACGGCTACAACTGCCACGTGTTGCGGGATTGATGCGCCGGTACAACTCCGCGAGACGCCCACCGCCCTCGATCAGGTAGGTGGAGTGGGACCCCGGCAAAACATGCCTCTCCACGCCCTCGCTGGCGTGGCCCGCCCATCTCGACATGCTGGGGTGATTCTCCAACTCCGTGCTGAGCACGAGATCCAACCGGCCACGGAACACTCCCCGTGGAGACACCATCAACCGGCGCAGGTAGCCTTCGCCCTCCTGGTAATGGCACCACTCCGTGTGCAGGTAGCGGTCGCGTTCAATCTGCAACGTCTTCGGAGATCCTGCCTCCGGGCTGGGTCCGCCCGAGTCCTTGAACCAACGGTGGAGCAGGAGTCGTCGTCCACCACTGGTCATCCAAGACCGAAGCCACGGCATGCCGAGATAGAGGGTGTTGGCTACCCATTGCCGGGGGCTGCAGACCGGCTCCGAAAGGCACCGGCGAAGGAACGTCGTGCGCTCGGGTTGAAGAGTATCCGCCAGAACCAGCATTCCCACCTCCTCGCCGGCTTCCTGAAGCTGTAGCGCCACTTCGAACGCGAGACCGCCTCCAACGCACAGTCCGGCGAGATGCCATGGGCCAGCGGCCTGCACCCGGCGCATGTCCCCGATGCAGTCACGAGCCATCCCCCGGATGCTACCACGGAGCGGACCTGCCCCGCGCCAGGCGCGATTGCGGAACGCCTTCATCGAGAAACCCGCGCCCAGGTGATGCCGACAGATCCACGCGTGGGTCAGGAACTCCGATTCGTCCCCAAACCCTCCCGGAAAGAGAAACAGCGTCGGACGTCCGTCACCCTCCTGGAGTGTCACGAGCGGTTCGGTTCCGGGGAACACGAGGCCTTCCGGGTGCTGACGGCGGATGGCCTCGATCCGACGTGCCAGCGATCGGACCGTAGCTTCCTGGAACAGAACCCTCGTCGGCAGGCGGACGCCAAACTCGCGCTCAATGTGTTCAATCAGTCGGAGCGCCAGCAGTGAATGGCCTCCGGAGACAAAAAAGTCGTCGTCGAGTCCCACCGTTGGTCGAGCAAGCAGACCCGCAAAAATCTTGGCCAGGAGAGCCTCGTAAAGCGTGCCTGAACCTTCGGCACCCACCGGTGGTTGAACAGGAACAACCACCTCCGGCAGGGCGCGCCGGTCAAACTTGCCCGCCGATGTGCGAGGGATCGTGGCCAGTTCCACCCATACCGACGGAACCATGTACGACGGGAGTCGCTCCCGTGCGAACGGCTCCAACGAGGGAAGGTCTGCGGGTCCTTTCCGCTTCCAGTAGGCGGCAATCGCTTTGCCACCGTCGGGTTGTGAACAGGCCTCGACCACCTCCTCCTCGACAGCCGGGTGCTCCTCCATCACCCGTTCGATCTCGCCCAACTCAATCCGGAAGCCGCGGATTTTCACCTGCCTGTCGAGGCGTCCCACGAACTCCAGCAATCCATCGGATCGCCACCGAACGAGATCACCCGTCCGGTACATCCGCCCCCCGGGCTCGACACAAAACCGGTCGCCAACGAACCGCTCCGCACTGAGGTCCGGTCGAGTGAGATAACCTCGCGCCACCCCAGGCCCGGCGAGATGGAGTTCACCCGTCACTCCGACAGGCACCGGTTCGCCCTCCCCATTGAGCACATAGGCGCGGGTGTTGGCGATGGGGCGGCCAATCGGAATGCTCGCGCCGTGCAAACCGGGTTGGTACGGGATCCGGTGGCAGCAGGCAAAGGTCGTGCACTCGGTGGGACCATATCCATTGATGATGCAGGTCCCGGGTCCGAGGTATTCCTGCGCCCTCCGAATGTGCCGGGGCGAAAGCGCATCGCCGCCGGTCAGGATTTCTTCTACCCCAGCCAGCGTTTCCGGC
>JBDNHZ010000167.1:0-5317 GCA_041688515.1 Verrucomicrobiota bacterium
CGGAGGGACGAGTTCTGCGAGTCCGCAGGATTGGCTTTCGACGTTTAGGCCTCGCGGTGCTCGTCCCTCCAACAGATTGGAGCGGCTGGGAACTTCTTGGTGAGCCCGGCCTGAAGTCTGCTAGGTTTTGGCATCCCCCTGACATGCGCATGAAGTCATTCCGTCGTTTCCTTCTCGGTATCGCCGTGGTTCTGCTCCTGGCCGGCCCTTGGGTCCATGCCCAGGTCGCCATCAACGAATTCCTGGCGAGCAACAGCCGTGGGTTAGTCGATTCCGACGGCGATCGCCCGGACTGGATCGAGTTGTTCAATTCCAGCGGTACCGCGGTCAATCTTCAGGGATGGTCGCTCACGGATGATGCGGCCGTGCCTCGGAAGTGGGTGTTTCCTGCGGCGCAAATCCCAGCGAATGGCTACCTGGTGGTGTTTGCCTCCGGCAAGAACCGGACCAACACAGCGGCGACGTTGCATACCAGTTTCAGCCTGTCGATCGACGGCGAGTACCTGGCCCTGTTCCCGCCGGAATCGGCGGTGGCGACCTCGGAGTTCGCTCCGGAGTACCCGGCACAACAGTCGGATATCTCCTACGGCTTCCGAGCCGGGCAAAAGTACTTCTTCAACCCGCCCTCCCCGGGGGCTGGAAACACCGGTGGCGTCGAGGATTTCGTGGCGGACACGAAGTTCAATCGCAACCGCGGTGTGTACGAAGCGCCGTTTGATCTGCAGATCTCCTGTGCGACGGCCGGGGCGGTGATCCGGTACACCACGAACGGCGCGCCCCCGAGCCTGAGCATCGGGTTCACCTACACAACGCCGGTGAGGATCGACCGGACGGGGGTCATCCGGGCAGCGGCGTTCAAGACGGGGTTGCAGCCATCGGATGTGGACACCCAGACCTACCTCTTTCTGGGCGATGTGATCCGGCAGCAACCCGCCGGGCAGGTTCCCTGGCCCGGATGGCCGGTGCCGGGCAGCCAGGCGCAGGACTACGACTACGGGATGGACCCAAGAATCGTGGATTCCCCGGTGTACAAGGATCAGTTGATCCCGGCGCTGAAGGCCCTACCCACCATGTCCATGGTGACGACGCTTTCGAATCTGTTCGACGGAGCGAATGGCATCTTCTCCAACCCAGGACAGGACGGGCGTCCGTGGGAACGGCCGGCCTCGCTGGAACTGATCCATCCGGACGGCACCCCTGGATTCCAGATCAACTGCGGCATCCGGATCCGGGGTGGTTTCAGCCGGAGCACGGGGAATCCAAAGCATGCCTTCCGCTTCTTCTTCCGGGAGGCATACGGCGAGGGAAAGCTGAAGTATCCATTGCATGCGGGAGGGGTGGAGGAGTTTGACGCCCTCGATCTGCGGACGTTCCAGAACTACTCGTGGAGCTTTGATCCGGGTGGGGGTGGCAACGGGGTTTTCATTCGCGATGTCTTTTCGCGGGATACCCAACTGGCCATGGGTCAACAGGGGGAGCGCGGGAATTATTATCACCTCTATATCAACGGGGTGTACTGGGGGATCTTCAACAGTTGCGAGCGGCCGGAGGCCAACTATGGCGAGGCCTACTTCGGGGGGCGCGCCGATGACTACGACGTCATCAAGGTGGAGGCGGGTTCCTATGCGATCAACGCCACCGACGGCACCCTGAGCGCCTGGACGCGCCTGTATAACCTGTGCAGGGCCATCACGGCGGCGAATGCCGATACGACCTTCTGGCGGGTGCAGGGGCGCGACCCGGACGGCTCGCTGAACCCGGCTTATGAGAACCTGCTCGAGATCGACAACCTCATCGATTACATGCTGGTGATTGTCTTCGGCGGCAACCTGGATGCACCGATCTCCAATTTCCTTGGGAACACGCGTCCGAATAACTGGTACGGTCTCCGGGATCGCACTGGAACCCATGGCGGTTTCCGATTCATCTCCCATGACGCCGAGCACACGCTGCTCGACGTCAACCAGAACCGGGTGGGTCCCTTCGCTGCCGGCAGCGATTCCGTCCTGTATTCCAATCCCCAATACCTCTGGCAACGGCTCTGGAACAGTCCGGAGTTCAAGATCCGCATCGCGGACCGGGTCCAACGCCACTTCTTCAACGGCGGTGCCCTGACCGCGGCGGCGGCCCAGTCCCGATTCGCGGCCCGGACCAACCAACTCTACTCGCCGGTGGTGGCGGAGTCCGCGCGGTGGGGCGACAGCAAGCAGGCGAATCCGCTGACGCGCGATGTCCACTGGCTCGCGGCGGCCAATCGGGTCCTGAACAACTACCTGCCGGTCCGCGGAGGAATCGTGCTGGGACAACTGCGGAGCGCAGGGCTGCTCCCGACCCTGGAGGCGCCGACCCTGAGCCGTTTTGGCGGTGTGGTTGCGGATGGGTTCAATCTGGTCATCACGGGACCTGCCGGTGGAACCATCGTTTATACCCTCAACGGATCCGATCCCCGGGGACCGGGTGGAATCGAGGATCGCGGGGCCCGTCCCTATACCGGGCCGATCCCGATTGCCAGTGCCCTGAGGGTCAAGGCTCGGATTCATCGCGTGACCCAGACGGCCAACGAGTGGAGCGCGTTGACCGAGGCCGTCTTTTATGTGGCCCAGGACTTCAGCGGCTTGCAGTTGAGCGAGATTCATTATCATCCGGCCGACCCGGTGCCGGCGGGGGTCTTCGATGGGGACGAGTTTGAATTTCTTGAGTTCAAGAATGCCGGCACCACCGAACTCGACCTGTCCGGCCTGCGGATCTCGAACGGAGTTCAGTATGAGTTTCCCCTGGGGACGCGTTTGGCACCCGGCCGGTTCCTGCTCCTTTCCGAGAATGCCCAGGCCTTCGTCCAGCGTTATCCCACGGTTGTCCCCGACGGCGTCTATGCCGGGCGACTCTCGAATTCAGGTGAGCGTCTCACTGTGGTGGATCCCGCGGGCGCAACGCTCCTGACGGTCGGGTACGGCACCGAAGTTCCCTGGCCGACCACGCCGGACGGAGCCGGGTTTTCACTGGTCCCGAGGGATCCGGTGCGCAATCCCGCCCCGGATCTGGCTGGGTCGTGGCGGGCGAGTTCCAAGGTGGCGGGCTCCCCCGGGGCGGACGATCCCCCCAGTGGCGTCGTGCCGGTGGTGGTGAACGAGATCCTGGCGCACACGGATCCTCCAGCTCTGGATGCGGTGGAGTTGTATAACCCCGGCAGCGTGGATGCGCCGATCGGGGGATGGTTTCTGACCGATGATGTGTCGCGCCCGAAGAAGTATCCGATTCCTGCCGGGACCGTGGTGCCGGCGGGTGGCTATTGGGTGATCGACGAAGCGCAGTTCAATTCTCCCACGCAGGGAACCAATGCGTTCCGGCTGTCGTCCACGGGCGATGAGGTGTTCCTCTTCAGCGCTGACGCGGATGGGCTGCTGACCGGGTATAGCGACGGGGGAACGTTCGGGGCGTCGTTCAATGGAGTGAGTTTCGTGCGCCTGACCAATTCGATGGGCCAGATCAGTCTGGTTCCAGCGGTCTCAACCACTTTTGGTGCGGCCAATTCCGCCATCCGACTCGGGCCGGTTCTCCTTCAGGAGATCCATTACGCTCCAGCGCAGGGCGAGGCTCCGTTTGTCGAACTGGTCAATGTGACCTCCGAGCCACAGCCCCTGTTCGACCCGGAGAATCCGCTCAACACCTGGCGGTTGGCGGGTCTTGATTTCGCCTTTCCCCCGGGAGTGACCCTCCCCCCGGGAGGATACGCGATCGTCACGGAGATGGATGCGTCCCAGTTCCGGCAACTGACCGGGCTGCCGGCTTCGGTGCCGGTGTTCGGGCCGACTCCCGGGCAGTTGCAGCGGAACGGCGAGCGCCTCGAATTGCTCCAGCCAGACCTTCCCAATCGCGAGACCAACAACGGCGTCGTCAGTACGGTCGTGCCGTACGTGAGGGTGGATGCCGTCCGATACAACGATCGCGAGCCGTGGCCGGTGATCGCGTCGCTCGGGGGCGTTCCCTTGGAGAGACGGGTGCCGTTCCAGTTCGGGGAGGATCCCGCCGCTTGGCGGGCCGGGCTTTCCGGACCTTCACCCGGAGCCGCCGCCGCCGGGAACCGGCCGCCGCGGGTGCAGGCGGGACCGGATGTTGAGTTGACCGCCGTGGCGTTCCCGTTGCCCGTGGCTCTTTCAGGCGCGGCAGTGGATGATGGCCTTCCCGAGCCGTCCATGCTGGGGCTGGGATGGAGTCAGTTGTCCGGTCCTCGGGGAGTGGTGTTCCGGGATGCGACCCGCAGCAATGGCGTGGTCGAACTTCCTGGGGCAGGAACGTATGTGCTGCGATTCACCGCCTCGGATGGCGAGAGGGAAGTCTCCGACGACGTCCAGGTGACGGTGGTTCGCGGGGGATCGGACGCGACGCTCGTCCCGTTTGGTTCGACCTGGCGCTACTTCGATCAGCTTCAGAATCTGGGAACGGCCTGGCGCGCCCGGACCTTCAATGACACGGCTTGGGTCAGCGGTCGCGCGCGGTTGGGCTACGGCGGGGACGGGGAGGTGACCACGATCAACGGGGGACCTTCCAGCGATCGGAACCGCACCGCGTATTTCCGTCACCACTTCAACGTGGCGAACGCCAACTCGGTCGTCAGCCTGACGGCGCGGATCGTTCGCGACGATGGCGCCGTGGTTTATCTCAATGGCGAGGAGGTGTTCCGGGTGTCGATGCCGGAGGGGGATGTCAGTTTCCAGACCTTCGCCAGCGAAGTGATCGGCGGCGCGGACGAAACCACGGCGATCGAACGGGCGATTTCCGCGTCGCTCTTGGTGGACGGCGACAATGTGCTGGCGATTGAAGTGCACCAGGTCAATTCCGCCAGTTCCGACCTGGGTCTCGATTTCGCGCTCGCAGGGGTGGTGCAGACGACGAACCAAGGTCCCACGGTCGATGCCGGTCCGGGGTTGTCGGTGACGCTCCCGGGTCAGGCGACCTTACGAGCGGTGTTCACCGACGATGGCCTGCCGGTTTCGCCGGGAGTGCCGACGTTCTTGTGGAGCAAGGTGTCAGGTCCGGGCTCCGTCGTGTTCACCGACGGAGATTCCCCGCTAGCCAGTGCGATGTTCTCGATGCCGGGCACTTATGTGCTGCGCTTCCGGGCTAGTGATGGCGTGTTGTCCGCCGAGGATACGATGACCGTGGTTGCCAACCCTGGCGCGGTGGAAGCACCGATCCTTCAATGGGTGAGCCGCGATCCCATCGGCCTGCGCTTCGCAGCGCAGGACGGGGTCGCGTATCAGGTTCGGTTCCGTGCCGATCTGTTCACCGGTGCCTGGCAGTTGTTGCAGGCGATTCC
>JBDNHZ010000168.1:0-1288 GCA_041688515.1 Verrucomicrobiota bacterium
AGCGATACCCATCGCGCCCGCTTCGCGCCGTCCGGTGCAGTCTCAGCCATGTCGCGCCCAAGTCAGCATGCTCCCCGTCAGAGCATCAATCCCAATTCCCAGAAGAGTCCTCGGGGAGAGCGCAGGTTGACCCTGTTCCCGATCGGTCGAAGTGAATTCTCGCGCTGTCCCGGGGGAGGCCTGGGGGCGCGGCCGTCCCCGGCCGCTTCGTCACGCTCTCCGGACGACTTCTACGAGTCCCCATGACCGACCTCCGAAGTCTCGGACTTGGGGAACTGGCCAACCAGAGTCGGCGATTAGATGTGAGGACGGACAACGATCTCCTTCTCAATCTGCGTCATTTGCCAGCAGAACGGCTGGTCCAAGATCCCTGCTCCGGAACCTTCGGAGCGTCTGGCTGGGATCGGCGTTGCGGCAGGGCACCAAGGGGTGGGAAGGGTTGCTCGTGAGGACGAACGCCTGGATCCGCACCCATTCGGCTTCCCCTTCTTTCGTCGCCTTTCGTTCCTTTCGGTCGGTTCCCCGGGTTTCGGCCCAGAAGCTTCACCGCGGAGGACGCGGAGACGCAGAGCCCTCGTCCCGGTCCTGCTCGGCGGAACTCGGCGGCCCCTGCCCCAACCTGGGGCCGCGACCGCACCCCGCCTTGACTCCAAGATTCCCTGAAAAGTTCTCCTAAGGAATCTCCCGCGGCGTTGTCGTACATGCAGAATCCCGGCGGCCCGTTGCCGTCGGGCTGAGCAGAAAATGCCGTCCCACCATGACGTCCCAACGTGAATGACCGTGGCCCGCCCCGAGGAATCCGGCGCAGCACCCGAGTCGATCGAGGAACTCTTTTCCTCGCTCGAATCCCCTCTGCTCGCCTACGCCCACCGCCTCCTCGGCGACCGCGACGCCGCCCAGGACGTCGTCCAGGAAGCTTTCATGAGGTTGCACTCCCAGTTCTCCGCCGTTCGCGAACCCCGACGCTGGCTCTATCGCACGGCCCACAACCTCGCCATCAACCATCTCCGCCAGTCCTCCCGCGTCCTCCCGCTTGAACCCTACTCCATCGACCCCTCCGACGATGCGCCGCCCCCGCACCCTTCCCCCGCCGATCCCGATCTCCTCCCCGACGCCCAGATCATCCGGTTGGAGGGAATCGGCCTCGTCCATCTCAGCCTCGCCACCCTCGACCCGCGCAGTCGCGAGGTCGTCCGGTTGAAATTCGAAGAAGACCTTTCCTATAAGCAGATCGCCGAACAGACCGGACTCGGGATCGGCCACGTCGGATACCTCCTCCACCATGCGC
>JBDNHZ010000169.1:0-2928 GCA_041688515.1 Verrucomicrobiota bacterium
CTCGCCGCAGCGAACCCAGTTCGCTGGAGTACCAAGGTCACGGATGATGAGACGGGGTTGGCGTATTATGGGTACCGGTATTATATCTCGGCGACGGGGAGGTGGTCATCCAGAGACCCCATCGCTGAGAACGGTGGGTTGAACATTTATGGCTTTGTCGGCAATGAACCGACGGACTTGGTTGACCCGTTCGGACTGATAAAATACGACTTCAACAAGAAGAAGTGCGTCTTGAAAGTGACCCTCACTTGGAGTTTGAAGTTTGAAAACAAAACCGGGTTTCCGAATTGGACCTACGCCCAGAGGTCACAGTGGAAGCGCGATGCGGAAAGGGCTGTTGAGAACTACTTCAAGAATGTTCCTCTTCGTTGTTACCCCGCAACGAACGCTTGCTGTCTTTGTCCCGGAGGCGTGTCGACTGACTTCAATCTTCGTTACAAAGGCTTCTTCACGTTCTGGAGAAATGACGATTACGTTGTGACGGTTCTGCCTGACCCAAACCATCGCAGTTGGGTTAGCTCGACATCCGGCTCGGGCACGGCTGAGTTCGACGTCAACGACGTGAATCCGCATAACAAAGGCGCTTCACAACCCCAAGTGCCAGTGGTTCACGAGACAGGCCACCAACTCAGGCTTGACCATCCTGGCGGAGCTAACGACTCCGATGGTGCTTACCAAGCTGACTACGATTCGTTGATGGGTGGCGGAATGATTTTTCGGCTTCCTGACTTCAACAAAGCGTTTTGCGACAAGATTTCAATAGGCAGCACTGGCTGCGACCCATGGAAAGGAAGGTGATAGCCTATGAAAACACTACTTTGTTTCTTGGCGTTAGCTCTTGGGCTTTCAATGATGTCCGTCGGATGTTGTGCTGACGGCAAAGTAAACTCCAAGGCCAGCAAACCCAAGCCTGTCTTCGACCGCGAAGTCGGCAGTCTCGAAAAGGATATCCTTCTCAAATATGGTGAGCCGAAGGAAAGTATAGTGAAACGGGCGAAGCAGTTGGTCGGAGAACTTCGGAGCGCACTCAAATCCAAAGTGCCGAACGAGGACACTGAGGTGAAAGAGGTCTACTACAAGACCGACAAGAGCGAGCGGATTTTCTGGCTGACCAAACGGCCAACGGGCGAATGGAAGGTCATCTCTAACGTGGACATTCCCGCTGGCGTTGTGTTCTGACGAAGTCGAACCCGCTCGACTGTCCCGCCAGAAGATGTGAAAGAGTATTCAGCGCTCAGGCCGCAGTGTAGTTGGTTTGCCACCCGCGCCTACCGCAGGGTCCTTGCGCTCGCACCATGCTGCTTCGATCTTAACCAGAGTTCGCCTGACCTCATTAATATCCTGAATGCTCCTGTGACAATGAGACACCAGAGCCGAGTGCGACGCAGCTTTGAGAGGGTGTCTGGATAACGACAATTGAAAATACCCACGTAGACGAATAATGGTCGTTGCCAAGGTGAGCCCTAGAATGGCAATGGGGTCGGTCCAATAATGTTGACAAAGCGTCTGGCTAATGGCGTCTTTCTCCATGGTTCCAGCTTTGTGAATTCATGTACCGGAAGGAGGGTGCCACGGGATGAGCGGTGGGAGCGGTGGAGAAGATCCTGGGGCGAACGTGGCGTGAGATGGCGGAGCGGTACGGGGATTGGGGCCGGGACGGGGGCGACACGGCACCCGAGGTAGAGGCTGGCGGAGGAGGAAGTTCCCGGCGCGGCCCCTGAAACGCTGGCGCAGGGAGTGAGGCGTTTGCGGCGCCTGTCGGCGAGCCGACCCGAAATGGAGGGCTTCGCGGATCGTCTCAAGGGCACATTGTCAAAGCTGCTGGACTGACCCCATTGCTGCTCCTTCTGTTCGTGGTTCAAGGGAGTTTTTGCAATCGGTAGAACCGCGCCGTGGAACCGGAGGGGACCTCGAGCACGAAACGGTTCCCGTCCTGGATGGGCGCGGTGACAGAGTTCTTCCAATCCGCGCCCGCACGCAGACGTTCGGTGGCTTGGAGTTGCAGGACGGCCCCCGAATCGGACGGCCAGGAAACCACCACGCCGGACGGTGTGACCTGTTCAATCTTAAGGGCAACGCGGACGGCGCCGGAGGCGGCGGGGTCAAAGACGGACCATGCGACCGTGTTTGTTTTTCCCTCGAACGTTGTCGTCAGTGTCGCCTCCCCAGGGGCCCCGGCCCGCCACCGCAGCGGATTTGCAACATTCACGATGTCGGAGGCGGAAGTTGTCACCAAGAGGTCCGCTGGCTTGACGAAGCGCCTGAATCTTCTTCCGTCACTCCAACGGGTCCAGATCTCAATCGGGGCCAAGGCGCCGGCGGAATGAAGCGCCTGATCACCGGGAACCACCGCGAAGCCGGTCGAGGTCACACCGGGGGGTACGATCGAGGCGATCAGATACGGTTTAAGCACCCCCCGTGTGCCGCCCGTGGACTTGTAGATGCCCTCCAGGACGACATCACCGTAGACATCCGCGCTGAGGCGCACGGACACGGCATCACGATCCGCGCCGTTCGGAAGAATCTCCAGGCCTTTGCTGGTGACTCCATTGGTGCCGTAAAGTTGGGCAACCCAGAAGATTTTACCCGTTACGGGATGATCGGTGGGCTCGACCAATTTCAGTTTGAACGTCAGCACGTCCGCGGCAGGACGGGCGGCCCGCCCGCCGAGGCCGCCAATCGGAGAGTCGAGAATGTATCCCGGGACAGTGGGATCGACGTCAAAGCCGCGAGCCAGTGCATCAATCGCGTCGCGCGTGGAATCGTCGAGCAAGCGCGGCACCTGGAACGAGGCCAACTGCCGGTCCGCGGTCGGCACGTTGGGATCCTGATTGAGGACCGCCATTACATGGCGCGCGACGATGGGCGAGAGGACCTGACCACTCGTGGCGCCGAAAATCTCCCCGATGTTCAGGTTGGCAACCTCAA
>JBDNHZ010000022.1:0-1910 GCA_041688515.1 Verrucomicrobiota bacterium
CCGAGCCCGAAACCTACGCCGCCATGGCCGGTGTCGCGCTCGTCGGCTTCGGTGTCTGGCGCCGCAACCGCCGCTAGGCCCGCTTCCGGTCCTCCTGAATCCTCAGACGGACGTCACCTTCGGGTGCCGTCCGTTTTTGCTTTTTCGGCTCAGAACGCCGGCTTCTCCACCCGGGGTGCAGGACGCGACCCCAACGGGTTGACGCCCGCGCCGGTCTCCACCGCGTCACGCCATCCGATCAGGAGCCGGAGGATCGCCGACAGATCCACTCCGTCGTGGCACGGCGGGTAGCGCTGGAAATTGGCTTCCGCCAGACGAAACAGGGCCACCGAGGGTCCGAGTCGATCCTTCTGGAGATGAACGAACGCTCCGGCGAACTGGATCAGCCCCTTGTGGAAGGCGTAATTGAATCCGGCCTTTCCCTCCTCCAACCAGAGATCCTCCAGCACGTCGTGCGCCTCGTAATACTCCCCCCGGTTGAAGCATTCGAACCAGCCTATATACCGCCGGTCCCACGGTCCGGATTCGATCCCGGACACCCTCGCCGCCACCTTTGCTGACTTCCCGCTCATGAGTGGGCTTTCTGAACCGAATTGCTCCCGCGTTCAACCCCGGCTTGCCCCGGTCCCATTCGAATCCGTACAAATCACCGACATGTCCACCGTTCGCACTCCGGAGTTCCATCTCAACGACTGGGTCCAGCGCCGCACCCAGGAGGTGGACGCCGCGTTGAACCGATTCCTCCCCAAAGCCACCGCCAAGCCCGCCACGATCCACAAGGCGATGCGCTACTCGATCTTTGCCGGGGGCAAACGGATGCGGCCCGCCTTGCTTCTGGCGGCGGCCGAGGCCTGCGGTGGTGAGATCAAACCCGCCCTTCCGCTGGCCTGCGCCATCGAATGCATCCACACCTATTCGCTGATCCATGACGACCTGCCCGCCATGGACAACGACGATTTCCGTCGGGGAAAACCGACCAACCACAAGGTCTTCGGCGAAGGCATCGCGGTTCTTGCCGGGGACGCGCTCCTGACTCAGGCCTTTGAGATTGCCGCCCTGTGCGACGCCTGGCCCCGCTACTCCCACCGGGACATCGTCCTCGAGGTTGCCCGTGCCTCTGGGTCACTCCAACTCATCGCCGGTCAAGTCGCCGACCTGGAGGGCGAGGGCCGTGACCTCTCGGTCGCCGAACTGAAGTACATCCATGAACGCAAGACCTCCGCGCTCCTCTGCGCCTCCGTCCGCCTGGGCGGGATGAGTGCCAACTGCACTCCCGCCCAGCTCAAGGCCCTGACCGATTTCGGCTACAACGTGGGCCTCGCCTTCCAGGTCATCGACGACATCCTCGACGTCACCCAGACGACCGAAAAACTCGGCAAGACCGCCGGCAAGGATGTCGCCGCGCAGAAGGCCACCTACCCGCGCCTCGTCGGGCTCGACAAATCCCGCAAGATCGCCGCCCGACTGACCCAGCGCGCGTTCGATTCCCTCAAGCCCTTCAAAGGCCGGGAGACTGCGCTGGAGGCGCTCGCGCACTACCTGCTCCACCGGGAGCACTGAGCCCGAGCCGTCTGCGGGTCGTCCGGCTTGAGATCCTCTACTTCTGCCAGGGCGCGGTGGCCTCGTGCGACCAGATCTCTGCCAACTCCTGACGGCGACGCACCAGCGCCGACCTCTTGCCCTTCACCAAAACCTCCGCAGCCAGGCCGCGGGAGTTGTAGTTCGACCCCATGACCGAGCCATAAGCACCGGCACTCAGCAGCGCGAGATGATCGCCTTCGCCCACCTTGGGCAGCGGCCGATCCTTGGCGAAGTAATCGCCCGACTCGCAGATCGGCCCGACCACATCCGAGGCGACCGTTGCACCCCCCTTTTTCACCAGCGGAACGATTTCGTGGTAACTGTCGTAG
>JBDNHZ010000170.1:0-27506 GCA_041688515.1 Verrucomicrobiota bacterium
GATCAAGGGGGCGGCTACCGGGGTGGGGGACGTCCGAGCGGGGGCGGTTACCAAGGGGGCGATCGCCCGAGTGGCGGCGGCTATCAGGGTGGCGGCGATCAAGGGGGCGGCTACCGGGGTGGGGGACGTCCGAGCGGGGGCGGTTACCAAGGGGGTGGTTACCAAGGCGGAGGTCGTCCGAGTGGCGGCGGGTATCAAGGCGGCGGTTACCAAGGCGGCGGTCGTCCGAGTGGTGGTGGCTATCAAGGCGGTGGTTATCAAGGGGGTGGTTATCAAGGGGGTGGTTATCAAGGGGGACGGCCGCACTCCGGCGGCGATGGCGGTGGTGGACAGAGGTTCGCGCGGCCCGACAGCGGCTATCGCCGCCCGTCCGGCTTCGGGGGGGGGGCGCGTCCTGGGCAGCCGGGGCCCTTCGGGCAACAGGGCCAGCAGCCTTATCCGACGGATCGGCCGGGTCATCGGCCGGCGCGACCTCATTGGGAGACGCATCCACAGGAGGCTCGTCGTCCCGAATGGGAGAATGAGCCCTATCAAAACGATCGGCCTGAGTGGTCGAAGCAGCCGGATCATCCGGTGCGTCCGCCCTCCCCGAACCAGCCATCCCGGCCGAGTCGTCCAGGTCCCGATCGTTCCGTCCGTCCGGACGCAGCGCGTGGTCCGGTGCGCCCGGGCGTGCCGATGCACAAGCCGACGACGGATGTGGCGGGGGCAATTGACCGACGCAACGCGCGTCGGACTCCTGCGTCCTGGGCTGCCCGGATCGTTGCCCGGTCGGGTGCGGAGAACCCGGCGGATCGGGAACTTCGGTCAACGCTCCGATCCATCGAATTCCTCAAGCCGGACGACGCCCGCTGGATCAGTCGAGCGGTGTTCGCCTACTTCCGCTGGCACGAGTGGCTGGATCAGGGGCGGCAACTGGAGAAGCGCCTGGATCAGGCCATGGGCTTCACCGACACCTTCTTCCGGCATCCGGCTGCGGTGAAGGAGGAAGCCCTGCGCGCCGGTGCCGTGCCTACCTGGATTCAGGAAGCGATGGAGGTTCCGATCGAGTGGCTGCGCGCTCTCCAGCGCGAACCACGGCTCTGGCTGCGCGCCCGTCCCGGGACTGCCGTTCGACTGGCCCTGACGCTGGGCGGGCAGACCGATGTTGTGCCGGGTCCGCTGGTCGATTCAGTCGAGTACAAGGGAACCCGCGATCTGTTCCGCACCGGGGCGTTTCATCGGGGTGAGTTCGAGATTCAGGACGTGGCATCGCAGGCGGTGGCCCTGTGCTGCGCCCCGGGAGCCAGTGGCGGCACGGAGCGTTGGTGGGATGTCTGTGCTGGCGAAGGTGGCAAGACGCTGCACCTGGCCGATCTGCTGGACGGGAAGGGCGAGGTGCTCGCCACCGATCGTGCCAAGTGGCGTCTGGACCGGCTGCAACAGCGGAGTTCCCGCTCCAAGTCCAAGGGCGTTCGCTGGACGTTCTGGGACGAATCGCGCCCGATCCCGGCCGAGAAGGGATTCGACGGGGTCCTTCTGGACGCGCCGTGCAGCGGGGTGGGGACCTGGGGACGGAATCCGCATGCGCGCTGGACCGCCACGCCCAAGGACGTCGAGGAATTGGCAGTGTGCCAGAAGCGCCTGCTCGAGTCGGCCTGCCGCGGCGTGAAGCCCGGTGGACGCCTGGTGTACGCGGTGTGCACGTTGACCCGACCGGAGACCACCGAGGTCGTGGCTGCCTTCAATGCCGCCCATCCCGAGTTCGAGCCTTGTCCGATGGCCAATCCCTTCAATGCCGCCGCGACACCGGCAGCCGAGTGGACCTTCTGGCCTCAGGAGACCGGCGGGAATGGGATGTTCGTCGCCGCCTGGAGGCAGAAGCTCTAGCCTGGGCTATTGGAAGTGCGGTTGGTTGTCGCGGTTCCACCACTGGGCCGCGCGCTTTCGTTGGTCAGGATCCTTGAGCAGTTGGCCGATGAAATCGATCCGGCGACGGGCTTCCACGTGGCCGTCGCAGAACAGGAGTTCTGCGCGGCCCGCATGGAGCTCAAGAGGCCACTGACGTTCCTCGTACATCCCGATGAACCCGCTCCAGTCCCGGTCACCCTTGCGCTTGGGATCCCAATTGCTGTCCCCGAAAGCGATCATCAGGGCGGGGGCAATCACCTGGGATTCCTTGGTCTCGCCCCAAACCGGATCCCCGAGATAAACTCCGAGGCCGGTGTTGGGATTGGCCCCGGCGAAGGCTCCCCAGACATTGTAACCGTAACTCATGAAGAAGCTGGAACCCGGCTTGAGCCGCACCTCGTCCTGGAGATAGCCCAGCCCCGCCGGCAGCCGGCTGCCGAACTTCGGGATCCACTGGGCCTGCGGTGGCGCGGCCGGACAGCGAAACACCTCGGTGCTCTGGCCTGAGTACATGGTTTTCCTGAGCAACGAAGGCCAGATCCAGGTGGCTCCATTCGCCCCGTCGATCCCCACGGGGTAGACGCCGTTGTCCCCGATGTAGATCGTGGTCGCGATGCCGAGTTGCCGAAGGTTTCCCATGCACTTCGTTCCCTGCGCCTTTGCCTTTGCCTTGGCCAATGCTGGCAGGAGCATCCCGGCCAGGATCGCGATGATCGCAATCACCACCAGCAACTCGATCAGGGTGAAGCCGCCAACGGAGGCCGTGCCCCGGGGATTGGGAATAAAAGAAGGATTCATGCGCCGCTTTCTCAAGGACTCACCGGCCGGTATCACTTCATCCGGGCGCGCTCAAGTCTGGAGTGTGCCTTCCTCGCATCCTGCGTGGTCGAATGCTTCTATCGGCCTCCGATTCCTGATGACCTGTGCGCCGTGCGAAGGGCCGACCATTCCGAATCGATTTCAAGCTCATGAGCACGTTGCTGGTCCTGAGTGATGTCCACCGGTCTGGAATCCGCGAGCAGGCCCGACGTGGCTTCGATTCGCAGGCCGTGGCGAGTCCGTTCCTGCGCACCTTGCAGCGGGTCTATCGCCGGCACGTCTGGCTGGACGATCCCATGGCCCACAATCATCTGCTGGGGGCGATCCTGGGACGGGTGCCCGCCGCGCAGTTCGTGGTCGCCAACGGGGATTTCACTCTGGATACCGCCTTCGTCGGGGTGAGTGATGACGCGGCCTTCGAAAGTGCAGCCGAGGCGTTGGATGAATTACGAGCGGCCTATGGCACCCGCATGCGCTGCACGATCGGCGACCATGATCTTGGAAAGAAGAGCTTCGTGGGTGGAGCCGGCGGCGTGCGCCGACGCAGCCTCGAGCGTTGCGAATCCGAGCTGGGATTGCCCCGGCTCTGGCATGCTGATTTCCCGGGATGGCGCTGGATCGGCATGACCTCGACGCTGGCGGCATGGCCGGTGTTCCGACCGGAGACGCTGCTGGAAGAGATGGGGTGGTGGGAAGCGATCCACGCACGACACCTGACGGAGATCGATGACCTGTTCGCAGGGGCCACCACCGCGGGACTTCGGACGGTCCTGTTCTGTCATGATCCCACCGCCCTGCCATTCCTGCGACGATTGCCCGGGGTGACGGCGGCACTGCCGCAAATCGGGGCGACGGTGATTGGGCATCTGCACACCCGACTGGTTCTGCGGATGGCGCGGCTGTTGGCTGGAATCCCGAGGATTGAATGGGCGGGGCACAGCGTCCGGCGCTACACCGCAGCGCTGAACCAGGCCCGGTGCTGGCGTGAGTTTCGAGTGACGCTCTGTCCGTCTCCCACGGGGGTCGAGTTGCTCAAGGATGGAGGTTACCTGACCGCGGAATGGCCTCCGTCGGAGGGGGCAATTCGGTTCCAGACGCATCGCCTGCCATGGAGTGGGTAAGGGTCGCGATTACCGCGCACGGACTCAAGTCGGCGTGACCTTGGTCGGGGTCGCGTTGGTCGAAGGGGGCGCATTGGTGCCCACTGCCGGCGGGGTCAGGGCATCGAGCTTCTTCTTGAGGCTCTCGAATTCCTGTTTCAGATCCCGGTTCTCTTTCTGGAGGTCGGTCACTTCGCTCCGCAACACGCCCAACTCTGCCGTGGGTCGGCGTTGCTCCCGAAGTCTTCCCAGGGCGGACGTGGCGGTGGACTGCTCCGGCCCGGTCCGGGACGCCCGTGCAAACGTCTCCAGGACCGGAATGGCCCGGGGGTCGCCCAGGACCCCGAGTCCTTCGATGGCCGTCCGACGGATTCCCACCCGTGGATCGTTCACCCGGGAGACCAACAGTTCGCGGACCGCGGACTTCTCGTCCTCGTTCCGGCTCAACCAGGCCAGCGTGGTCAACCCGTCCCGCAGCACGCCGGTAGGAAACTCTCCTGACCGCTGTTTCAAGACGTCGAGAAGTTGCGGCACCACGCTCGGATCCTCGCGCTTGCGCAAGGATTCGAAGGCGGCCTCGGCAATCTCCTCGCGGAAGGAATGGGTGCCGATCCAGGAGAGGAGTTGCCGGCTGCCGTTGGTTGCGCCCGGATTGGCCAGGAGTCGCACGGCGGCGATCCGCACCGCGGGATGGGTCTCCCGCTCGAGCACGCCGACCGCCAAGGTTCCAACGGCTTCCCGGTAGAATCCGTCCACCGCCCGCAACACCGCGATGCGGACGCGCGGGTCAGGCTGGGTGAGGGAATTCGTCAGGGCAGTGAATGCTTCCGGAGAATGGATGGAGCGAAGCGCGCTGGCAGCCTCGGAACGGATGGCGTGGGACGCGTCCGTGTTCAGCGCCTCGCGAAGTCGTTCGATGGAAGTCTTGTCCTGCTTCTTGCTGAGAGATTCCACGGCCCGGAGGCGTCCGATCACATCGTTGGTGGCGCGAAGTTGGCGTTGGAGCATCGCATCGGGGACGTCGAAGGTCACCTGGGCCAGGACCGTGAGGTCAGGATCAATTCGCACCAGTTCGGGGGCCGCGGGCAGGGGAATCAGGAAATCCTCGGACTTGGCGGAGATAGGGAGGGTCTTCTCCACGATGCCGCCCGGCGTGACGAACCGAACCGGGAGCGGGAGATCGAAGAGCATGACGTTCCCCCTGAGCTTCTGGTTCTGGGCGACCGAGATCTTGGCGAGGCGCGCGGTCTCGTCCCAGCTGTACCGCACATTCAACTCCGGATGGTGCCCGTGGTAGAGCCATTGATCGAAGAACCGGTCGAAGCTGCGGCCGGAAAGTTCCTCGATCACCTTTTGCAGGTCCGAGGTCTCGACGACGCCATAGGCGTGCCGTTGGAGGTAGGTGGTGATGCACCGGCGAAAGAGATCCACGCCCAGTTGCGAACGCAGCATGTGCAGCACCCAGGATCCCTTGGGATAGGCGCGATAGCCGAATTGGTCGACGGGTTTGGCGTAGTTTCGCCAGACGATCGGAGTTCCGTCTGTGCTCGACAGGACGCTTCGGGCGTTGCCGTTCATCTCCAGCAGGAACTCGTCACGCCCCAGTTGCTCATGGGCCTGGAGGGCATCGTAGTAAGTGGCAAATCCTTCGTTGAGCCAGAGGTGGCTCCAGTCGCGGCAGGTGACAAGGTCGCCGAACCATTGATGCGCCAGTTCATGCGCCACCAGACCCCGGCTGCTCCGGACCGGGTCGTATCCGTCGGGGAAGAGCGTTCCTCCCGTGAGGATCGTGATGCTGGTATTCTCCATGCCTCCCCACGTGTAGTCATCGACGACCACCTGGTCGTACTTGGCCCACGGAAACGGGACCCCCAGCTCGCGCTCGAAGAACTCCATCATGGCGCGGGTATCCTGGAACGAGTTCCTGGCCCACGCCGCCTGTGAAACGGGTGTCCAGAATCCCAGCGGAATATCCCGGTGCCGATCCTCGATCCCACGGAAATGTCCGGCGACCAGACAGATCAGGTAGGTGACATGCGGCTTGTCCTGCAGCCAGCGCACCGCCACCCGGCCGGTGGTCGGATCCGGCGTCGTTGAGACCAGTCGTCCGTTCGAGCGTACCACCATTCCCGATGGTACCCGGCAGGTGACTTCTGAAGTAAACTTCTCGTTGGGCGCATCAAAGCAGGGGAACCAGTGACGCGATTCGATCGGCTCACCTTGCGTCCAGAGATGGGTGTCCTCCGGGCGGTATCCCATTTCTGGCGTGCGGAAGTAGAGCCCGTGCCGGGGTTCAGCCCGGTAACGGATGGTGACCGTTGTATCACGGTCGGCGGCCACCGGGTTCTCGAAGGTCAGCACAAGTCGGTGATCGTCGTAGTGCCAGCTTCGGAGAGGTTCAGTGGCGGTAACGGAATCAATGGTCATCTCTTCGGCGTCGAGCTTCAGCTCGGCCAAGGCGCGGGCGATCGGCTTGAAGCGGAGGGTGGCCGTCCCCTCGATTGTCCGGCGTGCGAAGTCAGGAGTGATGTCGAGCACGAGGTGCAGGAGGTCCACTTCGCGGCTGGGCGAGTACTGCGGGTTGCCCTCCGCATTCTCGCCGGCGGCCAAAGCCTCTCTGGCCTGATCTGCCATGGCACACCAACGGCATCGAAAGTCCGTCGTCGCGGCCAGACTGGAGGGAAGACCGAAGCCCGCCGCCCACACGGTCAGCAGGAGAATCAAGGGCAGCGGAGCCGGGCGGCGCAGGAATCGGATCATGCGGAGTCAGGCTGTCGGCGTAGCCATTTGCCGGTCAAGTCCGGCCTCCGGATCCACCGCGCTCGGCAGCGTGATTCTCTTGCTGATTGGGATGAGGGGTGACTCGCCGCACGTCGTCCTGCGGATCATGGACGCTCAGCGGGCGGGCACGGGCGCGTGGTCACCGCCACCCTGACCCTCCCTCAGATCGGGTTTCCCGACGATCTGTCGCCGGTCGCACGGCCCCGTCTGCGAGATTTGAAGGGTCTGCGCGGACCAAGAAGGAGGGCCGGGAAGTGGGAGGAAAAATCGACGAAAGGCCGCCGTCTGCAACAGCCCACCCGCCCGAAGGCAGTGCCGAAAGGAGTGGTGCCCGCGACAGGACTTGAACCTGTACGATGTTACTCACTAGAACCTGAATCTAGCGCGTCTGCCAATTCCGCCACGCGGGCTGCGTGAGGCGGCAAAATGGGGGGCGAAGGGGCGGGGCTCAAGACCTTTTTGAGAATAAATGCCTGTTGCCCCGGGAAGGGGGCTGGCCCTAAATGGAATGTACCGAAATCAAGATCATGCTCGAGTGGAACATTCAGTCCCGTGCCCATACCTGTCATCTGACGGGACATCCGTTTACTGACGGGGAGTTGTACCACACGGTTTTGCTCGAGGAACGGGACGGCTTCGAGCGTCTGGATTTGTCTGCTGAAGGGTGGCGCGAGCACGGAGCGGCGATCAGTGCCCGGCCGGGATTCGTGTCCCACTGGAAGGGGACCTACCACAAGCCGCCGGCGGCAGCGCCGGAGGCGATCCGCCGGGATGATGCGGAGTCGTTGCTTCGGGCGTTGCTGGCCCGTGGGGACGAGACGCACGCGGGTGCGGTCTACATCCTGGCGGTAATGCTCGAGCGCAAGCGATTGCTGAAGGTCAAGGCCCAGACCCGCGAGGGTGGACGCCGGGTGACCCTGTATGAACAACCGCGAACCGGCGACGTGTTCGCCGTGGCCGATCCGGAGTTGCAGTTGACGCAGTTGGAGGAGGTTCAGCGGGACGTGGCCTCGCTCTTGGAGCACGGCTTGCCAGCCGAAGTCGTCATCCCGGACGTGCTCCCGAATCTTGATGGATCGCCACAGGAGGAACCCTTCAATGCGCCCAGCGAACTTACAACACTGGCACCTGCCTGAGGTGCCGATTGCCGAAGGCCGACGATCGGGGGATCGACGGCCTTCCGCAATCGGCAGCGGGCGAGATGGAGGGGAGGGGTTGTCATGACTTCCGTGGCCGATCTGGAGAAGGAGTTGGGCTACCGATTTCGGGATGGAGCGTTGCTCCGCCTCGCCTTGACCCATCCCTCGCTGGCCCATGAGTTGGGCGGGGGACAGCAGCACAATCAACGACTGGAGTTCCTTGGGGACGCCGTCCTGCAACTGGTCATCACCACCCGGTTGTATGAGCAATTCCCCGATCTGGGAGAAGGACCGCTCACTCAGGCCCGGGCTCAGATGGTCAATCGGACCATGCTGGCCCAACATGGTTCGCGGCTCGATCTCGGCTCCTATCTGGTGCTGAGTCGGGGCGAGGAAACCAGCGGTGGCCGGGCCCGCTCGTCGACCATCGCCGACGCCTTCGAGGCGGTCATCGGGGCGATTTATCTGGATTCTGACTACCTCACCGCCCGCGGAGTCGTGCTCAACCTTTATCGGGAGGTGCTCGGCGAGTTGGAGGTGCTTCCCAACCTGTCCAATCCGAAAGGCGAGCTTCAGGAACTGCTGCAGTCGACCTCCCCCGAACCTCCCCGCTACGAGCTCAAGTCGAGCTCCGGGCCGGATCACAACCGCAGCTTCGAGTGCGCGGTATCCCATCTCGGACTGGAACTCGGCCGCGGATTCGGGCGGAGCAAGAAAACCGCCGAGAGTGCCGCTGCCCAGGCGGCCATGGATCGGCTCCGCGCCGCCGGTTCGGCGGCGCAGGTGGAGAATCCGTCGTGAATCGTGGAGGACGGGGCGGGGCGTTCCGAACCCTGCGTCGTACGGGGGCGTGGGCTGGGTTCGGCTACGCGGCCTTGCTGCTGACCGTCGGTTGCGTGCAGAGGCGCCTCCTCTATCACCCCCCACAACTCGGACCAGAAGAGGGAAACCGGTTGGCGGAACATCACCGCTTCCAACCGTGGACCAACGCTGCCGGAGTGCGGATCGGATGGTCTCGTTCCCGGTCCGGGACCGCAGCCGGGGGCTGCGTCCTGATTACTCACGGAAACGCTGGCGCCGCTGCGGAACGGGCTTACCTCGTGGATCCGATCCAGGCCGGATCCGACCTCGACGTGTACGTGCTCGAGTATCCGGGCTTCGCCGGGCGCCCGGGCACACCCTCGCAGGATTCGCTGACTGCGGCGGCGGGGGAGGCCTTGACCCTGCTCGGTTCGCGGAGGCCAGTTTATCTTGTGGGTGAGTCGCTTGGGACAGGGGTCGCTTGCTTCCTTGCGGGCACGCGGCCAACCGAGGTCGCCGGGGTCATCCTGCTGACGCCCTTCGACCACCTTTCGGCGGTGGCTGCGCATCATTATCCTTGGCTCCCGGTGCGGATGCTGCTGCTCGACCGGTTTCCCTCGGACCTGTGGTTAAAGCAATACGCGGGGCCGGTGGGAATCGTGGTGGGGACGGCGGACCGAGTGATCCCAGCGCGCTTTGGCCATCGCCTGCATGACGGATACAGCGGTCCCAAGCGGCTCTGGGAATACCAAGGGGAGGATCACTGGGAGGCTTCGCATCGGCCGCCGGAATGGTGGCGGGAATCCCTTGGTTTCCTTCGGGAGGCTGCCGACGGCCGGTAACCGGGGATTATCTGGAGGGGGTGACGGGGCTCTAGGCCGCCCTTCCTTGGGCGGCGATGGAGCATCTCCGCCTTCGGTCCTCCGGTTCCTTGACCTTGGCCGAGGCCAATCCTAGCCTGCCCGTCCCTTCGGGGATCCTCTTATGTACGGCTTTTCCATTCCTTACGTCATCGAGCAGACCGGGCGCGGTGAGCGGTCCTACGACCTGTATTCGCGTCTTTTGGTGGACCGGATCGTCTTCCTCGGGACCGAGGTCAACGACATGGTTTCCAACGTCATCATCGCCCAATTGCTATTTCTGCAAATGACGGATCCCAAGAAGGACATCCACTTCTACATCAATTCACCGGGTGGATCGGTCACGGCCGGATTGGCCATTTACGATACGATGCAGTGGCTGAGTTGCGACGTGAACACCTACTGCGTGGGCCAGGCGGCCAGCATGGGCGCGGTCCTGCTGGCGGGTGGCACCAAGGGCAAGCGCTTCTCCCTTCCGAACGCCCGGATCATGATCCATCAACCTTGGGGCGGCGCACAGGGACAGGCCTCCGACATCAGCATCCAGGCCCGCGAGATCCTGCGGCTTCGAGACAAGTTGAACGACATTCTCGCCTATCACTGCGGCCGGACGGTGGCTGACATCGTCAAGGACACCGATCGCGACAACTTCCTGAGCGCCGAAGAAGCCCGGGCCTACGGGTTGGTCGATGAAGTCGTGCGCAGTCGGCGGGATCTGCCGGCACCCGTCGCAACTGAGGTCAAGCCGGGGGCCTGATCAACCAAAGCATTCCGGCCGGCCCCTGGTCGTCCGGGCTCATTTCAACATCCCAACGGAGACCGTTCTCATGGCGCGTGCGAGTCAGATCACGATGTGCAGCTTCTGCGGCAAGTCCAAGGCCGAGGTCCGAAAGCTGATTGCGGGTCCGGGTGTGTTCATCTGTGACGGATGTGTGGGCGTGTGCAAGGGCGTCCTCGACAAGGAGCTTAGCCAGGACTCGCGACAGCAGGTCCGTTCGCTGAGCGTGCCCAAGCCGGCCGAAATCAAGCGTCACCTGGACAAATTTGTGATCGGCCAGGACGAGGCCAAGCGCACTCTCAGTGTCGCGGTGTACAATCACTACAAGCGGGTCATGTCCCTCTCCGAGGAGAGTTCTTCCCGAGAGGAGTCGGATTCGGTGGAGTTGGAGAAGAGCAACATCCTCATGGTGGGACCGACGGGATCTGGGAAGACCCTGCTGGCCCGGACCTTGGCCCGTTTGTTGGACGTGCCGTTCGCCATTGCGGATGCGACCTCGATCACTGAAGCCGGTTACGTGGGGGAAGATGTCGAGAACATCGTCCTGCGCCTGCTGCAGAACGCTGATTTCGACGTCAAACGGGCTCAGATCGGCATCGTGTACATCGACGAGATCGACAAGATCGCCCGCAAGACCGAGAACGTTTCCATTACCCGTGACGTTTCCGGAGAGGGGGTTCAGCAGGGATTGCTCAAGATCCTGGAGGGGACGATCTGCAGCGTGCCACCCCAAGGCGGACGCAAACACCCCCAGCAGGAATACATTCGCGTCGATACCACCCACATCCTGTTTATCTGCGGCGGCGCCTTCGTCGGGTTGGACCGGGTCATCCAGCGTCGGATCGGCAGGCAGGTTTTGGGTTTTGGCGGCGGCGAGGCGGCAGCGCGTGCGGCTGGCTTCGCGCCTTCCGAAATCCTGAACCAAGTGGAGCCTGAGGATCTACTCGGGTTTGGGTTCATTCCCGAGTTCATTGGACGGCTTCCGGTGCTCAGCATCCTGGAAGAGTTGTCGCAGGAACATCTGGTGCAGATCCTGACGGAGCCGAAGAACGCCATCGTGAAGCAGTTCGCCAAGCTTCTCGGATACGATGGCGTGGAATTGACCTTCACGGCGGATGCGGTGGAGGAGTTGGCAGCGCGGGCCCGGGAGAAGGGCACCGGGGCGCGGGCCTTGCGGTCGATGGTCGAAAAATTGATGCGCGACGCGATGTTCGAGATCCCCGGGGCGGATGACATCGCCGGGGTGACGATCAATCGTGCGGTGGTGCTGGGAGAAGTGCCTCCGCTGGTGCGTCGCAAAGTGGTTCAGGTGGCCGCCTGACCGGGCTCGGTGTCCCGGAATAATTCATTGACGGTGAAGTCAATTTCCTGCATTTGATTAGGAGTTGGTTGGAGCACCGAAATTGCCTATGAAATCTTTTAAGAAAATCTCCGTGACGCTGGTCGCCCTCTCCGCGTTCACGGTGGTGTCCGTTCACGCCTCTTCGGCGGCTGAATTGGAGTTGGTCGGCCAAAAGGTCGCCGCTTCCAAAGCGGTTGAGGCCCCGGCGGTCGCCGTCAAGTGTGTCAACAAGGCGGCAAAGGAAGACAAGGAACAGGTCGCAGTTGCCGCGCTGAGCGCTGGTCTTCGTGCCCATCCCGCAGCGCTTCCCTCCCTGTTGACGGCGGTCATCAAGGCCGCTCCGAGCGCCACCGATGCGCTTGTCAGCACCGCATTGGATCTGGCTCCTGACTCCTCCGTGACCATTGTTCGCGTCGCGTCGGAAGCCAATCCCGCCAAGTCAGAAGCTGTTCTCGCGGCCGCTGTCAAGCGAGCCCCGGCGATGAAGGCTTCGATGGAACGGGAAATGGCTGCTGTCCGGTCCCGCCGTATTGTTGCTTCCACGGCTCCGGCCGCGGCAGGTCTCGGTGGTGGAACGGTGACCCAGACCCCGCGTCCTGTGGTCATCCCGCCCTCTCAGGTCAGCTCCTACGGTGGCGCTGACGGCGGTCGTCCCTGATTCTGGTCCAAGGATCTGATCGCTCTGGCAGTGGGTGACGGTTGATGGTTCGTCCCTCTGCTTTCAACGAGGCCTGCTCTGAAAAGAGCAGGCCTGTTTCTTTGTCTGGGGTTGTCATGGCATCGAAACCGAGTGCCGGCCGGATTCCCGGTTGGCGTCGCCCCTTGCGCTGGCCTCTGGCCGCACTCCTAACGCCGCCTGCCATCGGGGTCAGTTGGGCTGTCAGAGATGTGATCCTGACCTCGGGCAGGGCTCTCGATTTCTGGGTGGCCGTCGGGAGTGGGGTGGGTGTCTGGTTGGTTGTCTTCTTCAGTTTGCCGCGGCCGATGTGGCTGTACGTGGTTGGGCATGAGTTGACCCATGCCTTGTGGGCATTGCTTTTTGGCGGACGGGTGAAGGCCTTCAAGGCGACCCGTCACGGTGGGCATGTCGTGCTAACCAAGACGAATTCCCTGATCGCGCTGGCACCGTATTTCTTTCCGATCTACGCAGTCCTCTGGGCGCTGGTTTTCTTGGGATCCGCATGGTTCTTCGCATGGCGTCGGCATGCCTTCTGGTTCCATTTCGGGCTGGGACTCACCTATGCGTTTCACCTGACGTTGACGGCAACGGTACTCCGGACCCGGCAACCGGATCTGGCGGGGGAAGGCTGGGTGTTTTCGGGGGTGCTGATCTGGTTGGTGCACGCGGGGGTGTTGCTGCTGGCGCTGCCAATGCTGGCAGGCAATGTCGCCCCGGCGACCGCCTTGGCTTGGGCAGGGGATCGCACCAGTCGAGTGATCCTGAGCTTGGTTCGATGGTTGGGAGGCCTGGGTTAAGAAGGAACTTCAATGCGTTTGGTTATTTTTCCAGATCCGGGTTGAATCAGGACCCGGGTTCCGTCGAACATCGGGAATACTTTCGGCAGGCATGAATCTAGGAGATATCCTTTCACCCGGTCAGATCATTCCCGATCTGGCTGCGGCAGACCGCTGGTCAACCATTGACGAGATGGTTTCGCGGTTGGTGCAGGCTGGGAAGGTGCGGGCGGAGGATTTGGAAGCGGTGACCGCCGCCGTCAAGCGGCGCGAGGCTTCGATGAGCACCGGCATCGGCTTTGGGATTGGCATTCCCCACGCCTCAACCGATCTGGTGACGGAGTTGACCGCGGCCTTCGGGCGATCGCGCAAGGGGGTGCAGTTCGATGCTCTGGACAGCCAACCCGTTCACCTCGTGACCCTGTTGCTCGTTCCCCAAGGCCAGTTCCAGAAGCACCTGCACACGCTGGCGGGCATCGCCAAAGTTCAGCGTAAGGATGATTTCCTCCGGGCTCTTGATGCAGCGCCGGATGCCGAGGCGATCCTCAAGGTCATCCGCGAGCATTCTGTCGTCCGCTGATTGGGTGGTTGATCTGTCGCCGCCGAATTCTCGGCGGACTCGTTCCTTTCTCCATGCTTCATCTCGTACTCGAAAGTCGGCTTCAGGTCATCCTCCGGAATCTGTTCCCCGATCTGGCCGCCACGCCGGTCCGGATTCGTCCCACCGGAGATTCGAAACTGGGGGACTATCAGGCCAACACCATCATGAGCCTGGCGAAGGAGAAGCGGATGAACCCTCGCCAGTTGGCCTCGGATGTGGTGGCGCAACTTGATGTTGCCGATCTGTGCGAATCGGTGGAGGTGGCGGGGCCGGGTTTCCTCAATTTCCGTCTGAAGTCCACTGCGATGGCGGAGGTGCTCCAGCAGGCATTGAGAGGAGAGCACCTTTTTGTGGCACCGCTCGATTCGCCGCGGAGGGTTGTGATTGATTTCAGCTCTCCCAATGTCGCGAAACCGATGCACGTGGGGCATATCCGCTCGACCGTCCTGGGGGATGCATTGTCGCGGACAATGCGGTTGCTGGGGCATCAGGTTGTCACGGACAACCATATTGGGGATTGGGGCACCCAGTTCGGAATGTTGCTGGTGGGATGGAAAACCCTGCTGGATCCGGTCGCTTTGGAGCGGGATGCCATTGCCGAATTGGAGCGGTTGTATAAGTCGATCAACAGCGGCTGCGATGCCGACCCGGCGCTGCGAGACCGGGCGCGGGCCGAGTTGGTGAAGCTCCAGTCGGGCGACTCGGAGAACCTGGCGATCTGGAAGGAGATGATCCGGCTCTCCCAGATTCAGTTCGATACGATCTATGGGCGGTTGGGAGTGAAGTTTGATCAGACCTTGGGCGAGAGCTTCTACAATCCCTGGCTGGCGGCTTTGGTTCAGGAGTTGGTGGCTCGCGGTGTGGCCCGGGATAGCGATGGGGCAAAGGCGATTTTCTCGGATGGATCGATGGCACCAAAAGAGGATCCTTTCAAGATCCAGCGGGATGGCGAATGGCATGATGCTCCATTGCTGATCCAGAAGTCGGATGGCGGTTTCAACTACGCCTCCACGGATCTTGCAACGCTCGACTACCGACTGGCGACCTGGACTCCCTCGGACATCCTCTACGTGACAGACGGCCGACAACAGGGGCACTTTCGTCAGGTCTTCGCCGCCTTCCGCCTTTCGCGGCCCGAAGTGGCTGCCTGCGTGCGACTCCTCCACGTGTGGTTCGGGTCGATCCTTGGCGAGGACGGAAAGCCGTTCAAGACGAGGTCGGGTGACACGGTGAAGTTGGTCGAACTGTTGGATGAGGCGGAGGAACGTTCGCTGGCGGTGGTGCGCGCCAAGCGACCCGATTTGCCGGCAGCGGAGCAGGCCGAGATCGCGCGCATCGTGGGTCTGGGCGCCATCAAGTATCAGGATCTCCTCCCCAACCGACAGAGTGACTACGTGTTTTCTTGGGACAAGATGCTGGCCTTGCAGGGCAACACCGCGCCCTACCTCCAGTACCAGTACACGCGTGCTGCCAAGCTGGTGCGGGATGGTGGATTTGATCCCACATCGGACCCGGCAGTGCGGCTCGAAGCTCCGGAGGAGCGTGCCCTTGCGCGGCAATTGTTGAACTTCGGGATTGTCCTCAGTGCCGTGGCCGAGGATTGCCGTCCCAACTACCTCTGCAACTATCTCTATGAACTGGCGGGTCACTCCTCCCGATTCTACGAGGCGTGTCCCGTGCTTCGGTCGGAAGATGCCGTGCGCAATTCGCGTTTGGCCCTGTGCCACCTGACCGCGGCGGTGCTGCGTCAGGGGTTGGATTGCCTGGGCATTGGAGTGAGCGAGCGGATGTAAGTTTGCCTTACCGGTTCCACAGCCAGCGGAACACTTCCACGATCCGGGGCGGTTGCCCTGTGCGGAGGATGGCGAGACGGAAGACCTTGCCACATCCCCAGAGGATCAGGACGTCGAAGGCGATCAGCAACACCCCGGTTCCGATGACGTCAAACAGGGGTGGCGATGCGGTGATCCGGTTCATCATGACGAAGGGCGTATAGAGCGGGATCCACGAGAAGGCGGTGGCGATCGGGCCATTTGGATCGCGAGGGATGAACGGCATCAGGAACAGCGGCACCATTAGCACCAGCATCAGCGGCCCCATGAAATTCTGCGCCTCCTTGAGGGTGGAACAAAGCGATCCGACGGTCAGGAAGATCGTCGCGTAGGCGATATAGCCGAGGATGAAGTAGACGCCGAATGCGGGCAGGAGCCAGGTGGACTGAAACAGGCTGAGCAAGTCAGCGGGCAGGCTGGCGGCAGCGTTGGCGGATCCCCCGGCCATGGCCGGGGGAGCGAAGAACTTCGACTGGACCAGGGCCATGCTGATGATGCTGCCCAACCAGGAGCTCAGCATCACCCCACCGGTCATCGCGATCCCCAGGAGTTTGCCGAGCATCAGTTCACCGGGCGTGACGCTGGAGAGGAGGACTTCGATGATCCGATTGGATTTCTCCTCGATTACCGAGTTCAGGAGCATCTGTGAAACCGCAAAGATCGAGATCCACAGCAGGTAAACAAAGAAGCTGGGCGCCCACTGCCGCAGTCGGTCCGCCAATCCGACCTTCTCCTCCCCCTCTGCCTTGCGTGGATTGAGATCCGTGATCGGGGCTCGCTTCGCCTCGACCCGGGCGATGATCGCCGGATCAACCCCGAGCGACTGATATTCGCGCCGGCGAAGCTCGTCCCCCAGCAATCGCTGGATCGAATCCCGCAACCCGGTGTCCGCGGTGTTTTCCGTCCAGTAACGGAGGGCGGCGGCTTCATTGGTCGTGGTGCCGTAGTCGCGTGGGATGATCACCGCGGCGAACAGCTTCGGGGTGGGGTTGGCTTCGGATGGGGGCAGCACGTGCTCACCTCGCAACCATGGTCTCAGGAGGCCCTCGATGGCGGGGACATCGTTCGATGTCTGGATGGCGATCGGCACCGGGACCTCCAACCATGCGGCCCGAGGTAGGCTGAAACCCGGAACGGTCCAGTAGCTGGATCCCGCCTGCTTCTTCCAGCCTTCCAGGTCGAGGCTTGGCGCGGGCCGGTTTGAACTGCCAGGGGTGACGAACGGCACCAGCGGCTCGGGAGTGGGGATCCGTCGCGCAAAGCTTCGAAGGGCTCCGTCGATCTCGGCCGATCTCTGACGAGTCATCTCCGCGCGCACCTTGGGGGCGTACTCGCCCGTCTGATCGATCATCACGTAGTGCCGCGTCGAAACGCCCTTTGTTGCCAGCAATACCGGAAGGGCTCCCGAGGCCAGGATGATCACCGGGAACAACAGGATCCCGATCCAGAAGCCCTTGGTCCGGGCGTTTTCGAAGAACTCCCGCCAACCGATCCGCCAGATGTATCTCATCGGAACGTCGCCTCCCGGGCGCCTGGCCCCACCAGTTTTATGAACACTTCGTGCAGCGAGGGTTCTGCCGAATTGAAGCTGCGAAGGCGGATGGCGCGTTCGAAGCAGGCCCGCAGGACCCGTTGCGGATCCGCACCCGGGCCGAGTTCGACCTGCCAGCACCCGGGAGCATCGGAGACCAGGCCGACCACCCCGGGAACGTCCTTCAGGGCGGACGGATCATCCTCGCTCTCCAGTCGGACCCGATGCGGTACCGTCTGGCGTGCTTCCTGGAGGGTGCCGTCGAACAGGCGCCTTCCGCCGCCGAGGATGATCAGGCGGTCACACAATCGCTCGGCGTGCTGCATGACATGGGTGCTGAACAGGACGGTCCGCCCGCGTGCGCGCAGGTCGGTGACAATCTCCTCGAGCACACCCTGATTGACGGGGTCGAGTCCGGAGAAGGGTTCGTCGAAGATCACCAACTCCGGATCATGGGCGATGCTGGCCAGCACCTGCACCTTCTGTCCCATGCCCTTCGAGAGCGCTTCGGTCTTCGCATGGGCGAAGTCCTTCAATCCATAGCGCTCCAGCAATTCGAAAGCGCGCCGGCGCGCGTCTCGCGAGGAAAGTCCCTTGAGCCCGGCGAAGTAGGCGATCACCGCCCACGCCTTCATCTTCTTGTAGAGACCTTTCTCCTCGGGGAGATACCCGATCCGATGCCGTACGGTGAGGGCAGAGGCGGCCCCCAGGATGCGGATGGAACCACGGGTCGGGCGCAGGATGTCGAGGATCATCCTCAGCGCCGTCGTCTTGCCGGCACCATTCGGACCGAGGAATCCATAGATGCACCCGGGCGGCACCGTGAAGGAAAGGTCGTCCACTGCGCAGAACTCCCCGTAGTACTTGGAGACATTCCGCAGTTCGAGGGCCGCATCCGACATCGAGGCGACGCTACCGTCGCAGGGCCCGGGGTCAACCTGCAGTCCGTGAATCGGCCCTCTGGGCAAAGCGGGACGCGGCCCAGAGCCCCACGCCCAGCAGGACCGTCCCGGCAAGGAATCCAATTCCCGGACGAAAGACCTGGCGGCGTTCCTGACCGATGGCGTGTGCAGGCTCTGCCAGATGGGCGTCTTCGCTCCATTGAGAGGCGCCGAGGTTCATCCCTCCAAAAAACCAGAGGGCAACCCCGACCACGACACAGAGCATGGACGCCGCTTGAAGAACGCGATGCATCGAAGAGCGAATGGCTACTCGTACACGTTGCCGGCGGGCCGGGCCATGCGACCCCATTTCTCCCAACCGGGAATCGGATGTTGCTTCATGATCTCTTCGACCATGTAGAAGTCGGAGCGGGCCTTGGTTTGTTCGCGCACTTTCGACACCTGATCGGGCGTAATGGTCGGCAGGTTGTTGCCGAAGGACTGTCGGACGTAGCTGATCACGCCGGCGGCTTCCTCATCGTTGAGCATGCCGGCGAATCCCAGCATGGGAGGAACGCCATTGGTCGGCCCGAAGCGTTGTCCCGCGAGGTCCAGAGGCCCCCACAGGCCCTTCAGTACGACCTTGATCAGGCGCTCGTCGTTGGTCAGCCAGGGGTTGCCGGCGACGTTCAGGGGCGGATAGACGCCCGGAGTTCCGATGCCGGACGGTTGGTGGCAGGTGGCGCAGTGGGCGTCCCGATTGAAGACTTCCTTGCCCAGGGCATAGAGCTTGGCTTCGGCCGGGCTGAGCGCACGGGTCGGGCCGTACTCGCGCTGGTCGGCGGCTGGAGGTGCCGCTCCCAGCTTGAGGGTGCCGGCGAGATAGTCGCGGGCATTCGGGTTGGCGGCCAGCGTCTGGGGCTCGGCAGCGACCAGTGCGGCGACATCGTCCTTCAAGGTCGTCTCGAGGATCTGCCGGGTCACCGGGCTCATCCACTTGTCGAAAGGATGCCGGAGGGCGTCGAGGACGATCCGGGCCCCGTCCCGATTGTCCAACCAGGAGGCCGCAACGATCGCCTCGAGTCGTACGCGACCGTGGGGATCGTTGGCCGCCTGCCGCAGCAGCGCCACGGCGTTGGGAATCTGGTGGTGGGTGTAACGCAGAACGTGGGCGGCGGCGGCACGCGCCTGAAAGGAGCGGGCGTTGAGGCAGGCGAGCAGCAGTCCCGCGTCGGGCCGGTTCTGGGACCAGGTGGCCCAGAGCGCCTCGGAAAGGTGGTGGTCGTAGGCGGGATCTGCCTTGTCGAGCTTCGCCGCCCAGGCTTTCACCGCCGGGATCACCTTGGCCGCAGGAAGGCCGCGCAGTTCGCGACGGGTGCGATAGCGGCTGCGGTACTCCGGCAGCTTCAGGTTTTCGAGCAACTCAGGAATCGACGCACCCGCGATCTTCACGGGTTTGACCAAGGGGCGAGCCGGATAGGTGACCCGATAGATGCGGCCGCGTTCGTGGTCGCGGTTCGGGTCCCGCGCGTTGTGCTGCATGTGGCCGATCAAGGCGTTGTGCCAATCGAGGAAGTAGAGGGAGCCATCCGGCGCAAACTCCAGATCGACCGGGCGGAAATTCGGATCGGCCGAACTGATCAGGTCGCCGGCCAGACTTCCCGTGAATCCAGACCCATCGTCGCGGACGGAACTGAAGTTGAGCCCCAGGAACCCGATGCTGTTGCAGGTCATGAACTGACCCTGTCGGTCGTCCGGAAAGTGGCGTGATGAGACGAACTCGGAGCCGGAGGTCGGGCGCGAGCGTTTCGGGACGAACTCGCCGGCCCGTCCAATCTCGACGCCATAGGGCATCTTGGCCGAGATCGGGAGGGCCCAGTAATTCTCGCCGCTGGAGGCGTCGGAGAGCACCCCCTGTTCCCAGTCGTCGAAGGCGATGCCCCAGGGATTGTTGACGTCGGACTGGATGTACCGTTCCAGGCGGAAGTTCTTGGGATCAAACCGCCACGCGCCGCCGTCGTTGACGCGCTGCGGGCCGTAGGGGGTTTCCACCTGGCTATGGAGGAAGCGACCTTCCAGCAGATAGAACGCGCCCGATGCGTCGGCGCTGTAGGCCGAGATCGCATGGTGCGTGTCGTGCGTGTCGAATCCATGCATCAGGATCTCCATCCGGTCGGCGCGGTCGTCGTGATTGTCATCGACGAGCAGGCAGAGGTTGGGTTCCTGCGAGAGATAGACGCCCTCCGGAGCGATCTCGAAGCCGATGGGCAGATGAAGCTTGTCCGCGAAGACGGTCTGCTTGTCCGCACGCCCGTCGCCGTTGGTGTCTTCGAAGATCAGGATTTTGTCGTTCGGACGGGACTCGCCGGGCTTGGAATGCGGGTAGGAGGGCGTGATGGCCACCCACAGGCGGCCGCGGCTGTCGAACGACATCTGGACGGGTTTCCGCAGCTCCGGGAACTCCTTTTCCGAAGCGAACAGTTCGACCTTGAACCCCGGCATCACCGTCATCTTCTCGATGGCCTGAATGCCGTCGAGGTAGTCGGTGGGTCGCTTGAAGTTGCTGGGGACCGACGGGAGTTCGTGGGTCTTTGAGTCGTCCACGGCGAGCTGCCGGGTCTTGCCGGCGGCGGCCTCGTGAATGCGCGTGTCCCGCAGCGCCATCATCTCCCGGGTCTTGCGGATCTCGTCGGGGTAGTTCTGGGGCCCGAAGGGATTGTAACGCTGGCCATGCGTGTGCACGCCGTTGACCAGGTTGTAGTCATTGTTCCAGAGGTAGTCCTTCTCCTTCACCGCCGCGTTGACCTGCGCGGGGGCTGCCTTCGAAATCCGCTGCGACTTGCCGAAGGTGCCGTTGGCGAGCACCACTGCCAGTTCCTGGTATCCCGCTTCGGTCGGGGCAAAGCCATTGATGGTCAGTGCCGGAAGGCGCTTCTTCGCGTACCGCTCCTGGGTGGCGCTGAAGAAATCGACGAAGGTCAGGCCGTGTTTGCCGGCCACCTTGCGGACGGCTTCCGCGTAGAGGGTGAGGTTCGCATTCTCCTTCGATCCGTCCGGCAGATCCCGTTTGGCCGAGAGGTTTTCGAAGGCGATCGGCGACACCAGGACGAGGCGCGGCGCCGAGGTTCCGTTGTACGCCTTCGACAAGGTATGCTTCGCGAACGCGTCCAGCTCGGCCTCGAAGTTGGCCACGCGCGACGGGCCATCGAACGATTCGTTGTAGCCGAAGAAGGCGATGATCGTGTCCGCCTTCAGGTGGGTGAGCCATTGGTCGGGCGTTGGCCAGAAGCCCTTGCCGAAATGGGAATTGAGCTCCGGATGAAATTGCTCGGCACCGGGGAAAGCCCACTGCGATACGCGGGCCGGGTGCGGACGGAACGTAGGGGTGTCACCCGGGCGTCCCATGTTGCGGACAATGAGATTCCTGGACGGGAACCGGAGGTGCAGTTCGGTTTCAAGCTGGCTGAAGTAGACGTCGCGCTCCGCGAGTCCATTGCCGAGAAACACGATCCGCTCGCCGTCGGCAGGTTCGGCGACGGCCTGGGGTCTGGTCGTCGAGGCGGCGACGGGCTCCGCCGTCGGTGCGTGGGGACGGTTGTTGGGCTCCTGAGCTTCGGTCGTCAGTGCGACGGCGAAGGCAGCGAACAATGCGGGGAGGAGGGATCTCATGATGAACAATGACCTGTGCAGACAGGGTGACGCGGTCAGGAGGATGTCGGCAATACCCACGATGGGGCTGGGGACGGGACGACAAGGGGTCCAAGAATGGACTGCAGGCTTGAGCCGTCCGCCGCGGGATTCATCGTCGGCCCATGTCATCGGTGATTGCCAATGGTCAGCCTGTCGCCACGGAGTTGCCGTGCACGGTGGAGACATTCCTGTTGCGCCAGGGGTTGCTGCCCAAGTCCGTCGTGGTGGAACACAATGGCGAGGCAGTGGCCCCGTCCGAGTTCGCTACCCGCCCCATGTCGGCGGGCGATCGACTGGAGATTGTCCGGATTACGGCCGGGGGATAGAGGCGGATTTTGCAGCCCTCAGACTTCGGAACCACAGCACGTCCGGCAAACGTCTGCGCTATCTCCTCGCCAGGATTGAGAAGCAGTTGAGCGGCGCAGACATCACGGACGACGGAATGACTGCGACGGTGGAGCACATCCTGCCGGAAAATCTCGGCGAAGCGGGATGGGAGCATTTCACCGCCGATGGCCACGATCGCAGTGATGAGCGGGTTGGGAACTACTCGCTCCTGGAACGGAGCTTGAACGGGCGGCACGCGGGCAATGCGGCATTTGCCCGAAAGCAGTTCGTGTATCAACAATCCCAGGATCGAACCTCATTGAGTTTGGCTCAGTTCACTGACTGGACGGAGGAGACCATCGCGAAGAGACAGGCGGACATGGTAAAAGTCGCCAAGGCCATTTGGGCACTGACTTTTTGAGCAGGCGCGGAATAGCGCATCCCACGCAAAACTGGCGGGATGTTCTGCATGGGGAGACTGACCCGGGCGCTATCGGCTCTCGTGCCAGTCGCGGCGGGCGTATCGGGTCGCGAGCAGGGCGGGGATCCGGGCGTGGAGATCGTCGGGGAGTCCGGTGCCCAGACCGTTCCATTCGCGTCCGAGCGCGTCGCGGATTGGTTCCACCTCCAGGCCGCAGTTGGTGACGAATTCAAGATGGTCGCGGGAGGATCGGTAGCCCGGTTGCGCGGAGGGAAAGGCGAGCCAGCGGGCGATGCACGAAAGATCGAACTGGCGAAGAAAGGTTCCGTGGAAGAGCAGGGCGCGACGCTTCCTTCGTTGGGCATTGCCCGAGAATTTACGTCCGCCCACGGCGAGATCGGTGTGGCCTTCGACGGAGACGTTTCCGGAGAGCAACGTGGCCAGTGCACGGCGCTGACGTTCCATGATCCAGCGGTTCGCGCCGGGGATGGACCCCAGTTCGGGATAGACTTCCATGGGCAGTGCGAGCCCGTAGTTCAGGCATCCGGGTCCCTGGACGACGGTTCCTCCGCCACTGCATCTGCGGTAGATCTCAACGCCATCGCGGGCGCAGATTTCCACGTGGACCTCACGGGCGATGGTCTGGCCGTATCCGACGACGATCCAAGGGTGATCGGACTCCCAGAACCACAGCAGTCCGGGGCCACCGTGCTCCTCGACGTGGTCGAGGGCGGCTTCGTCGAGGGCGAGGAGTTGGGGAGGTGGAAGATTCACGGATCGCTGCTCAACCGCACGTCTGCGACGCACTCGACGTGTTGGGTCTGGGGAAACATGTCGATCGGTTGGACGGCGGCGAGGCGGTAGCGGTTGTCGGCGCAAAGGATCTTCAAGTCGCGGGCGAGCGTGGCGGGGTGGCAACTGATGTAGAGGATCTGTCGCGGGCCGGTCTCCCGGAGAATGGCGAGACTCGGCGGGCGGCATCCCACCCGCGGGGGATCGAGAAGCACGGTGGTGAGGGTCGGGTTGAGTCGCTGAAGGAGCGAAGGGAGAAGAAGGTCGGTGTCACCGGACACAAATTCCGTGTTGGTGATGCCACGGCTGGTGGCGTTCTTGCGGGCGGCGCGGATGGCAGGGGCATCCAGTTCGACGCCGAGAACGGACTCCACCTCGCCGGCGAGTTCGATGCCAAAAAAACCGACGCCACAATAGGCGTCGATCAGATGGCGCGAACCCGCGTCGCGGAGAAATCCCCGGGTGGTATCGAGCAGTGCGGGCAGGGCGAAGAAGTTGTTTTGGAAGAAAGAGTGTTCCGGGACTTCCCAGCCCTCCGGAGGGATCCGGAGGGTGGTCTTGAGTCCGCCCTTGGGCGGCGGGTTACGACGCCACTCGGTGATGGCTTCGTTGAGGGCGGGTTCGGCGATCGCGCAGCGCTCGATGTCGCAGACCAGTCCGCAGTCCTGGCGCATGAAACCCAGGTCGAGCTTCTGCGCGGGTCGGTTCCATTGAGAACGGACGAGGATGCGGTTGCGATAACCGTAGGGCTGCGGGCAGGGGTGCAGGGGAAGCACGACCGCGGGATCGAATCCGCCGACGCGCTGGAACAGGTCGCCGATCTGTTTGTGTTTCCACCGCAACTGGGCGGCGTAGTCGAGGTGCTGATACTGGCATCCGCCGCATTCACCGTAGTATTCGCACCGTGGTTCCACCCGTTCCGGTGCCGGCTTGAGGAGTCGGATGAGGACGGCCCGTGCGAAGCGCTTGTGGATCTCGGTGATCTTGACCTCGACGATCTCACCGGGGCAGACGAACGCCACGAACACCACGAATTCGCCGACTCTCCCGACCCCTTCGCCACCGAAGGCGAGGTCGTGGATGGTGAGTTGGACGCGTTCGCCGTTCTGGAACGGCGGGACGATGGGAGGCGGGTATTCGGCGGTGGGATTCATCAGGAAAGACGGTGCCGCAAGCACGGGAGAGAACGGCCTAGGGGCTCTTCGAAACGGTCGGGTGTGACCTCTGAGTGAGCGCACGAGGGCCGACCCAGCGGGTGTTGTATTCGGCGTGGAGCGGGTCGGAGGGAAACGCCGGGCGCGGTTGGGTTCCATGCCGTTGATCGTCCATGCCGGCCCAGGGGAGCGGTTCAATCCGGGTGCCAGCGGCCACGTGATAGTCGGCATCCTTGTCCCAGCCAACGGACCAGAGGAAGTGAGTGCGCGTCGTGCCGGCGGCTTGGATGGGCTGGGCGGAGGCATCGAATTCCAGGGTGAGCTCGTCTCCGCCGGCAATGATGGCCAGCCCCTGATCGCGCACGCGGAGAAGTTCCCGGATGTCGCCGGGGCGGGTGGCCCAGCCACTGGGCGTCGAACGCCAGTTGGGCCAGGGAAGGAGATTCGAATAGATCGGCGTCAACGGTTCGCTCCAGGGAAGGTCAGCGAAGGCGGAGTAACCGCGGGCGTGCAGGTCGGCGCGCAGGGGATCCTGCCGGAATTCGCGCAGGCTTTCCGCCGGTGCCGAACGCAAGAGGGCGATGCGATCCCAGTGAATTTCGAAAGACTGCGTCAGACGGAGGCGTCGGGCGCCCTCGGGCAGTTTGCCGGTGAGGTCGGCCACGATGCTCTTGGTCTTGCCCGCCGGGGCTCCAACGGTGACATCGATCCGCTCCCAGGAGCCGTCGGGTAGCTCCGCTTCCAGGACCGGAAAGGGGAATCCGAAATCGGAGCGATGCGACGCCGCGATGTTGGCCATCCCCCCTCCGAATCGAAGCCAGCCGTCGAGGACGAGAAAGAGGGATTCGTGGGTGGGCAACGAACCGAAGTCCAGGATGACCCCGTGCGGTTCGGCCAGACCGCGGTAGGCCTCGCCGTAAGGATGGGGGGGCGACACCCGGTTCCGGTCGGAAGCGAGCAGCAGCGGGGTGACCTCCGTGCCGGCCAGGGTGGTGGCCGTCCGGAGTGAAACGGGACGGTGCAATCCGATCAGGCGATGGGAAGGGAAGGGGCTTCCGGGAACGAGCTTGCTGGTCGTGTGAACCTCGATCCCGGGGGCGTGGTCCACGGTGACCAGTTGGACGGCGTCGAGGTAGAGGATCTCGCGGAGTTCCTCGGTGACCTGAAGGATCTGACGGCCATTGCGGGCGGGGAATTGGTCGGACGTACCGATCCGAACCAGTTCTTCGGGGTCGGCCTCGATGTAACGTCCCGCGGCAACCGGCAATCCGACCGGAGCTGCGCCCAGCAGGTCGGTGATGAACCGGAATCCCGTGCCGTCCCAGGCGTAGAGATAGGGACAGGAGCCGGTTGGGACGGTCAGTTCGGGGAGGTGGAGGACCACCCTGGGTTCAACCGCCACATCGATCGAGGGCAGTTGGGTGTCGAACCAGCGCACCGTGACCGAATCGAGGCGGGTGCGTTTGCCGACGCCGATCTCGATCGGCAACTGCTGGATGGTGCGCAGCGTCCGCCACGAGCCGCCATTCACCTCCACCTTGGTTCCGAGGCCGGACGCATTGGAACGGTTGCCGAGCAGTCGGAGTTTGATGGAATGGTTGGCGTCGCCGCCGTCATTGCGCAGGTAACGAATTCCGCCCGAGTCGAGAGCCACGACGAAGTCCGTGTCGCCATCCCGGTCGAAGTCGGCGGGCAGGATCTGTCGGACGTTGCGCAGGGATTCCAGACCGAGCGTCGTGGTGACGTCTTCAAAGCCCAGGCGTCCTCGATTGCGCCAGACATGGATCCCGTCGGCCCCCCAGCCCAGGAGATCCTGCCAGCCGTCGTTGTCGTAATCGATGAAGCGGAGGTGCCGGATCTGATTGCCGCGGGCGGCGAGTCGGCGGGGTTCGCGAAGGCCGCCGAGATAGAGGTCCACGGTCTTGTCGGTGGCGAGGGCGATATCCGTGCGGAGATCGTTGTTGAAATCGGCGGTGGCGAGGGCGCGGGCAACGGGCCAGTCGGTGGGTTGGTTGCTCACCGAAAGGCCACCGCCGCGCTGATTGAACACGACGGCGGGCGAGGCACCGCTGCGGGTGATCAGCAGATCCGGGAGATCGTCGTTGTTCCAGTCATCCACGGCGATGGCGGTGGCACCCGTCACCTGGGTAGGAATCCCGGAGGTGGCCGGAACTTCCCGAAAGGCGAGGTTGCCAAACCCGCGGAACAGGCGGATCCCGCCTCTGGCCGTGAGCGAAGCAAAGCCGAGTTTGCCTGTGAAATCGTGATCCACCAGCACCCCGCCCGGTCCGGCGACTCCGGCGAGATTGGAGATGCGGGTGGCGTCGGTAAGGATGCCATTGGTGGCGGAACGGAGGACTGCGATGCCGTTGTCACCGCACACGACGAGATCTTCGTAACGATCGTTGTTGATGTCGCCGGTGACGATCGATCGCGGGGTGCCGACAGTCGGGAGGGGAAGGGGATCAGCCCGGGTCGAGAAGACCCCGTTTGAATTCCACAGCAGACGGAGGCTGCCGCCGTCGATCACCAGCAGGTCGTTCCAGCCCCGTCGATTGACGTCGAGCGTGGCCAGTGGCCCCTGGTAGCGGCTGGCGGCATCGCCGAAGGCGGAGGCGGTCTGGTCGGAGAAGCGGACCGCCACGCCGCGGGCATCGGGTTGTTCGAGCGTGGCAATGGCGCGGGGAACGGTGTGCGCGCAGCGCTCGTAGACCGACGGGTTGTCGGCGACCTGTGGCTTGCCTGCGGTGGCTTTCTGATGGTTGGCGAGTGCCTCGGAGGCTCGATCCTTCTGGCCGAGCCGCAGGAGCATCTGGGCCAGCTGATAGTACGCCGAAGGATGATTCGTTTCGAACTGCGTCACCTCGGAAAACTGGTCGGCGGCATCCTGGAATTTCCCCCAGCCGGCGTAGGCCTGGCCCATCTGGAAGCTCACGGCATTGACCGTGCGATCGATGTCCTTGGAGGTCTGGAGTGCCTGGACGGAGTTGGAGTACTGGTTTTGCCGAAGGAGCGCGCATCCGAGGAGGTAGTGGCCAGCACCGGCGGTCGGTTCCAGTTGGGTCGCTTCCCCGGCATGCACCGCGGCTTGCGCCGGTTGCCCGGCCAGCAGATAGGCGATGGCCAGGTTGACGTGGACGTCCGGATTTGCCGGGTTCATGCCGCGCGCCTGCTGGAAGACATCGATGGCGCGTGCGGCGTCCCCGGCTTCCAGAAAGGTGCGGCCGGAATTCATCAGCCCGCCGAATCGTTGCTCCGCGTCCGGATCGCTTCGGTGCGTCCACCAGGCCAGCCCGGCAATGAGCCCGATCC
>JBDNHZ010000171.1:0-3786 GCA_041688515.1 Verrucomicrobiota bacterium
CGTAGGCAGTCTGGGTGAGCCCTATTCCCCACCGATGCCCGACACCGCCACGGCCAGTCCGATGGCGTTATAGGCGGCGTGGGCGATGTAGCAGGTCACGAGGTTGCCGGTGCGTTCGTAGCCCCAGGCAAGTCCAGCCCCGAGCAACGTCAACGGGATGAAGGCGGCGACGTGCGCGTGGGCAAGGCCGAAGATCAGGGCGGTGCCGGCAATGGCGACCTTGGGATATCCGAAGTCGCGTCCGGCGCTGTAGAGGACGCCGCGGAACAACGATTCCTCGGCGATGGCTGCTGGCACGACCGCGAGGAATCCAATGATGACCCGTTGCCAGCCGGGAGCCTCGGTGAGGAATCGGACGGCCAGTTGGGATTCAGGTTTGTGGCCGAAGACCCGCATCAGTTCGAAGACCCCGTATTCGATCGGGTAACCGACGAGCACCGCTCCGACCGCAATGGACAGCCCCCACTTCCAGGCCATGGAATTCCAGGCAAGACCGAAGCCCTTCAACCAACCCGTCTGATGGACGCGCAGGAATCCGTGGGTCAGAGCGAGCGTGGGCACCTGCAAGGCCAACAGCCCCGCCAGCAGACGCCAGAAGGTGGATTTTTCCTGACCGGCGATCCCCATGGCGGAGGTGATGACCTCGAACACCACACCGAACCCGACCAGCAGGATCAGGATGCCGGCGATCAGCGCCATCACGGCTTCCCCCCGCCAGTCGCGTCGCGTCAGCACAGAGCGCGACCCTAGGGCCAGAGTATGGCCGCTGCCCAGCCGGGAAAATGGGGGCCGTGGGCAAAACCACCGAGGGAATCGGGAGGCAAGAACTGGAGCCAGTGGTCGGGATTGAACCGACGACCTACGGTTTACGAAACCGTTGCTCTACCACTGAGCTACACTGGCTGGCTGTCCTTCCGATCCATTGCGGACCGGGGGCGAGTTTCTAGGCGGGTCCGCGACGGCTCGCAAGTGGGATTTTTCCCGGGGCGCAGTTTGGGAGGCCCGGACTGGCGTCTTGCAGATCGAATAGGGGTGTGATGGTCTTCCCTACATGACGATTCCTCGTGCGCTGCTTCCGCAATGGCGGGCCTGTCTGGCTCTGGCTCTCGCCGGCGGAAGCCTGTCGGCGCAGTACCTCGATCTGATCGGGGTCACCGACCTGCGAAATCGCTACGGCGTAACTCTGCCTCAGGGCGTCGGAATCACCGGTTGGCAGACCGAGGCCAATGCCACCGTCAATGTGAACGTCACCGTGGGCGGGGCTCCGGCAGTCCAACAGTGGACAACCTATTGGCCCGACTTGAACAGCGCGTCGATCACGTCGGGGCGGGCAATCACCCTTTACGGGCTCCCGACGCACGTCGGCCCGCTTCCGCTGGTGTCGCCGGATGTGAATCCGCCTTCAGCCCTGACCTTCTCGAGTGGTCACGCGACGGCGGTGGGATCGTATTGGTATGGCGCGCCGAGTTCCGGGGTGTCTCCCGCGATGTCCACCCTGGTGTCGATGAGTGCCGACAGCTTCATCGATACGGCGGCGCTCCAGGTGTTGTCTGGCACGGCTCCCGTGGTGAATCCGTCGCTGGCCGTTCCCAGCGTGGTGAATGCAAGTTGGGTGGGCGCTTCACCGGTCGCGGCCATCAATGTCGATATCCTGCGACGGGCGGATTACCTCGTGGACCGCGATGGGATCACGGTGGTGGCCGGGCTCGACAACAACGGGGGCGGCACGCCCTCGGCCTTGCTGGGGCAGGGGTACAATACGATTGCCGTGGGACGTTCGGATGGCGGCTCGGCTGGAGGGCTTTCGACGGTGGATGGAACGGGCCGGGTGGTGGTGGATGTGGTGGCACCGTTGGCCGCGTCGAGTTTCGCGGCACCGCTGGTGGCCGGCACGGTGGTCCTGATCGCGGACCGGGCTCAGGAAACACCGGCGCTGGCGAACGCCGATGATCCGCGCGTGACCCGTTCATTGATCATGACCGGCGCGGAGAAGTTGGTCGGGTGGGCGAACAGTTCAACGCAACCGTTGGACCTGTTCCAAGGGGCGGGCGAGCTACGGGTGAACAACACCTATGATGTGTTGATGGCCGGCGAGAAGACGGTGGGCTCGGTGAGTACCCTCCGTGGTTGGGATCTCGGGTCCGGGGCGGTTGGGGTCCAGTATTATCTGGTCGACAACACGATGGAGACGGGTCACCTGGCGGTGACGCTAGCGTGGAACCGGGTGACCGGTGATCCCACGGATCCGACGGGGACGGATCGGACGGGTTCGGCCAATTTTGTCGCGATGGACGGGTACGATGTACTGGCGTCGAGCCTGCTCGCCGATCTGAATCTTGAAGTCTGGTCCACGGACGGGGTGAACACACCGGTGTCCCTGCTGGCGTCGAGCCTGAGCACGGTGGACAACGTCGAGCACATCTATCTGCGGGACCTGCCGATCGGACGCTACGCCATCGGGGTGATCGGAGGCGATGGGACGCAGTACGGATTGAGCTTCAATTTTGTGCCGGAGGTTCCGACCGGATTGCCGGTGGCGATGGTGGGGTTGGCAACGACGGGGTTCCTGGTGTGGCGCCGGCGTGTGGCCTGATGCCGGGCTGCTCGCTCCCGATCAAGAGTCGGAGGGAGTTCAGGACGACCAACACGGTGCTTCCCTCGTGGGCCGCCACGCCGAGGGACAGCGGCATGCCCGGAAAGACCAGGGTGGCGACCGCCATCAGTCCCATGGTTCCGAGTGAAAGCGTCAGGTTCTGTCGGATGATCCGGTTGGCAACCACACTCAGCCGCCGGGCGAGAAGGAGGTTCTCCAGCTTGTCCTGCATCAGGACGATGTCCGCCTGTTCGATGGCGGCGTCTGAACCGCGAGCGCCCATGGCGACACCGACATCGGCAGCGGCGAGCACCGGAGCGTCGTTGACGCCGTCGCCGACCATGGCTACCCGCTTGCCGCTGGCGCGGAATTCCTGGATGGCCGCCACCTTTCCTTCCGGACGCAAGCCTGCCCGCCAGCTTTGGACACCGGTTTGCCCGGCGATTCGGCTGGCGGTGGATTCCCGGTCACCGGTCAGGATGCAGGTTTCGACGCCGGCCTCGTGGAGTTGTCGGATGAGTTCGGGGGACTCCGGACGAAGCGTGTCGGAGAGGAGGAATCGAGCGGCCATCCCCGGCCCGGCGATCCAGGTCTCGGTGGTGCCTTCGGGCAGGGGGGGCAGGGCGGGCGGGTTGGGTCCGATGACTTCCGCCACCAGGTCCCGGTGACCCAGGACGACCTTGGAATCCTGCCACTGCGCACGCAGCCCGAGGCCAGGGAGGGTCTCTGAACGTTCGGGAGCGGGGCCGTCGACGCCCTGGGAGCGCAGGTGGCGGGAGACGGCGCGGGAGACGGGGTGGTTCGAGAGGCGTGCCAGGGCGCTGGCGGCGGCAAGCAGACGGGCCGAGTCGCCGCTGATCGGTTCGAAGGCGATCACCTGGAGATCGCCTGCGGTCAGGGTGCCGGTCTTGTCGAGGGCGACGATCTGGATGCCGGCCAGGTTTTCGACCGCGCTCCCTCCGCGGAAAAGGATGCCGTGTCGCGCTCCCTGGGCGATTGCCGAAAGGATGGCGGAGGGAACCGAAAGGACGAGGGCGCAGGGCGAGAGCACGACCAGCAGGGTCATGGCGCGGTAGAAGGCGCTGGTCTGACCTGGACCGGAGACGAGCGGAGGCGCGTGTTGGACGAGCCAGGTGTAGGCAAACACGGCGGTGCAACCGGCCAGCACCAGGCCGGTATATCCGGGTTCGAAC
>JBDNHZ010000172.1:0-13085 GCA_041688515.1 Verrucomicrobiota bacterium
TCCGTGGTGCGACGGCCGACGAACATCCGGCCCTGGGGAGTGCCCTGTGCGCCGGACCAATCCCCGAACACGTAATCGCCAGTGAGATCCTTGAAGGCCTTGCCGCGATAGACGTAGCCACCGGTGATGCTGATGCCCAGTGCCTCCGGATCCTTGCGGAATCCGCTGGGGTTCTTGTAGCTGGTGATGGGGTCGATCAGGGGTTCTCCGCGCAGTCCCTTCTCCGCCCGACCTTCGGGTGCCAGTTCCGGGTGTTCGCGGTTGAATCCTTCGTAGCCCTCCCGGAGGGGCCAACCGTAGTTGCCGCCCTTGCGGATGATATCGACCTCTTCCCAGCGCATCTGGCCGATGTCGGCCACGTACAGATCCCGGTTTCCGCCGCGATCGAAGGTCATGCTCCACGGATTGCGCACGCCGTAAGCCCAGATTTCCGGAAGCGCTTCCTTGCCGTCGGCGAAGGGATTGTCGGAGGGGATGCGATAAGCCTGGGTGCCAGAAGGGCCATCGACGTCGATGCGCAGGATCTTGGCGAGATGAGTCCGCAGGTTCTGGCCGTTGCCTTCGGGCACGTGGCCATTGCCGATGTCGCATCCCTTGGGTCCGCCGCCGTCGCCGACGGAGATGAACAACTTGCCGTCCGGCGCGAAGGCGATGCGTCCGCCGTTGTGGTTGAAGTAGGGTTTGTCGACCTCGAACACGATGCGTTCCGAGGCGGGGTCGATCTTGAGGGCAGCGTCGGGGCCGACCTTGAACTCCGAGATGCGCAGCGTGCAGTCGAAGTCAGCGGGGGCGCTGTCGCGGCGGGGCGCGGTGTAGGAGGCGAAGATGCGGCGGTTGGAGGCGAACTGCGGGTGCAGGGCGAGACAAAGCAGCCCGCGTTCATCAAACGAGTTCAGATTCAGCTTGGACAGCTTCGACGCCAGGTTGAGCACCTCGCCGTCCTCCAGGCCGCCCCCGCGTTTCATCAGGCGCACCACGCCCACCTGATCGGCGACCAGGGCGCGGCCGTCCGGCAGCGCATTGAAGCTCAGCGGTGAAACCAGTCCGTCCGCCACGAGACGCAGGGAGATCCTCTGCTCCGCGGCTTGAAGCAATGAACCCGTCAGGACGATACACGCCGCCCAGGCAACCAAGGTCGTTTTCATGTGATCGGGCGACCATGGACGGTCGGTCGCGCGGACTCCAGCCCTCCGTGGAGGGTGCGGCCTGGGGCCGCGGCCGTCCCCGGCCGCTTCGGGACGAGTTCGCCTCAACGCGGCAGCGTTTCGTCGAGATCCGCCACGGTGTAAGCGAGGATCGCCAGCGCTGCGGCGCACCGGTTGAGCGCGTCGGGATCGACCTTTTCGGGCGTGTCCGCCTCGGTGTGATGATACCAGAAGTAGCGCTCTCCCTTGACCCGCAGCGAGGCGACTGGCACGCCCTGTTCCAGCAGAGGGGCGGTGTCGGCTTCGGATCCGCCCGCGGCAATCTTCGCTGCGCCGAGGCGCGGTCCGGTGAGGCCGCCGATGGCTCGGAGGATGGCCATTCCCTCGTCGCTTCCGGTGAAGCCGAACCCGGTGGGATCGAAGGCCCCGTTGTCGCTCTCGACGGCGAGGACGTGGCTCTTCAGCTCGCTGAGATGGGCATCCCGATATCCCCTGGCTCCGCTGCCGCCGCTTTCCTCGTCGGTCCACAGAACGCAGCGGATCGTACGCCGCGGTTTCAGGCCAAGCTCGCGGAGGATGCGCAGGGCTTCCCAGGCCGCGATGCAGCCGCCGCCGTCGTCGAGGGCACCGCGACCCACGTCCCACGAATCGATGTGGCCACCGATGACGATGATCTCGTGCGGGGACGTGGTGCCGCGGATTTCGCCGATGACATTGCGGGAAGGGGCTGGGGGCAGGGACTTCGCCTCCATCTGGAGACGGACGACCGGGGGCACCCCGCGTTGTTGCCAGCGCAGCAGGCGACCAGCGTCTTCGGCCGAAATGCTCGCATGGGGAATCCTGGGGGTCTGGTCGCCATAGCTCATCGCGCCGGTGTGCGGGGTGCGCAGCCCGAAGTCGCCCACGGCGCGGACGAGGGAAGCGATGGCTCCGACCTTGGCGGCGGCACTGGCCCCGGCCCAGCGGTAGCGGACGGTGTCGCCGTAGCCGTTGAAGGGGGCATTGAAGACGACGATCCGGCCGACGGCTTCGTTGGCCCGGGCGGTCAGTTCCTGGAAATTGGTAACGACCAGGACACGCCCGGTGATGCCCTCGGGCGGGGTCCCGACCGATCCGCCCAGACCGAGCATCGGGAGGGCTTCATTCCCGGGTTCGATCAGTTCGAGGGATTCCTTTCCACGCACCCAGTGGGTGACGGCGACCGGTTCCCCCCGCACGGCATCGAGCCCATCCGTGCGCATCTGGCCGAGGATCCAGTCGATGGCGACTTCCAGATTGGTGCTGCCGGCCTGACGCGGGCCGAAGCGGTCGCACATTTCGGCGAGACGATCCCAGGCGCGATGGGAATTGGTGGCCAAGGCGGTGATCCGATCGGCGGCGAGGGAGAAGCGATCGGGCAGGACGACGCCGGTGGAACCGGGCTTCGGGGCGTCGCCCAAGGGACGCCAACGGAGGTTGCGGTACTCGGCGGTCGTGCTCCAGGTGGCGAGGCCGAAGGGCGCGCTCATTTCGATTTCGCCGGAGCGGAGCGCGATCTTCTTTCCCGCCGTGGCGACGTGGATGACGCGGTCGTCATCGATCCAGACCGAAATATGGGTGGCCGTGACGGCGAGACGGAGGGTGTACCAGCGATCCTTCTGGAAAGCGCGGTATTGGGTGGTCTCGTTCTGGGAGGCGTCCTGGTCGTCGAGGGAGGAGATTCCCACCACGGCACCGCCCCAACCTCCGACGATCAGCGAGGCGTGGGAATCGCGCACTGGGAAGGTCAACCCGCAGAAGAAGTCGCTTCCCAGCACCCGACGCGCCTCGAGCGAAACCTCGTAGTCCATGCGCGCCGGTGGGTTGGTGCGATGGATGCCAGTGAGGATTCCTTGGTTCAGGACGAGCACGCCGTCGCGGGTCTCGATCTCACCGTGGCCGGCAAACGGGGTGATCGTCCAGCCGTCGAGGGATTTGCCGTCGAACAACGGTTGCCAGTCGGCACCCAGAAGTTGGAACGACGCGATTGCCAGGAGGAGCCACGAACAAAGCCGCATGGGGCGTGAGCATGGAGGCGTGGCAGGCGCGGGAAAGGGAGAACTTCAGCTCGATCAAAAAAGCGCCCGCGGCGGTGGCCGCGGGCGCGTTGAGGGAAGGGGAATCGGGCAGGGCCGATCAGTTCACGGCGGCGACGCCGGGGACTTCATGGATCGTCTCCTGGATCTCCTGGGCGATCTTGGTGCCGTCGCGGGCCTGGAGATCCCACTTGATCGCCTGCTGCATGACGGGACGCAGGTCCTCGATCTGGAGGCGGACGGTCTTGCCATCGGCGGAGAGCTTGGCCGCGGTGATGTTGAGGCTTTCGCGGCTCTTCTTGGTCGGGTCCTTCACGCCGACCTCAGGAGATCCGTAGTTCTCGGAGCGGATGTAGTTCCAGCGCTTGCCGCTCCAGTTCTGGAGGTCTTCGGCGGAGGTCTTGTCGAGCGGTTGGGAGAAGGCGAGTTCGACGCCCCCGGCAACGACCTTCAGGCCGCTGACGGTGTAAACGGGCTTGCCGGTGTAGCGGACGCGATCGAAACCGGTGATGCGGGCGGCATTGGACTGCCACTCGGAGAGGCCGGCCACGTAGAGCTGACCATCGACCGGATTAAACCGGGCACGCATGACGGAGGAGGTGAACTTGAGGGGGAACTTCACCACGCCGGCCTGCTGACGACCGTTGGAGATGTCCTGGCGCATCACGAGGTAGAGGCTGGATTTGCCGTAAGACTCGTGCAGCAGCTCGCCCTTGAACGGTCCCCATTTGTCGCTGGTGACCCAGATCTGGCCGCCGCCGGAGTTGTCGTAGTCACTATGCGAGAGCCACATCAGCGGCGGGGAAAAGCGATCAGCCTGTTCCTTCGAGGTCATCGAGTTCACCACGCCATGGAAGGTCTTGCCGTCCACCCAATTGATCGGCGTGGTTGGCACCCAGGTGCCTTCGTTGTCGGAGGTGGTCACCTGGCCGTCGGCGCGGACGCCGATGCCGTTGGGCGCGCGCAGGCCGCGGGCGATGATTTCGAACTTCTTGCCGTCGGGGCTGACCTTGAACAGGCCGCCGGCGTGGGAACAGACGCTGCCGTTGCCGCGGGAGGCCTTCATGTCCCCGAAACCGCGTCCGCCGCCGTTCACCGGGTTGGCCTTGGCGAAGTAGAAATTCCCGGCGGCATCGGTCTGGAGATCGAACACGAACTCATGAAACCCCTCGGTCGACATGATCTCGTTGTTGAAGTTCTCGTAGTAATCGGCCGATCCGTCCTTGTTGAAGTCCTGGAAGCGGGTGATGCCGTCACGTCCGGAGACGTAGATCACGTCATTGACGATCTCGAGGCCGAGCGGTTCGTACAGGCCGGAGGCGAACCGGGTCCAGGAGAGCTTCTCCAGGGTCGAATCGATGCCGGAAACGATCCAGATGTCGCCGTCATGCGTGCACAGGGCGGCACGGGTGCCGTCGCTGAAGAAGTCCAGACCGGCGAAGCGGACCCGACGATTCCAAGGGTTCTTTTCCGGGCTGCTGATGACGTCGGTGACGTAGGCCCCATCCGGCGTGGAGGACGAGCTGAGCTGCCCTTGCAGGACGACGGCCTCGGGCCAGTGGGCCGGGCCGCCGGTGGAGAAGTCCTTGAACACCGGCGTTCCCACCGCGAGCTGCGCGAACGAGGAGGAGGCGGATTCGGCTCCGCTCCAGATCGTGACCTTGAACACCGTCGGGGCGGTGCCCTTGGCCACCGTCAGGCTGACGCGTCCGTCCTGGAACTTCAGACCGGAGCCCTTCGGCAGACCGGCGGCGGCGATCATCGTGACCTTGCCGTCGGCACCCTGGATGCGGACGGCGCTGCCTTCGACGCTGCCCTGGCCGCCTTCGACGTCGGCGAGAAGGATGGAAAAGGTTTCCGCCGTGCGCTGACGCTTGAAGATGCGACCGGTCGTCGGGGGCTCAATGCGGAAGGTGCGGACGAAACCAAGTTCGCCGTTGGCCGTGACCGAGGTGGGCTGTTCGAGGACCTTGGTGCCGCGGACGGTGTAGGCCAGTTGTACGTCCATTCCGTGGACGTAGAGGCCATCCCAACGACCGAGATCCGCCTTGATCGGGCCGTAGGGCTCGGGGCGGGCATCGGTGAAGGTGCCGCTGTCGCCGGTCACGCCCGGAACCTTGGCGGTGCCGAAGGCCTGGTTCCCGACCATGGCCGGGTGATTGCCATGGCCACCGTCGAACACCACGCCGCGGGTGTTGATGAATCCGCCGCTCCAACCGGCCGCCATGCGGAGCAGGTCGGTGTCGAACAGCATGGCCGCATCATTGCCCAGACGGATGGCGAGGCCCTTCATGGCCACGTTTTCCTTGGGGAAATCCGCGTTGATGCAGGCGCCCTGGAACGGAAAGTCCTTCTGGAGCAATTCTTCGCGGATCTTGGTCTGGCCCTGTACCGCCAGCGTCAGGCTCAGGGATGCGACCGCCAGGCGGACCGCTCCGAGCCAGGTAAACTCCGATTTCAAAACCATATCGGGATATCCTATACCCGAGACCCCACCCGGACGCCAGACCCAATCCGTACCCAGCGTGCCGGCTGAAACGCCTCCGGCGTAATAGACGTCCGCCTCCTCACGTCGGCAGCTACGTCCGCCTCCTCACGTCGGCAGCTACGTCCGCCTCCTCACGTCGGCAGCTACGTCCGCCTCCTCACGTCGGCAGCTACGGACGGGGGCGGTCGCCCCAGCGGAATCGCTCTCGCCGGGGAAGCTCATCCGCGCTATGGGATTCCGCCATGAATCAGTCCCTGCCATCGAGCGTGAGCCTGTACGCACTGGGCACCGCGCTGGCGCTGGGGGTTGCGGGCTGTGGCGACGGGTCCGCTTCCAAGCCCGGTGCCGGAGCTTTGGATCGTTCCCCCGCAACGGCTCCGTTGGATTATCTGGCGGCCCAGGGGCAGGCGAAGAAGCACTCGGAAAAGGTGATCTCGCTCGCGCAGGTGCAGCAGGCGTTGCAGCACTTCCAGATGTCGGAGGAGCGTTGGCCCCGGGATCTGAACGAGTTGGTGAAGGCGGGATTTCTGGCGGCCGTGCCGGTGGCTCCGGCCGGGCAGAAGCTGGTGTACGACCCTGCGACCGGTGCCGTCCGGTTTGTCCGGGTGCAACCTTGAAAAAGGGAAAGAATAGAACCGTTGAACCATCATGAGGTATCGAATCCAGGAAAAGCTGTTGTGTCTCGGAGATGACTTTGCCATCCGCGACGACGCGGGACGGTCGATGTACCAGGTGGACGGGCGCGCTTTCACGCTGCTGCGGGAGAAGCTGTCCTTTCTCGATCCCTCGGGGACCGAGGTCGCCTTCATCCGCGAGAAACTGATCTCGCTGCGCAAGGCCTATGAGATCCATCGGGGGGGCGACCGGGTGGCAGTGGTGCGGAAGGATCTGTTCAACGTCTTTCGCGTCGGGTTCACCGTGGATGTGGAGGGACCGGACGATTACGAGGCGAAGGGCTCCATCTTCGATCACGAGTACACCTTTCGCCGACAGGGCCGCGTGGTGGCAGAGGTGTCGAAGAAATGGTTCACGCTGCGGGACACCTATGCGGTGGACATTGTGGAGGGGGAAGACGACGTCCTGCTCCTGGCGGCGGCGGTGGTGATCGACCAGATCTGCCACGATCTCGACGGCGGTGTGGCTGACACGGATTGAGCGCGTTGCATGCAAGAGGGCACGCCCAGGGTCCGCCGTGAGTTCCTGACCACCCAGTGGAGCGTGGTGCTTCGGGCACGGGATCCGAGGGAGTCCCAGGCGGCGGGGGCCTTGGATGCCCTCTGCCAGGCCTATTGGTTTCCGCTCTATGCCCATGTCCGACGCCAGGGGATGAGCCCTTCCGACGCCCAGGACATGACCCAGGCCTTTTTCGAGCGGGTGCTGGAGAAGTGGACCCTGGAATCCGCCGATCGTGAACGCGGACGTTTCCGTTCGTTCCTTCTGGCATCCCTTCGCCATTTCATGGCCGACGAACGGGATCGTCTCACCGCCTGGAAACGGGGCGGTCGGGTGCAGCATGTCCCGCTGGATCCGACCGCGGCCGAGTGTCTGTTCGAGCAGGAACTGGCCGGGCAGGAACCGGATGAGCCCGGGTATGACCGGGCCTGGGCGCGATCGGTGATGGATCGGGTGCGGCAACGGTTGGGAAGCGAGGCGGACCGCAACCGCCGCCGCCCCCTGTTCGATGCCCTGCACAGCGAAGGAAGCGCCGAACCGGAACCCTACGAGGTGATTGGCGGGAGGTTGGGGATGACGGAAGGGGCGGTGAAACTGGCGGCCTTCCGCCTGCGCCAGCGTTACCGGGAGATCATCCGGGAGGAAGTGGCGCACACGGTGGCCGATCCGGGCGAAGTGGACGACGAGATCCGCCATCTGCTGCGGGTGTTGGGGGGGTGAAGGACCGCTTCTCTCCCGGTCCAGAGCTGTCGTATCGTCCGAAGGAACCGATGTCGAAGTACCGCTCCAGCTCACACTCTGCCTCGGGCGAACCGCGTGCTTCGCGGTCAGGTCCACCCGCTGCCATGGAAGGGACGGGACTGGCCCGGTTGCGTCGACGCGCCCGGAACCGTCAGGAGCTGGACGCCGCCCCGCCGTCCCGGAGAAGGGGATGGCTTTTTGGGTGGTTGGTCTTGCTGCTGTTTGGACTGCCGTTCGGCTGGGTGCTGGCGGGTCGGGGGGTCGGATATCAGACCCACCTTCTGGAGCATTGGTCGACCGACAACCCCCGCTTCCTGGGCCATGGCCCCCGCGCCCGGTCGTTGCCCCTGCAACGCGAATCTGTCGGAGTCGACGGCTATCCCCATCAGGTCGAGTTTGTGGAGACGACTCCGCTTCCACAGGTGGGTCTGCGAAGCATGGATCTGCAATTGGACGTGCGGCAGAGTGACGATCCGGATTCCGAAGTCCGCGGCGTGACGCGCCTGGAGCGGGCGCAACTCCGGGACCTCGACGGCGGTGGCGTGTGGAAGGCGAAACCGGTCCGTGGATTGCGAACCGAGGCGCTGGTGGAGTTTCTGGCTCCCGAGGCACCGGCGGAGAGCGGTCTGCCGGACGTGGCCGTCAGCCCGGCGCATCGGCGCTGGCGTCTGGAGCTCTGGACCCGTGACCCGGTGCTGCTGGCGGTGCGTTGCCTCGTCACCTACCCGATGGGCGAGGGGCCGCCCCCGTCGGATCCGGGCAAGTGGGCGGCGCCGGTGAGGGGTGCGGACGGCAAGGTGCGCTGGGCCTATCCGCAGGGGCGATACACCACCTGGATCGAGGGCGACCGGAGATCCCGCGCGGCCTTGGTGGGGGCGCTCTGGGGGCGGGACAGCGCCACCTGGGTCTGGGCCTGGCTCGGCGGCGCGACCCTGGCGGTCATGGTCGGGGTGGTCCAGATGACCCGCTCCCTTTCCTTGACGTCGCTGCGCGCGGGAGGGGCGCTGGCACTGGTCTTCGGAGGCTTTGGACTGATGCATCTGATCCTGACGCCGGCATTCCTCGGAGTGGATGAACCGGTCCACATTATGACCGGTCAGGGTTGGATGGGGGACGGCGTTTCCGTGACGAACTCGTGGGAGTACGGGAAGCAGGTCCACTACGCCCGTCTGTTTGGGAGAGCCCACCAGAAGTTTACCGAAGCGGATGTCGATCACCCCCACGATTGGTTCATTGATTCGCCCGCCAACTGGGGATTGCGCCCGGCGGAGCGGTCTGCGGTCTTCGCCAGGCTGACTCAGGCAACCTACGGGTGGGTGTCGGGTCGGCCACCGGGACAGCAGGTGTTCCGCCTGCGCCTGACGAGCCTGATCCTCGTAACCCTGGCCGTGGGGATGGCGGGAGCGTTGTTGTCGCGGGGGGATCGGTTGGAACCGGGGAAGGCCTGGCTGGGCTGGTGTCTGGTGCTGGTCCCGGCACTGGGATACTTCGCGATGAACGTATCGAACTACTCCCTCCTGTTGGCGGGTTACATCGTGATGGGAAGTGTCTGCGCCGCCATCGTGAATCAGGATTCGATCCGGGGGTGGGTGATGGCGGTGATGGGTCTCGCCCTGGGGTTGGTGGTGCAGACCTCTTTGAATGGGGTCCTGATGGCCTTGGTCCCGGCAGCGGCTTTGCTGGGATTGGCACTGTTCCGGCCGAAGCCGGCCGTGGAGGCGTCGGAGGAAACGCAGGAGAGTCCGGTCGGCTGGGTGGGCTGGGCCGCACTGGCGGGTGGCTTGCTGATGGCGCGCGTCTTCCGGGCCCCGGAGTTCGATGAATCCGTCTGGCTGACCTTCGGCAAGCGCCTGGAGGCGATTCTCCCCTTTTCCGTGCCGCCGTACTCCGTCCTGGTGTTGCTTGGCTGCTCCGCCCTTGCCCTGATCGAGCGGGTCGCCACCTGGTGCTGTCCGTTCAATGCCGGGGACGGCCGTGGCCGTGGCATGGCATGGGTGGGTGGCTTGAGCCTGGCCATCGTGGCCGGGTTGCTTTTCAACGCGATTCGCCCCGCACCTTCGCTGGGAATGCTGATGGAAGCAGTCCCCTCGTGGGAATTCCTGCCCCACCAGGGCAACCTCCTGCCGCGGGCTGACCTGGCAGCTCCCCCGGATCCGTCGCCCTCACCGCAGGCCTACGCCTGGAGCGCCGTCAAATCGTTCGTTGCGTCCTGGGGGCCGGGCGATGCCGACTTCATGACCTCGCGCCTTTTTTGGCAGGCCAGCGGTTTTCTGGACACCCTGGCCCCCGACGGGGTGCGTTGGTTCCTGACGACTCTTTTCGCCGTGGGACTCGCCCTCCAGCTCTGGCGGATTGCGCAACGGAAGAACCGGGTGCGTTTTGGCCGCCTCCTCCTGTTCGGGGCCGCGCTGCTGGCGGCGGTCATCCTGCTCGCCGTGGGCGCCCGTCTCTCGATGGCGAGCCCGAGTCTCCATGGTCGATACCTGATCGGGGTTTACGTGATGTTTATCCCGGTCGCATTTCTGGGTTGGAAGGGCCTGTTCCTGCGGTGGGAAGTCCGTCGGCCGACGCGCCTCGCCCTGATGCTGGTCGTGCCCATGCTCGCGCTGCAACTGTCGAGCGTCCTGACGATGTTGTTCCGGTACTTCGGCTGAGGCTCAGGGTTGCCAGAGTTGGACGCGGTAATAGCGGGCCGCCTCCGTGGGTTCGAGGGGGATCCCGACGTCCCGCGAGGTTTCCGGAAAGAACGGCAGATTGAACGGATGTTCGAGCGGCAACCAAGCCGGGGCTTCCAACGAACCCGTCGTCTCCACCCGGAAGGCCACGTTCGCCGGTTGCCCGAGGCGAAGTTGGACCCGGCCCTGTTCCTGTTCGATGCGCGGATGCCAGGCGTCCCCGGTGAGGCCGGGATTCGTGCCGGTCAGGAATTCCAGATAATCGCTGGCCCCGTCCAGATCGGAGTCCCGGTCGCGCGGCGGATTCCCCGAGGTGTCGCCCAGCTTCTCGCGGGCCCAGGTGGCGAAGTCCACGCGGTTGGACAACGACAGGATCCACGACTCGATCAACGCCACGCCGTTGGTGTCGGCGATGTCCGAAGCGATTGGGGGCATCTGTCCGATGCCACGCACCCGCAGTCGTCGGAGGAGGACGGAACGGGCGGGGTCGCCCGGGACCAGGACGCGGTTGGATTCGTCGCCGCGATTGTCGTTGAGCGGGCCGTTGAGGATGCCTGCGAGATCCAATGGCGTCGTGGTGCGGGCGTCCCAGCGGGCCGGCCCCGGCCCGCCCGGTTGATGACAGGGGGCGCAATTGACCGAGAGATAGGCGCGCGCCCGGGATTCCACCGAGGTCGGCAGGTCGGGGTCGCCTTCGGTACCGATGGGCCGGTACGAGGGCAGGGCGATGTTGGAAACCGGGGCGTTCGAGAAGTAGCCAGCGGCCGCCAGCGAGGCGATCTGGTGGAGGCCATCGGCTCCAGCGCGATGGATCTGGGGCGTATTGAAACTGAGGGATCCGCCCGCGGCCGCCGTGTGGCAGGCCAGACATTCCGCCCGGCTGGGATACCGCCAGAGCTGGGTGCGGATCGCCTCGCCGGAACCGAGCGTCAGCAGTTCATCTTCGCCGGCATCGGGAACCAGCACCGCGTTTTGCGCCGAGGTCCAGCGATAGGTGACGCCATAGACCCCGCCGCCATTGCGCACCAGAAACCGCGTTTCCAGGCGCCGCGACGAAGCGGGGTCGCCCGGGATCATCTCCATTTCGAAATGCTTCATCCAGACCGTGCCGGGAGCCGTCACCCACGGTTGATCCGGTGAGAACCCGATCCGCGAATCCCCCGCCGGCAGGAACCATCGGCTCTTGTGGGCGTTGTCGGACCAGAACGGAAGGTTGACCTGGTAGGGAACGAAGGCGGGGTGCGGGATCAGGTTGGCGACGTCGCGAAACGCCCCGGTGTCCACCAGGGTCGGGGGAATCGGGGTGCCGACGAAGGTGGCGTTATAGCGCAGTCGGACGAGACGGGAACCGGTGTGATGGGCGGCCAGGACGTCGCCGTTGCGCGGGTCAGTGCCGAAGGCGGAAAGACTGTTCTGACCCGCGATCCGTTCCACCTGCGGTGCACCGCCAGCGACTCGGCGCAGAGCCCAGACATTGCCACGGACATAGTCGGCGAAGACGTAAGCCCCGACGAGTTGGCTCATGCGGCTGCCCCGATAGACCAGACCGCCGGTGATCGAATCCCCCTGCATCGGGCCGGATCCATGGCTATAGACGTAGACGGGGGCGACGTACTGGTTCACTGGGTTGGTGGTGAATCCGGCGGGAGCCGTGAAGGGACCGTTGCCGTCGCCTTCCCGGTAACCCCATCCGTGATTGGCCCCCAGTCGCGTCACGAAGACCGATTCCCGGGTGTCCTGCCCGACGTCGCCTACCCACAGTTCACCAGTCTCGCGATCAAAGGACATGCGCCAGGGATTGCGCCAGCCGATCGAATGGAACTCCGTCCGGACCCGGGTCGGATCGAGCGTCCGCCCCAGAAACCGGGTCAGGCCGTGGTAGGGGTTGTCGGCGGGGACCGAATAGGCACCGGGGTAGGATTCGTTGGCGGGGTGCGGATTGGGCGGGAGCGATCCGGGCCGATGGTCCACGTCCAGCCGGAGAATGGCGGAGAAGAAGTCGCGATCGGGCTTCTGGCTGTTCAGGTAATTGTCATTGGCACCCCCCTCGTCGCCGAGGCTGGCGTAGAGGTAACCGTCCGGCCCGAACACCAACTCGCCGCCGTTGTGGTTGTTGGCGTCGTCGGCCTGTTGCAACAGGATCTTCTCGAAGTTGTCGGTCCGATTGGCGTTCCCGGGCGAGACGCGGAACTCGGAGATCCGCTGGTGGGGCCGGTTGGTGGCTCCCCGCGTCGTCGAAGTGACGGTGCGGAAAACGAAGAACCGTCCGTTGGTGGCGTACCCGGGATGGAAGGCCAGCCCAAGCATGCCCTGCTCGCCTCCCGTGACCGTGTTGGTGCGGAGCTCCAGGAAAGTCTCCAGCGTGGGATTCGCCAGATTGGGGATGACCCGGATGCGTCCCGCCTGTTCGACCACGAACAATCGATTGGTTTCGCCCGGAGGCGAGACGATGGCGATCGGACTGGTGAACGCCAGGGTGGGGAAGGCGTTCTCGAAGGTGTAGCCAAAGGAACCGGGTTGAAGGGGAAAGTTGAGCTGGGCCCCCGGATCCCGCGGCGGCACCTGTGCGCGGGCCGCGATCGCCAGGAGGACGGCGGTGAGACAGCCAACGAAGAAACGCATGACGGCATTCTGCCTGCGGTCCGCGGCCGGGTCAAAGTGGGGACAAGTCCCCAACCTCCTCCGCCCGCAACACGGACTCGCGGAGTTCGTCCGCGGTGCGGCCCTTCATCTCCTCCCGAAGTCGCACCCGTTGACCGGTGCGGGGGGTTGATTCGAGGGCGGTGTTGCCCATGATCGCATCCTCGAA
>JBDNHZ010000023.1:0-24308 GCA_041688515.1 Verrucomicrobiota bacterium
CCTCCGAAGTCAGAGTCTCCTGACGTCGTCTCCTCCGGTACGCCGTGGGATCGCTGTTCTCCTGAATCCAGCCTTCTGGCAATCTCCGGGCATGAGCGTGCACCCCGTCGAGCCGACTCCCGAAGACAAGCTGGCCCGTCGGATGACCGCCCTGGGCATCGCGGAGGAGGATCTGGAGGAGACCTTCATCCGCTCGGGCGGCAACGGCGGCCAGAACGTCAACAAGGTGGCGACCTGCGTGGTGCTGCTGCATCGGCCCTCAGGCACCCAGGTCAAATGCCAGACGACGAGACATCAGGCGCAGAACCGGTTTCTTGCCCGGGTCCAACTCATGGACCGCATCGAGGCCGAACGTCAGAAGCGCATCGATGCCGAGCGCGATCGCGTCGAGAAGGTCCGACGTCAGAAGCGCCCCCGCAGCCGCGCAGCGAAGAACCGGATCCTCGCGAACAAGGCTCATCAATCCTCGAAGAAGGCCTCCCGCAAAGGCAGCTTCGATTGATGCCGCCTCTGCACTCCGCTTCCGACCGAAGGATGCGGCATGCGTTCATGGCGCTTCTGTGCTTCCTTTGGGGGTGCCGATGAATGCCTCTCCGGAATTGCCCCCGCTCCGCTCGTGTCTGTACGAGTGCCGGGTGATGCATCATCGGATGCACCCTCGTCGGCACCGCTTCGAGTACGGTCTGTTCCTGGCCTGCCTAGACCTCGACGAACTGGATGCCCTTCACGCACGCCTGCGCTGGTTCAGCCGGAATCGATGGAACCTGTACGAATTCCGTGACACCGACCACTTCACCCGGGCGGCAGGCGTGGCGCCTCCCGAACCGACGGGCGGGATCCGGGCGGGACTGACCGCCTGGCTGGCAACCCAGGGCGTTTCATTGTCGGCGGAGACCCGCGTTCAATTGGTCACCCTGCCCCGAGTCCTGGGGTACGTGTTCAATCCGGTCAGCTTTTATTTCGCCAGCAACCCGGATGGATCCCCCCTCTTCGCGGTCGCCGAAGTCGGCAATACGTTTGGGGAACAAAAGCCCTATCTCGTCCCGGTGGATCGGGGGGGCGCGGAGGGGGCGCGGACTCGCGGAGGTCGTCCCTCCGGAGGTCGGTTCCGATTGATTGCGCCGAAACATTTTTATGTCTCCCCGTTCAGTGCGCTGGATCTGCGGTTCGATTTCCGGCTCCAGATGCCGGGCGAACTTCTGGTCCTCGGCGTCAACGATCTGGATGCGCAGGACCAGACGGTGTTGATCAGTGCAGTGACCGGAACCCGGCGTCCGCTGTCGGACGCTGAGTTGGTGCGCCTCACCCTTCGCTATCCGCTGGTCACGGCGCGGGTGATCACCTTGATCCACTGGCAGGCGCTGCGTCTGTGGTGGAAGAAGCTCCCGTTCCATCGCAAGTCCGACCAGCGCGATCTCCAGCGCGGGGTCCTGCATTCGCCCATCCACGGTCCGACCCGGCCTTGAAAGCGGTGCGGTTTCCCGGGCCTACCTGGGAGAGGCTTGGGGGCGAGCCCTTGGGGGAAGAGGCGGGCGAGGACGCCCGCGGTCCCGGGAGGGCAGCGGGAGAATGGGCCCTACCGGCTCAACTCCCCCCAACCGCTGTTTGAATTCCCGGCCCTTCCCCGGCAGCCTGTCTGCATGCGTCGCGAGCCAGCCGTTCTTCAGCCACACCCCGGTCCGGGCGTGCTCGGCTGGGTGTTGCTGGGGATCGTCGCTCTGGGGCTGGCGGGGTGCGACTGGCTGAACCGGCCTTCCGGAGATCCACGGCGCGAGGGAAATTTCCAGGACGGCCTGCGCTGGGCGGATCAGCAGCGCTGGGACAATTCACGGGAGAGCTACTACCGGGCTCTGGAGACCAATCCGCAGAATCTGCACGCCCACCTCGCGCTCGGAGATCTGTATCGTTCAAGACTGACCAACCAGGTGCTCGCCCTCTTTCACTACCATCGATACCTCGAGCTCGGCCGGACCCAGAACAACGGGGACTTCCGGGATCAATCGGCCACCGACGGCATCCGTAATGCCGAGGTCGAACTCGCCCGCCGCTACGCCGAGCGCATGTTCCGGGACCAACAGCAGTACGAACTCGATACTCTCCGGCGCACCAACGCCGTGCTCCAGCAACGCATCGACGTCCTTACGCACCACGTCGGTCTGCTCAGCCGCCAAGTGGTCGCCCAGACCAATGCCCCGCTGGCCAATCCTCCCAGTCGATCCCCCGTCGTCGTCTCCAATCCGCCCAGCCCGCCCGCACGGGTCCCGATCCTCGAACCGGCCCGCCCCCAGACCGGTGGCGTCCGGGGACCCCAACCGACGCAACCCACGCCGACCGCGCCGGTGCCCACCCCGAACCGCACGCATCGGATCCAGGCCGGCGAATCCCTCTCGTCGATTGCCCGACAGTATCGGATCGGCGTTCCTGCCCTGCAGGCGGCCAATCCCGGGGTTGATTCGCGGCGGTTGCGACTGGGCCAGATCCTGGTGATCCCCGCCCGTTGAACCCGGAGTCATGAGGCAACCTCTTGTCACCGCGGCGATCGTCGCCTTCTGGGTGACCATGAATATCCTCCTCTGGCGGTCCGAATCCGGTTACGGCGATCGGTTGGAGTCCACCGTGCCTCTGCGCGCTGTGCTGGAGCGAATCCTCAACGCGGCCGATCCCTCCACGCTCCGCCTCAGCCACCACGGCCAGGACCTGGGTCAACTCCGCTGGATCCCCAGCATCCGTGAAACCCCCGTCGAAACCAACTCGATCGCCCCGGAAGGCATGGTGACCGCAGCGACCGGTTACCATCTCGACATCGATCTGAGGCTGACCGGCGATTTGCCGGAATCCCGGTGGGACCTGATCAGCCACTTGGACCTCGACCTCCGCCATGACTGGGAGGAGATCGCCATCAAACTCATCCAACGTCCCTCAAGCTGGGAGATCCAGGCACGTCGAGGGGAAGACGCGGTGGAACTGTTGGTTACAGAAGGACGCGCCCCTCCGTTCCGACGACGATTCAGCTTCGCCGACCTCGGCGAACTCCCGACCGCACTCGGTCCACTCGCTCCCTTCCTGACATCACAACTGAATCTCGCTGGCACCAACCGGCTCAAGTCACCCGCCCCCATCGAATGGAAAGCGAGTGACAGTCAGTTGCGGTTGGGTCGGCATCCGATGCGGGCGTTCCGGATCCAGGGGAAAATCCTGGGCCGCTTCGACTTGGTGGCCTACGTGAGTCGTGCCGGCGAAATCCTCCGGGTCGAACTGCCGGACCACTACGTCCTCACGTCCGTCACCAGTCCTACCTCCCGCGAATCCGAATCCGCACCTTGAGGCGGATCCCGCGGAAGGGTCGTCCTCGGGCGCCTCTGGACATTTCTGGGAGCGCGGGCGTCCTCGCCTGTTCCTTCCCTCCTCGCTTGTTCCTCCCCTGGACGAGCTCGTAGAGGATCGAACTCGTGGAAGAGCTTCGCGAGTCCGTCACTCCGCCCGGCGGTCATGGGGACTCGTAGAACTCGTCCCTCCGAAAACTCGTCCCGCCATGCGGGAAGGCGATCACACTTTGCAAAGTGTGATCGCGATCGGGGCGTCGTGGAACGTGGGAATGGACGGTTCGTACGCGCCCGACGTCTCGCCTGCGATTCGAGGCGGTGCCCCCAGTTCCCTCGACGCCGCAGGCGGTTCAGCGATGAGCCTGCCGGAGGGTCTGAGGGGGGCGCATCTGTGAAATCTGCGCCATCTGCGGATCAGCAACTGCGATTTCCAGGATCAATCAAAGGCAAAGGCGAACCCGCCGTCCTTGGCCAGGATATGAACGCGGCGGATCGGGAGGGCATTGGCCAACCGATGCAGGAACTCGCGGCCGATCTCCGGGAGCAGTTGGTTGGTGATAATGGAATCCACCAGGCGCGCGCCCCGGTCGAGCTCGGTGCAGCGTTGGGCGATGAGCTTGGGAACGTCGGCATCGTAGGTGAACGGCACCTTGTGGTTCTGCACGATGCGTTTCTCGACCCGCTTGAGGTTCATCTCGACGATCGTCTTCAACATCTCCTGGTTGATCGGATAGTAGGGCACCACGACCAACCGGTTCAGGAGCGCGTCGGGGAACACCTTGGTAAGGGGTCCACGCATGGCCTTCTCCAGTCCGGCGGCATCGGGGAGCAACTCGGGATCCTTGCACAGGTTGATGATGACATCCTGGGCGGCGTTGCTGGTCAGGATGATGAGGGTGTTCTTGAAGTCGATGAGACGACCTTCGCTGTCTTCCATGATGCCCTTGTCGAACACCTGGAAGAAGATCTCGTGCACGTCGTGGTGGGCCTTCTCCACCTCGTCCAGCAGCACCACGCTATAGGGCTTGCGGCGCACCGCCTCGGTGAGGATGCCGCCTTCGCCATAACCGACATACCCGGGAGGCGAACCCTTGAGCGTGGAGACGGTGTGCGCCTCCTGGAACTCGCTCATGTTGATGGTGATGATGTTGTGTTCTCCCCCGTAGAGCGCTTCGGCCAGGGCCAGAGCGGTCTCGGTCTTGCCGGTGCCGCTGGGGCCCACCAGCATGAACACGCCGACCGGACGATTGGGGTTGTCGAGGCGCGCCCGGGCCGTCTGCACCCGGCGGGCAATCGTCTGGAGGGCGGACCGCTGTCCGGTCACGCGGCGCTCGAGGATGTCGGCCAGACGCAGGACCTGTTCGATCTCGTCCTTGACCATCCTTCCGACGGGGATGCCGGTCCAATCCGAGACCACACTGGCGATGGCCTGCTGATCGACACTGGGGAAGATCAACGGGCTCTCGCCCTGGAACTCGGTCAGTTTGGCCTGCAATCCCTTGAGTTCGACGAGCAGCTTGTCGCGTTCCTCGGGTGTCAGCGCATTCCTGGGGTCCGCGGGGACCATCTTGGGATCCTTCTTGTCCTCGATGGCGGCCCCGGCAGCGCGAAGCCGGGAACGCAGCTCCAGGATCTTCCCGACCAACTCCTTCTCGTCCGACCAACGCTTCTCCACCAGCACGAGATTGGCTTTCTCCACCATCAATTTCGCGTCGATCTCCGCCAACCGCAGATCGTGGGTCATACCGACGGTGGTCTCGCGTTGCAGGATCTCGAGTTCGGTGTCGAGCGCCTGGATCCGACGGCGCGTGTCGTCCACTTCGGGCGGAACCGCGTGCTGACTGACGGCGACCCGCGCCGCCGCGGTATCGATGAGGCTGACGGCCTTGTCGGGAAGCTGGCGGGCCGGGATGTAGCGATGGGAAAGGCGGACGCCCGCGTCGATGGCCTCGTCGAGGATCTGGACCTTGTGATGCTTCTCGAAGGCGCTGACGACGCCCCGGAGCATCAGGATACACTGGGTTTCGGACGGTTCATCCACCTTGACCGTCTGGAAGCGGCGGGTGAGGGCCGGATCCTTCTCGATGTGCTTCTTGTACTCGTCCCAGGTGGTGGCGGCGACGGTCCGAAGGGTTCCGCGGGCGAGGGCGGGCTTGAGCAGGTTGGCGGCATCGCCGGTTCCCGCCTGGCCACCGGCTCCGATGAGGGTGTGAACCTCGTCGATAAACAGGATGATGGGCTGGGCGGAGGCCTGCACCTCGTCGATGACCGACCGCAGTCGCTGCTCGAACTCGCCCTTCATGCTGGCACCGGCCTGGAGCAAACCGATGTCGAGGGAAAGCACGCGGACATCCTTCAACTGGGGCGGCACATCCCCCGCGACGATGCGGTGGGCGAAGCCTTCCACGACGGCCGTCTTTCCGACGCCGGCCTCACCGGTGAGGATGGGATTGTTCTGGCGGCGGCGCATGAGGATGTCGACGCACTGACGGATCTCCTCGTCGCGGCCGACGATCGGATCAATCTCGCCCTTGCGCACCCGGTCGGTGAGATCGGTGGTGAAGCGCTTGAGGGCCTCCTGCTTGCCCATGGCGGCAGGACCGGTGGCACCACTGGCGTCCCCGGGAAGGGCACCGCCGGACATGCCGGAGCCATCGCTGGGGGCCTGCCCCTCCTCGGGGGAGTTGGCCAGCAGCTTGGCGAACTCATCGGAGAGTTGCTCCGCCTTGATCTTGGTCAGCTCCCGGCTGATGCCGAGGAAGGCGTTCTTGAGCGACTCGGTCTTGAGGAAAGCCACCACCAGATGACCGGTACGAATCTGCTGCTCGCCGTACATGAGGCTGCCATAGAGGTAAGCCTGCTGGATCACCGATTCGATCTGCGGAGAGAAGTCGCTGATCGCGGTCGCGCCGCGCGGAAGGCGGTCGAGGGCCGCCGTCAGGTCCGCGGTCAGTCGCCCGGCATCAATCCCAAACTGCCGCAGGATCCGGTGCAGATCGGAGTCGGGGGTCTGAAGCAGTTGGAAGATCCAGTGCACGACCTCGACATAGGGATTCCCGCGGAGCTTGCAGAAGACGGTGGCGCTCTCGAGCGCCTTATATCCGAGGGGGTTGAGTTTCCCGAACAGCGTAACGCGTTGAATATCGGCCATGGATCGAGGGGTTGAGGGTGGGTCTGAAAATCGGGGTCATTGCTCCGGCTTGAGGATGAGGTCCTCCGGGTTCCGCTCCAGCGGTCGGGTGGTCAGCCAGGTGGTCCAGCCCAGACGGCCACCACAACCCGACGCCACTCCCGGTTCGGCACCGCCCAGTTGGATCGGCTTCACCTGCTCTTTGAGCACGACCATCTGGACGTCCCAGAAAAACGGCTGGGTGCAGTAGATCCGCAACCAGTCCCTGAGGCGTTGGAACGATTTTCCCCCGGGCAGGAATCGGGCGACATCGGACAATCCCAGCGGCCCGATCCGGATCCGAATGGTGAGCTGGCAATCCCAGACACGCGATCCCAGGAGGGTGGTCTGGCCGAGTTCCCTGGAACCGGGCGGCCCGCCGAGGCGACACCTGGAACTCATGGGAAGCTCGAGCCAGCGGCCCTGGAAGGTCAGCACCTCGACCGGCACCTGGAAGTAATCCTGCAACAGATCCCGCAGGCCTTCGGCATTCCGGACCTGTCGCGCCAGATGGCCGACGTAGTGAAGCTTGGCCAGCTCTCCGATCGAATCCCGGCCGTAAACCGACGGGCTGCCGAGACCGCACAGGCTACCGATGTAGGTGGCGAACCGGCTCTCGGCGAGGCCACGATCGAAATCCACTTCCATCCGCGCCTCGGCCCAGGCTCGAAAGAAAAAGGCCACCATCCGGTCGTGGAACAGGTCCGCGAACTCGATCAGCACCGGATCCTTGTGGTGCCGCCATCGGGAAAGCGCGTACTCCGTCAGGTGCAGCGGCAGGGCCCCGTTCGGACCAAACAATCCGAAGAAATACTGATAGATCTTGTGGCGGGCACCCTCGTCCTCGGCGTCCGGATCAGCCGCGGGCTTTGGGGCTGGAGGATTTGCCTCCACGACCGCGGGCGTGCGCGCCAGCACCGAACGTCGGGTGCGCACCCCATCGATGCTGGCCGCGGCGAAGTCCAGGAAGGGCGGTTGCCCGAAACGAACGACTTCCTGGGACAGTTTGAGGGATTCGCCCACCCGCGGGATCCCGGGACCCGCCGCCGCCTGCAGGGCGCGGACGAGCAGGAAGAAGTCCGCCCGCCGGGGATCGGCGAGCATTCGGGCGATCAGATCAACTGTCTCGCGCCGGTCCTCGCTGGCCATCGCATGATCTCCTTTCTCTGGACACTGGTCAGCACCGTCTCCGTGAAGGAATTGATCGCGACGTGCCGCGCGAAAAACTCCTCCAGGACGCTCCCGAGCAGGAACGCCCCGGTGCCCACGAAGGCCGACTCATCCACCTGCACCTCGATCTGGATCCCCCGTGCAAAGGCAATTGGCCCCTGGGTCTGCACCCGCTGGAGGACCGGTTTGCTCCGGATATGACGGATGCCCTCAATCTGTTTCAGGGCCACCTTGTTGAGCGGATCGGCGTACAACAGCAGCAACTCGCGGAAGGCCCGCGCGCCTTCGTCTCCCTTGTCATCCGCAATCGAGAAATAGTTCAGGGAGAGATGATCGATCAACCGCCAGGCGACGGTTCCGTCCACCGGACTGGCCCGGGGCGGGGTCGGGCCGGAGATGGTCTGGATTCCCACGATGCAGGCGGCGGATTCGGTGGTGAACTCTGCTCCGCCGCCGATGGGAATCGCCAGGGGCAGATGCCGATTCGAGCACAGGGCTCGGATGGCGAGTTGCCGGATCTCCGGACGGTACGGGGCCCGGTGCGAATCCACCATCGAGATGAACACGTCGGACCCGCCGTACATCGGCCGCTGACGACTGACCCGTTCACCGGTGGTCAGGTGGCGCGGTACCCGGCTGGTCGTGTAATAGGCGGTCGCCGTTTCATCGTCCTGATCGCGGGCGGTATGGAACGGCTGGAAGATCTGTTCGTCCTCCGCCGTCTCGCCAATGCCGGTCACGCCCGTGATTCGGTAAACTTCGAAATCCAGGGGGCGATTCCGGTCGGGAACGATGTGGAATTCGAAGGTCTCCTGTCCGACCGGGACGCGGTCGAGCTGCTTCTCGAACAGGTTGACCGCCGGCGTGCAGTGCAGGCGGAACATCTCGGTTTCGACGGCGTCCTCGAAGGCCGGATTGCGTTCATCCAGCGCGATGACCAACTGGACCTCGTCGCCCCGCGCCTTCTGGAGGGCCTCCTGCAAACCGGCCAATTCAAAGAACAGGAAGCGCTCCGGCATGGCGAAGTACTCCTTCAACAGCCGGTAGCCCTCGAACCCGCGGGGGCTGGGTGGAAGCAGGGCTTCCTCGCGGGAGAATCCCACCCGCCGAATCTGGTCGGACCCGATGCAGCCCAGCACTTCCTTGGTCCCCGGATGTTGAACCACCACGGCGAGGCTTCGCGCCATCACCAGCTCGTAGAGTTCGACCGGCAATTCACCGTCTCCGTGGAGGTGGAAGACCAGGGACGAAATGGCCGTCTCGGCGAAGGGCACCACCGCGGTCTTGTGGAGTCGGATGGCGATGGCACCGCGGGCACCGATCTCCGGGGGCAAACCGAGCGTCCCGACATCGCGCCCGTGGTACTGGACTTTCTGGACTTCGAAGGGTGTGAGGGTGACGGGATGGGCGGTCAGGAAGGTGGCCCGGGTGTTCTCGCGCTTGCCCAGGGGTCCCCGCAACACGGTCTTCCGCGGCACGACCACTCCGGTCGCCAGTGCGCCTTCGGTGGCCTCCGGAAGCAACTGGACGACACACATCGATGGGACCGGACAGAGGTAGTCCGGATAGACCGTCTCCATCAGACCCTGGGTGAACTGCGGGAAACCGGAGTCCAGTTTGAGCCGGACCCGAGCAGCCATAAAGGCGAAGCCTTCCAGCAACCGCTCCACATAGGGATCGGGACAGGCGTTCGAGGCGTCCTGATCCAGGGCCAACCGGGCCGCGATCTTGGGGAACTCGCGGGCGAACTCGGCGGTGGTTTCGCGCAGGTGCCTCAGTTCCTCCTCGTAGAGTCCCAACATCCGTTCATCCATTCGCGCCTCCCGAGAGTGTGCAGTGGCCCGTTTCGAGATCGATCCGAGACCGGATATCCAGTGATTCCGGCAGGGGATTCGCCCAAAGGAACCCCCGGATCCGGACGCTCAGGTTGCCGTCCTCCTTCTTGACGGAGACATCGAGGGAAGAGGGGATGATGCGCGGCTCAAACCGGCGGATGGCCTCGACGATCCGATCCCGGACCTCATCGATCCGCGTGATGGACATCCCGACGAAGGGGACGACACCGAAGTTGACGACCGACGAGACGGCTCGGCGCCAGCGGGCGCGGAACCGGGCCGGATCCCCGTGGATCATGAGGGTGGCCCGGGTATTGAGCAGCCATTCGAGGTCGCGTGCGACACCCCGTCGATAGTCCTGCTGGCTGACGTACCGCTCGTAATACCGGTAGCCGGAGGCATCCTTCGGATTGTCCACAATCAGCCGATCCAGCAGACAGGGCTGGAGGCGATCCATCGGTTGAGGGTCAGCCATGGGGATCAGGAGTCGAACTCAATGGTCTTCGCCTCGAACAGCGGGTAATCCGCGGCATCACTGGCCCACATGCGCTGGCCGTGGCCGATATAGGTTCCGGCGATCGGCTCCGAGAACTCGGTCTTGCGGGCCAGCTGCAAGGCCCCGTCGGTACTCGACTCGGTCCCGGGATAGCGGACGGGGATATGGCCTGAGAGTTGACCGCCATTGCTCCATTCGAAGGTGACGGGAATCCAGACCAGATCGCGGAGGTCCGAGGGGGCTTCGAGAGTGATCCGCCGGATGCGCTGAAAGGGGATCCAGTAATACTTGCCGAACACCATCGCCTCCACGATCGGACCCATCCTGGAATCGGCATCGCTGAGCCAGGCGATCGGTTCGCCATTGACCTTGCCGGGATTGGGACGGGCGCTCTGCAACGCGAGGGTTCGCAGTTGCGACGCCCCGGCGAGGTCGCCCCGGGTGTGCATGGCCAGCGCCTGGATCATCATTCCCACCCAGGCTTCCGGTTCGCCGAAAACCAGGGGAGACGCATTTCCCTCAAACACGCGGCGTCGGAACAGTTCGCACTCAATGACGGGCTTGAAGATGCGCGCCAGCATCTCGGCCTCGGGATCGAACCCGGCGGCGACCTGAAGCTGGTTCAGGGCGCGCTCCAGCGAACCGGTGACGCAACAGAGTTGGAAAAGGAAGACCCGCAACTCGCCGCTGGCAGGATTCGCCCGTATCTCGTGTTGAAGTTCCGTCAGGGCCTCGCTGACCTTGGCATCCCGGAGGAGATCCTTGGCGTTCATGGTGGAGATGGTTGCGTGAGCGTGGGAATCACTTCAAGTGATGTTGCCGTTTATGTTCGTTCTCCGAGGCCTCCACCCATCATGCAAAAGGGCAGCCCAAGCTCCCAGAGGGATCTCGGGCTGCCCATGGTAAGGCACCGTTCCGGCCAGGCTTTTCGAGGAGACGCGCTCATCGACAATCCCGACCGGATCGGCCGTCGGATCAGCCGCCGACGTTTTCCTTGATGGACCAGTGGATGGGCACCTTGGCGTCCAAGGTACCATCCGCCTTTTGCGGATAGTACTCGTACTCCATCTTGCCGAAGCTGATGCTGATGGAGTCGACGGGAACCACATCTCCCTGGCTGCCGCCGGTCTGGAAGCTGGTGATGTGAATCTCGGTGAACTTGATCTTCAGGTATTCCTGCTGGGTCTTGCCCGCCTTGCGGCAGGTCAGCAGGGCTTCAGCGATATGATCGCCGCTCGCGCAGGCGAGGAGCAGCTTGGGGCTCGCCTTGTTGATCTTCATCGCGAACGAGAAATCCTGGAAGCTGACCTTGCCGGCTCCACCGCCACCCCCGCTGGAATGGGATCCCGCGTTGCTGGCGCCCCAGGACCAGGACATGATATCAATCTCCTTGCCGTGGCTTTTGTCGGTGGATTCACCGTCAATTCCCTTGATCTTCAGGAAGTAATCAACTGCAGCCATGTGAGGTTTCCTTTCAATTCCGGGAAGCTGCGCCAGCCGCCCGGAGGTTACTATTGGACGTGTTTGTTGTTTGAGGTTCGCCGGTGGCGCACCGGCTTGGAATCATTGGATCACTTGGCCGGCATCTTGGACACCAGTCGCAGCGAAACGGTCAGGCCTTCCAACTGGAAGTGCGGCCGGAGATAGAAGCGCGAGGTGTAATAACCCGGGGCTCCTGGAACTTCCTCGACTTTGACCTCGGCGGAGGCGAGCGGGTAGCGGGCCTTCATTTCCTCGGAGGCCTTGGAGTCGCAGGTGAACTGGCTGATCCACTTGTTCAACCATTCCTCCATGTCCGCGCGTTCCTTGAAGCTGCCGACCTTGTCGCGAACCATCACCTTGAGGTAATGGGCAAACCGGCAAGTGGACATCAGGTAAGGGAAGGCCGCAGACAAACGGGCATTGGCCGTCGCCTCGTCGGACTCATACTTGGTCGGTTCCTGGACCGACTGCGCGCTCTCGAAGACGGCGAAGTCATTGCCCTTCTCGTGGCAGAGGGCGATCAGGCCGTTCTTGGCCAACTCCGCCTCACGGCGGTCGGGAATGGCGACTTCGGTCGGGCACTTCATATCCGTCCCGCCGTCCCCGGTCGGGAAGGTATCCACCGGGAGCTTGTTAACGGTCCCGCCGGATTCACGACCGCGGATCCGTGCCGTCCAGCCGTATTCCTTGAAGGACTGGGTGATCTTGGTCCCGAGGGCGAAGGCGGCATTGGACCAGACGTACTTGGAATGATCGCCGTTGCCGGTGTCTTCCTCGAAGGCGAAGGCATCGACGGGGCTCTTCTTGGCCCCATAGGGCATGCGCGCCAGAAAGCGGGGAAGGGTCAACCCGATGTAGCGGGCATCATCCGTCTTGCGGAAGCTGTTCCAGGCGGCGTACTCGGCCGGAGCAAAAATCTTGGTGAGATCCCGGGGATTGTTCAGCTCACGCCAGGATTCCATGCCGAACAGGCTGGGAGCAGCGGCGGCGAAGAACGGGGCGAAAGAGGCGGCGGCGATCTGGGCAACTCCGGCGAGCAGCTTCACGTCCGGGGCGGTATGATCGAAGTTATAGCCACCGATCAGCGCGCCGAACGGCTTTCCACCGCGGGTGCCATACTGCTCTTCGTAGATCTTCTTGAAGAGCGGGCTCTGGTCCCAGGCGGTACCCTCGAACTTGCCGAGCGACTTGCGAAGATCGGTCTTGGAAACATTGAAGACCTTGATCTTCAGCATTTCGTCGGTCTCGGTGTTGTTGACCAGGTAATGGAGACCGCGCCAAGTCCCTTCCAACTCCCGGAACTCGTCCTGGTGCAGGATCAGATTGATCTGCTCAGAGAGCTTTCGATCGATCTCGGCGATGAGGGCGTTGATCGTCTTCAGGGCATCGCCACTCACGAGGCGTGCATCGCGCAGCGCGAACTCGCAGAGGGTGGACACCGAACGACTGACCGCGGTCTGCTTTTCAGGGGTCGTGGCCCTGACGGCCTTGCCCATCAGGTTGGAAAAGGCATCGGCCGTCAGTGCTTCGGCAGCGGTGGTCTGTGCTTGGGTGGACATAGGATTCTACAGGCTCCGGATTGAGGGTTTCGGGGTCGTATACTTCAGGCGGGGTGGATCCTCAGGCCTGGGGTGCCTCGTCGGCCGGCTTGGGAGCGGCGGCCAGACTCTTCATGAGCTCGGGATTCTGAAGGGCTTTCGCCACCAGTTCTTCGGCACTGTCCTTGCCGTCCATGTAGGAGAGCAGGTTGGCGAGTTCGGTGCGGGCCTCGAGCAGCTTGCGAAGCGGTTCAATCTTTTGGGCAATCGCGGCTGGCGAGAAGTCCTCCATTTTGTCGAAGGTCATCTCGACATTCAGGTTGCCTTCGCCGGTGAGCGTGTTGGGAACCTGGAAGACCACACGGGGCTTGGTGCCCTTCATCACGTCGTCAAAGTTATCGACGTCGATCTCCGTGAATTTGCGATCGCCGATGCCGGGCAAGGCCTCGGCTGGCTTGCCACTCAGGTCGGCCATCACACCCATGATGAAGGGGAGTTCGACCTTCTTCTGAGAACCTCCGGTCTCCACGTCGTAGCTGATCTGGACGCGGGGAGCACGGTTGCGGCCGACGAATGCCTGACTGTTGTTTGACATGAAATTCTGGGGTTTGTTTTTCGAGGCTGAAGGCCGGGAAGCTCTGGCGTCAAGTTGTAACTAAGTCACGGATGCAGGACCCGTGCCGCTCCCGAAATGGAGAATCCCCCGATCGACCAGATTCCGTACGAAAGCCATCCATTCACCCGGCGTGACGCTCGCAGGAACGCTGCCGGTAAGGATGGATTCCTCCAGCACCTCGAGGGTGGTCCGGCGCCCATCCATCAGGGCCAGCACCGGCACCATTCCCGGCTCAATCCGCAGGTTCCCCGGGATGGGAGCACTGACCCGGAGAATGCACTCCGCCACCTCCACGGCCCCGTCCTGGAACCGGTGGCGGGTGTGCAACTCCAGCCCGGGCCGAAGCGCGGGGCACCAGGCTCCGAAGAAAATCGCGTGGTCCGGTCGGGTACGGCAGCGGGCCCAGGCGAGGCGTTCTGCCAGATCGGAGGCAGAGGCGGACTCGGACGCCATCTCGACGACCTCGGTGATCGGCTCCTCTCCCGCGGGGGTGCGGGCAAAATAGAGCGGTCCGTAGATGAACTCCCGGGTGTGATGCCGTTCAAAATGCCCCTCCAGTTGGAGTGCGGCATCGGGCTTACCCTGCCCTTGGCGTTCGGCCAGATCGCCAGCAATGGCCTTGGGCGACTTGCGATCGAACACGGCCAGCACGAGGTCGAACCCCGCGGAATGGCTGCCCAGCCATTCCCGGACCCGCTGTTCCCAGGGAGTCTCGTGGGTGCTCCGACCGAAGCTGAGGAACATCGCCCGGCCGTCGGCCCCCAGGTGTTCCGGCAGGTCCGTGACCAATTCCCGGATCACATCTTCACCCAGGCTTCCTCCGTCGCGGAAGACGGCACCATCGCCGAGGGAAGGCACGTAGGGCGGATGCCAGACAATGACGTCGAAGACCTGCCCAGAAACCCCGTGATACCCTCCGGCCGCCAGACTGCGGGCTCCCACCACGCCATTGAGCCGGAAATTGAACAGGGCGAACTGGTGGGCGCGTTCGGTCAGGTCCGAGGTGACCACCGAGCGCGCCGTGGGTGCGGCTGCCATTGCGCCAATCCCACACCCTCCGCAGACATCCAGCAGGGTGCCGGTCGTCGAGGGCATCAGTCGGAGAAACCGGATGGTCCCCGGGTACAACGCCGGAAACACCGCGTCGCTTCCCATTTCCATGGACTTTCCGTCGGTGTCCAAAACCCGATCGGAAGCCGCCCACAAGCCCGCGATCGGGTAGAGCATGACGGGGCACTGCCAGGCGTCGTCCTGCGCCGGAACCCGGGCGATCAAACCGACCTGGAACAGGCACTTCAACCCTTCCGGATCGAGAACCCGATCGAGTTCCTCCTGGGCGACGGCGGCACCCTGGAGGAAGAGTCGGACGGCGATGGAGGTCGCGGCAGGGAGGCGCGAAAGATCGACCTTGGGCCACTCGACCTTGCCCAGATCGCTGATGACCTGAATGCCGAGCTGAGGGAGCAGTTCGCGGCGTCCCAGACCGCACTGGGCGAGAAACCCGGAGATCCGCGCATACACCGCATCCGGGAGATCCGAGCGGGGTGCCGGGAAATCGCTCATGTGTTCGAGCTGGATTCCGAGGACGGAGCGGCCTGCGGTTCAGGCAGGCCGATGCCCATGGATGGCTTGAGGGTTTCGCGGGCGTCCGCACCGGCGAGGGACAACTCGGTCACGACCTGGAGGAAATCCATGCCCACCATCCGCTGGGCCCGACGAAGGAGATAGATGATCGGGCTGGAGGGCTCGGTGCGGGTGAGGAAATCGCAGATGACCCCGAGTTGCTTGACCACGTCTTCTCTGGAGCGCATCACCCCGGACCCGCCTTCCCCTCGGGGACCGGAGTCGCCGGAGCTCTTCTGACCTGAACCAGCCGCGGCAGGGGTTGCGGTGGCGTCCCCATCCGCGGACGTGCCTTCCGCGGAGGCGGTCTGGAGGTAGGGGGAGATGACGCCCTCCATGCGGCTGAGGGTATCCTTCAGATCAGTGAAGCTCTCGGCCTTGGCTGAGCCCACCTTGGAGGTCAGCAGGGCGTCGAGTTCCTCGACGAGTTTCAGGATCTCCTCCAGCAGGGCCATGGAGGCGGTGAACTGCTCCTGGGGGGTCGACCGGAACAGGGCGGTGAGCGTGGCGGCATCCATGCCTTTGGGCGTGCCTTCTCCGGCAGTCGATCGGCCTCGGGAGAGATCGACCTCTGCCAGAGTCACGAACCGGCCTTCGCTCCCCGCCAGGGGCACTTCGAAGAGATGGTTCATGGCCAGCAACCATTCCGTGGGCCAGCGGGACTTCTTGAGCGTGGTCAGCAGGTTGAGCCGCTGGGTGGGATCATTGCCATCGGAGGGATCCAGGAGGGGATGAAACGTGTCCCAATACTCGCGGACATAGCCCAGAACCAACTGCAGACCGTCGCGGAATCCTTCGAGTCCCTTCTGCTTGAGCAGGCAGCTCGAAAGGATGACCACCACCTTCAGGTGTTTGCTCTTGGAGAGGAACGATTCGCATTCCTTGCGGAGCTTCCGCCAGTCGGGCGGTTCGGGCAGGGTCCCCTTGACCTCATCCCCCGGGGTCCCCTTGGCAAGGTCATCGATCCGGAACATCTCCGTCGAATCGTTCATGTCGGGCCCGGCAGGGTTGCCGGGCGAGAGGGGAGCCAGAAGGTTTTCGACGTAGGTATCCATGAGAGGCGTATGGGATGGAAATGGGCGCAGGGCTCAGGGGACGACGAGACGGATCTCCGCGAGCAGTGCCTTGGCCTGACCGAGTTGGTCGAGGTCAACGCGGTCCAGAACGAGACGGAGTCCGGCGTCGATATAAGCCTGGGTCTTCGCTTTTTCGTCCAACGCCTGGGGTTGGACCACCAGGCTGGCGAACGATCCGCCGGCGACGCTCAACGCCCCGGACTGGGGATCGCGCACGTACTCGGCGACATTGCCCTGCCAATGGCGCAGGGCCTGCGGGTCGGATTCCCCTCCCGCACTGACCGCCTGGAAGAACGGGCCGGAACCGCGGTCGGCGATGCCGGAATCACCGGGAGCATCGACGGTCACCAATCGGTTCACCACGATCCCCGAGTGTTCGTACTTGGCTTCCCATCGGCTGACGAGGCCCTCGGACAACGCCTTCACGGCCTTGGGACGCGCCGGGAAGTTGACGGTTCCCATCCGGGAATTGATCTCAGTCCACTCGGCGGGGGAGGGCAGCCGGCAGCCGAGCGCCTTGGCAATTCCCTCGGCCAGATTGGCGGAGATGCAGTTGGCTGGAAGTTCCGTTCCGTCCGCCGCGAAGAGCCGCAGATCGACACTTTTGTACACTGACCCGGCGGCGATCCGGGGGAGTTCGGAGGAAAGACTGGGGGCCGGCGTAATGCCGATGTTGTTCCAGACGCCGGCGACCTGTGAATCCGCGCCCGCCTTGCGGCTGACCTTCGAGCGGCTGGCGGTCTGCTCGACCCACTTGCGGCGCAGTTCGGGACTGCTGTTCAACAGCGACGCGAGATCCCGGGCGCTGAACTCCTCGCGGGCCACCAGGATCGGGGCCGCGACTCCCGACGGAGGCAGGACGAAGGTCACGCGGGCTCCAGAAGGAAAGACTGCCACGGCCTCGCGACTGGCGTTCTTCACCTCGAAGCTGAACGGGCGATTCCCCTTGGTCCGCTCCCAGTCCACCCGCTCGAAGGGATCCTCGGGAAGCTTCAGCGCGGCGATCTGATCGAGGACGGTCCGGTTGGCGGGAGACTCGGGAAGCTTGCCCGCGCCGGTATCGGTGCGCAGGACCTCGACGAGACGCTTCGCGTCGTTCAACTGGCCGGCTTGAAGCGCGCCAGCGATCTGCACCCAGCGCTGGTGGGTGATGAAGCCGGCGGGCAACCAGCCTTCCAACCCCGGCTGACCTGCGAGTGGAGCCGTGACGGCCGTCATCGAATCAATCGGAAGCCCGGCACCCACCCGCGTTTGCCACAAACGGGCGAACCACGCCTTCTGCCGGCTCAGATCCTTCCAGACACCGGCCTTCGCAACCAAGCCGGCAAGATCGCAGGCGTGCTTCCAGTGGGCATCGGTCGCCGCCCACGCCGGCCCGGCCGCGATCCGCTCGCAGACGGCCGAGACCGACAGCAGATCGGCACCCGCTGCCGGGCCGGATTCGGGAATGGGTTTGCTCCACGTCTCGGTGGCCAGAAGGCGAAGGCGATCGACGTTGAACGTCTTGAGACTGGCTTGAAAGGAGGGGTTGTCCGGCTGCCCGGTCAGGATGCCGCGGGCGGCAGTGGTATTGGTCCACATCCCGTCGGCCCAGGCGGTGCTCAGTTGAAGGGCCGCATTGGCCAGGGCAATCACGCCGGCCGTCTCCCGCTGAACGCCGGCGAGCGCGGCCGGTGCATCGATGCGGAACCGGAGCGTGGCAGAATCCAGGGCAATTGCCTGCAACGTCGTCCAGGTATCCAGACGCCAGACGGCTTCAGGAACCCGACCCGACAACGGCGGCGGAACCTGGGTCAGGCCGGGATCCCGACCCGCCGACTCCAGGGCGGAGAAAAAAGCCCACGAAGAATCCAGGGTCTCGGTCCAGCGCAGGGTGGAGGCCGCAGCATCCGCGGGATTTTCACCGTCCACCTTCCGAGCGGCGAGGTTGAGGTAGTTCAGCCAGAACTCCTGCAGGGGAGTGGCGAGCTTGCGGGTGTCGCGGGACAACTGCACCTGGGCCTTCGGACTGGCGACCAGGGACCAGGCCCTCTGAAGGCGATCGCCCACCGCAGCGACGCGGGTCTGCAGGTCCTTGAAGGCGGTCACCGCCTGCGGATTCGCCTGCACCAGCGGGGCCTGGCTCGCCTCGGTGAACTGGGTCGAAAGCGCGGCCAACTCCGTGCGGATCGAATCGCCCTGATCCTTGCGGACCCGCAGGAGGAACTTCAGGCGTTCTCCTTCGGCCTCGGCCCGCAGGGCCTCCTTGACGGCGACGACCTCGGCAACCCCAAGCACGCGGGTGGCTCCCACGACGGCATTGCTCCAGCCATTCCAGGTCAACGCCGGTCCCGCCTTTGAAAGGCTGGTTGCCAGAGACGCCGGATCCACTTTCGGGAGCGCGCCCTGGGCCCAGGTCCGCGTGGCCGTCGCCACCGCGATGGAGGAATCGAGGGCCGCGGCCCACGGGGCTGGCTCGCGGATCTGCCGAAGAGCAGCGAGATCGTTCGAGCGGATCAAGGTCGCGTGCTGCGGATCCACCGGGGCCATCTCCGACCAGGCCGCGGTCCATGCGGCCACCCGATTGGAGGCCTGTCGCCACTGGGTCTCCACGGGGGTCAGCGCCTGGATATGGGTCGTCGGATTCCGGCTGCCCATCGGAAGGGCGAGGGCCGTTTGCCAGCCCGGGACCATCCCGGAAGCCGGGCCATCGGTCAGTCCGGAGAGTTGGGAACGGATGCGGGCCGCGTAGCCGTTGGTGGCGGCGTTCATCAAGCGGGCCGCGGCGTCGGCACCCCGACGGAGGTTGACGGTCTGGGCGGCCAGTTTGCTGGTGGAAATGTTGTCGATCTCGGCGCCCCGGACCTTGTCGCGCCCGCCGAACACCACGAACCAGGGTTCCCAGTTCTTCGGGTCCAGATCCCCGAGACTGGCCTGGACCTGCTCCGCCCAGAGCGTTCCCGGCTCCGCGGCGGCGGCCGCGTCCTTCAACTGTCGGTATTGGTCCCAGTAGAGGAGCCAACGTCCCGAATGATCGCTGTTGTCGACCGGGGCCGTGCCGGGCTTTGCGCGAGGAGTTCCAACGGTGGCCTTGGAGCCCCCGGTAGGGGTCGGCCTGGCAACGGTTTCATTGGTCCCGGACTCCGTCTCCGATTCCAAACTCCGGAAGACCAGGAAGGCCGCGATCCCCGCCAGCACGAGGCCGCCTGCCGCAATGGGGATCCACGGGATCGACCGAGAACCTGAGGCGGAGCGGGACGATTTCCGTGCCATGGGCTCGGAGGACGAAGTTTCCGTCGGCGCTCCCTTGGCCGGGGCGGATGCCGGACGTCCGGTGGTGGGATTCGGTCGGTAGCGGGAAGGAACCGGTCCAAAGATGGAAACCTTGCGCGCGTCGCCCCAGGGCAGGCCCACCGCCTGAAGTGCCTGCTCCGATTCGGAAGCGAATTCCGGGGTGATCTTGAAAGGAACGTCGGTGACCGGATACACCTCCTGGATGCCGCCCAGAACCGGCTTGAGGGTCGTGGCGTTGATCACGCCGACGATGATGTCGCACCATTCGGCCCCCTCGGCCTGAACCAGCAGAGCCGGCGCATTGGCCCGCAGTTGCGTCCGCAGAAAGGCCAGCCAACCGGTTATCCCGCCCAGCCCGGCCGACGCCGGCGAAGGAAGGCGCATCCCCTCGAATTCCCGGATGGCCGGACGCTTGGCCGCCGTGAGCCGGCTTGCGGTCTCCGCGATGGCGGCATCGGCGTACTGCGTCTTGAGAAAATAGAGGAGCCGATGCCAGCGCGTGGGATCGAGCGGCCCAGTCTTGACCCATTCGTCGGCGCGCTGGAGCTGAATGTCCTCCGGTTGCGGAGGCGAGGCCTGCAACACCTTCCGAGCCTGGAGCTGCAATTCCGCCACCGCTGCCACCACCTCGTCCCGCACCCGGGTGGCGCGGACGGTCTGCATCGCCTGCTGGAAAAGCGGATCCAACAAGGGAACGGCCGTGCTGGCGTCAACACCGGTCACATGCACGCACAGGATCATCGGGTAATGATCCCGTCCGACCTCGTCGGCCGAGGGCCACATCCAGCCGAAGACCAGGTCGCCGGCGTTCTGCCAGAGAAAGCGCCGCACGGTCTCGGCCATCGCATGACCAGACGACGCGGAGGGCCAGTCTCCGGAGGTGATCAGGCTGCCAATGGCTCCGAGATAGAGTTCGCCCTCGATCTTCGAGAGCACCGCAGACGCGGCCCCCAGTCCTTCGATGTGATCCGACCAAGTCGGGTGCTTGCCGTAGCCTGCCGCCTGCGCTGTCGCCGACACCGGATTGTTGGAGGAAGGATCCATGGGGTGGTTTGTGCCGCGTCAGGTTTGGGGTGAAGCCGTTACTCCACCCAATTGGCTCCGATGACCTCGATGTTGACCGCCGAACCATTGCCGATCGGCAAGGCAACGACGTGATTGGTCCGGAGGGAACCCGTGCCGGCGTCCCAGAACCGCTCCAGGAATCTCCATCGACCGGCCAACGTTCCCGACTCTTCACGTTCACGATCGGAAAAGCGTGCCTTGAAGATGAAGCGATCAAAAGGGACAATCTTGGTGACCGTCTGCGAGCTGCTGAAGTTAACGAAGTCCCCGACTCCGTCGGGATCGAGATTCAGGGAGCGGAAGGCAGGATCCGCCTGCTTGGCGGCGAGCTTGAACTGGATCGCCATTTTCTTTCGGGTCACCAGTTGATCGGCAATCCCGATCAGGCGGGCCAGATTGGTGGTGCTGGAGCGACTGTCGGGATGACCCAGTCCATTGGGATCGGCCAGCATGGCCTTGGCCCGGGCCACGATCGGACCAAACTGGTCTTCCGGAATCCGGCTGTCGGAATTGGCCAGGGGCCAACGGGCCAGATCCGCCTCGACGCGCCGGGCCAGATCCCCGGCGTCGGTGGAAGCACGACCCCGCTGGTAGGCACCCGCCAGCAACAGGACGCGACCGAGCTCGTTGCTGACCGTGGAACTCCGGCGACGAAGCTCATCGCGTTCCTTCTCGAACCGGTTCCAGCCGGCGAACGGAAGCTCGGCCGTGGGGCCGTACTCCGGACCGAACAGCACGAGGGACGCGGCGACGGCGGGAAGCAGTTCTTCACCCTTCTGGGAGGCGGCGCTGATCTCCGCCAGGGAGAAGTCGCGGGTCAACTGACCCCAGCGTTCCTTCAGGCTGCTGACCTCCGTATTCCGGAAGTCGGTGATCTTCTTGAGGAAATCGGGGGCGAGATTGCCCACCTTGACGCTTGTCAGGTCGTCCTGGAGGGCCTTGAACGATTGTCCAAAGGAACCATCCAGCTTGCGGGTCGCCTCGTCGCCGGCTCCGGCAAGATTGGCGTGGACCCGGACCCCAGGCCGGGCGGCCACCCAGGCATTGAAGGACGCGCGCAGATTCTGAAGATCGGCCGCCGAGAGACGGTTGGGATCGACCTTCTCGGTGAGGCTCTCGAACTGGTCGAGGGCATTGATGAACGCCTGATCGGCCGAAGCCTGGCGGCGCGCGGAATCGATGAAATCGACACTGACCTTCAGGTCGTACTTCTTGTCGCCAATCAGGGCGTCGAAGGCGTCCGCCGTGCGATCCCACAGTTTCTCCCGGATCGGCGCATACCATTCCGTCGAGATCAACTTGGCCTGACTGGCGCGGACGATCAGCTTGGCATTGTCCTCCAATGACTGGGGATCGGTGTCGAGGAAGGCCCCGAGGAAGGCTTTCGGGAACGGATCATTCTCCGCCAGGACGGGCGGCGGATTGGTGAGCAACAGGGCATCGAACTTCACCAGACCGACCACCCGCGCCTGCCGGTTGGTGAGGCTGTCGGTGGCGCTGAGCACGGCCTGCGCCAATGGCCCGAGGTAATTGCGCTCGAAAAGCCGGGTCCATGCCTTCCGTCGGTCCTCCTGGGAGGCGCCTGAGCGGGACATGATCCAGCCGAAGGGCGGCGGGATCCGGGTATCCTTCGCGCAATCCGCCAGCGTCTCGCTCAGGACCGTGAAGGCCAGCATGTCGTCCTTTTCGTCCTTTTCGTCCTTTTCGTCCTTTTCGTCCTTGTCCTTCTTGTCGTCCTTGTCCTTCTTCAGGTCGGTGTTATGACCGCTATAGGTGACCTCCGACCCAGCCGGTTGGAAGTAGCTGTCGGACTTCATCCCCACCGCCGCCTTTTCCCATCCCCGCTTCGCATCGCCCAGATCCTTGCGCAGCCGGCTCGAACTGAACCAGGCCATGGTGGCCATGGCGCCCAGGCACAGGACCAGGGCGGAGACGAACAGGATCTGGGTGCGACGCAGGGCGGCGACGGCGTTGCTGGCGCGGCTGACCAGATTCCGTTCTTTGAACAGCTTCTCGGCCAGGGTATCGCGGATGAAGAGCGCCCGGTCGCGCTTGAACAGTTCGTTCTGACGGGATTGCTCGCGGTACTGCTGCGGGGTCAACCCCATCGCCTCGGCAATGGTGCGATCGACCTCGGCGCCTTCGGTGATGGCCGAGTTGAAATAGATGCCGCGTAGGAACGGGGCGCGCCGGGTGTCGCTGAAGATCATCTCCATATAGGTGCGCACCGCGGGCGCGACCTTCTCGAGATGCGACGGAAAGACGAACAGGCTGTCCACCGCGTCCACGCGCCGGGCGTCCCCCGCCAGTTTCTGGTCGTAGAGCAACTGCCAGCGGCGATTGCGGAGTTCGGAGACGACCCCACTGAGAAAGTCCTCCACCTGCTCCGGCTTGAACGGTTCGTCGATGTTCTGGGACGGATTGGACCAGCCGAGCATCTGGCTCTGCTGCTTGGGATCGGAGAATGAATCGAAGTAGGAGCGGAACCCGGGGATGGTGTCGCACTTGCTGATCCAGACAATGACCGGGAAACGGACGTCGAGTTCCCGTTTCACCTGGAACAACGCCTCGCTGAGGAGCTTGGCTTTTTCGAGCGATTCTTCCTTGGTCTCGTTCTGCATCTTCTCGCCGTCGAGGACGAGGATGAGACCGTTGATCGGGCAACGGTTGCGGTTCTTGCGCAGCAGACGGAGGAACTGGGCGAGTTCCTGCGAGGCGAGGCTGTGCTCGCCACCCGCGCCCACCGACCAACGGCCGGCGGTATCCAGCAGCACACCGGACTTGGTGAACCACCAGTCCATGGTCTTGGTGCCACCGGTGCCCTGACGTTCGTTCTGCATGCCCGGCAGAAACCCGATCCCGCTGTTGCGGACCGCGAAGGTCTTGCCGGATCCGGGTTCTCCCATGACGAGATACCAGGGAACATCATAGGGGTTGAAGCCCTCGCGCTTGTACAGTTCGAAGCCTTCGAGAAAACGGCGCCGGAGATCTTCCATGGCAGCCCGTTCCTCGGGCCTGGCAGCACCGGACGACCGTTTCGCGGCTTCATCAATGGCGCCTTCGAAGGCCTTGCCCCGGCGCTTCTGCATGAGCCGGTAGCCGACGTAGAGCAGGGCCGCCGCGACCAGCAGGGCAATGAGACTGAACAACAGCACCCACTTCCAGGGAGCGCCATTGGCGATGAAAAAGGCGTCGGCACCTGCCACGCCCACGGGGACCCCCAGAAGGATGCCCTTGGCCGGTGTCGAAAGATCGGAGAGTGCGTCCATGGGATTGAGGGCTCTACTTACCGTCGTTGATCGACTGGACCGACGTGGTGAGATCACTCATGGCCTGCCGGTACATGTAGGTGGTTCCAAAGAAGAACAGGATGACGAAGAAGACCGAGAGGATCGCCGCACCCCACATGGCCGGGGCGGAATCGAGGTTGAGCTTGGTCTCGTTGAGATTCTCGTAGGCGGCCGGCGTGATGCGCGCCTCCAGGCCGGTCCCGAGCAACCGCTTGACGCGGCCCGCCACCTTCGCCTGCACCTTCTGGAGCTTGTCGGGAACTCCGTAGTGCTTGCCTTCGAACCCGAGGTACAGACAGGCGAAATAGACCTCCAGACGCTCGGCGGTCTCGGCATCGGCGGTCGGTGCCTC
>JBDNHZ010000173.1:0-11504 GCA_041688515.1 Verrucomicrobiota bacterium
CCGTTTCCATTCCCTTCGCGCTCTCGCTCCGGGATGGGCGCGCGGCAGGATTGTTCTGGGACAATCCCGCCCGCCAGATCTGGGACCTGGGTCAGACCCAACTCGACGAGTGGAAGCTCACCGCCGCCAGCGGGGACATCGATCTCTATTTGTTCGTCGGTCCCACCGTGCCAGAAGTGGTCGGCAATTATACCCGCCTGACCGGTCGGATCCCGATGCCGCCCCGCTGGGCGCTTGGCTATCAACCATGCCGCTACCGCTACGAGACCGCAGCCCGCGTCGAAGAGGTTGCTCAAAGATTCCGCCAGCGGAAGATTCCCTGTGATGTGCTCTACCTCGACATCCATCACATGGATGGCTATCGGGTTTTCACATTCGGAAAGGGTTTCCCCATGGCGACCGAACTGATGAAGCGACTCCGGTCGGATGGCTTCCGGGTCGTCACGATCGTGGATCCTGGCGTGAAGGATGATCCTCGATTCGGGGTCTTGAATCGGGGTCTTGAAGTGGATGCCTTCGTCAAAAATGCGGATGGCACCGCGGATTTCATCGGTGAGGTCTGGCCGGGCAAGGCTCGCTTCCCGGACTTTCTTCGAGCCGAGACCCGTGCCTGGTGGGGGCGCGAGCAAGCCGCCCTGACCCGACAGGGCGTGGCGGGATTTTGGAACCACATGAACGCGCCTTCGAACTTTGCGCGGCCCGACAAGACCCTGGCTCCGGAGGCGATCCACCGGACCGAACACGGCACCCTGCCCCACGTTGAAGCCCACAACCTATACGGGATGCAGATGGCCCGCGCGTCGCGGGAGGGCTCGCTGGCGGCGGCTCCGGATCAAAGGCCCTTCGTCATCACCCGTGCCACCTATGCGGGTGGACAACGCGATGCCGTGGTCTGGACCGGCGACCACTCATCGACGTGGGATCAACTCCGTGACTCGGTTCAGATGCTGCTCAATCTGGGAGTGAGCGGAGTGGCGTTCTGCGGCGGTAATGTCGGCGGGTTCCCCGACAACACGACCCCGGAACTCTTCGTCCGCTGGATGCAGTTCGCGGCGTTCACGCCGTTCTTCCGCAATCACTCCCATCTCGGAACCACCGATCAGGAACCGTGGGCTCTCGGACCAACCGTCGAGGCCATCATCCGCCGTTCCATCGAGCAACGGTATCAACTCCTCCAACTGTATTACTGCCTCGTGGCGGAAGCCCGCGAGACCGGTGCCCCGATCGTGCGCCCGCTGTTCTGGCACTACGCCAACGACCCGATTGCTGTGGCCCGTGGGGATCAATTCCTGGTCGGCCGCGACCTGCTCGTTGCTCCGGTGCTCGAGCAGGGCTCGGTGGCTCGGGCCGTCTATCTCCCGAACGAAACCTGGTACGATTTTTGGACGGATGAACGGATTGAAGGTGGCTGTCACCACCTTGCCGAGGCTCCGCTGGATCGCATCCCCATCTTCGTCCGCGGCGGCGCCATCCTGCCGCTCATCGGTGCGGCTCAGAATTCCGAAAGTCAGGATCTTTGCGAGGTCACCCTCAATGTCTGGCCCGGGCTGAACGACGGCTTCGTCTGGTACGAAGACGACGGCGAGACGCAGGCGTTCGACCAAGGCGACTGGCATCGGCGCCGCATTCGGCTCGCGAGACAGGGTCAACGCCTGATTCTGACCTTGGGAGCGGCCTCCGGTCCGAGGGCTTCCAAAGTCCAAGTCTGGCGGGTCATCCTGCACGGCATCCCGGGCAAAGCACGGGTCAGCGTCAATGGCGAAAGGATGGATGTCGTGCGGATGCCGGAGAATCGAATGATCGCCTTGGATATTCCCAATTCCAGCGGTGAGATTCGAATCAAGTACGGCCCGGCTTGAAGGAGAATCTGGATTGCCGTCTAGTTGGGGTTAGATGCCGGATCAGTGGTCCAGACGATCCCATTCTGCGGGAACGATGCCCTGCCCTTCGTGGGTGACGATTCCACCATGTCGAGGACCTTGGACGCCTTGGAGGCCTCTGCATGGCCATCGGCGAACACCAGATTTCCTGAACCAGCATGCCGCGCGGAGTACCGATTGGCATAGGCGTGGGGTTGCCCGGTATAGTTGGCCTGGTTGGGGTGAGCCCTCGCTTCGCCGGGCAGTCCTGACTCGGTGAACACCACGGTCTGCGTGGGAATGCGGATCTCGGAGACTCGCACCTTCGCCCCGCCCTGGATCAGCTTGGAGTTCATCGCCAGCGAGAAGTGCGGGTAGTTCAACTTCTCCGGAGGCAGCTTGGCCGACGGACAAAGAAACAGGTTCTGACGCGAATAGAACCCCGCGCGATCGTTGGTCGCGATCTGAGCCAGGCTGCGCAGACTCATCTTCAGCGGGAGCGCATTTGCCCAGAGATCCGAATTGCCGGGATCCACCGCTGCACGCCATCCCAACAAATCACCCCCGAGATAGTCCTTCTCCCTCGGAAGGATTTCGCCGTTGTCATCGACGTACAGCGTCAGGGACAACCCCCATTGCTTTCCATTGTTCAGGCAGGAGATCGATTGCGCCTTCGACTTGGCCTTGGACAATGCTGGCAAGAGCATCCCCGCCAGAATCGCGATGATCGCAATCACGACCAGCAACTCGATCAGGGTGAATCCGCCTGAACCCGATCGATGGGCAAAGCGGCTGTTCATGGGAGGATGACGCGGAAGAAGCCAATGTCACCCGTGCCGGAACCCGCGTTGATCTCCATCGGGCCAGCCTGCCCCGGGACTTCGATCACCGTTCCCCAGGATCCGCCGCCAAGCTCGGCCCTCTTCTCAAGCCGGTACCTCCGCCCGGCTTCGCCCTGGAACCGGATCAGGATTGCGGTTCCTTCCAGCACCGCCGTGAGTTGAGGCGGGCTTGGGGGGACGACCACCGCACCTTCCTGAATCCTGCCCGGAGAACCGATGTCCCGCACCGTGAGATTCAAGTCACGATCAACGCTGCCGGGGGCCTGATACACCCCATTCACGCCCTCGACGCTCAACTCACCAAACACGCGTGAAATTGGATCGAAATTGAACGTCACTCCGGGCGTTCCCGCGGGAAAATCAACCGCCGACACAGTGTCCGCATTGTTGGCGGTCGTTGGATCCCAAAGCCGAACTCCATCCCCGCCCGAACTGAGTCCGAAGCCGCTGCCCGAGTAGGTGATGATCTTGAGCCCGGCCGGCAACTCGTTGGTTCCCCACCACGCGACGAATTGCTCGGGGGTCAAACGCTCCACAAAGATCACCGATTCGCCCGGCAGGATCTGGAGTTCGTTGGTGACCGTATAAGCCGCGGTCAGGCTCGTGCTGTTGTCGTCCACCCGCCATCCGGTGAGGTTGACCGCCATGGATTCGAACGAAGTCACCTCGAACCAGTCCTGGGCAACGAACCCGTTCCGCCGCGAGAAATCAGGATCCAGAGTGTCGGTAGATCGCACCTCGGTGATGCGCAGATCCGGCTTGGAACGGACGGTCAAGACTGCCGACGACGTGGCTTGTCCAGAGCGGTTGGATGCGACCACGGCATAGGTTCCGGCGACGGCCATCGTGATATTCGAAAGCACCAACGACGATCCGGTCTGCCCCGAAATCAGCGTGCTGTCGAGGGTCCACACATAAGTAGGCTGCGGCACTCCGGTCGCCTCAATGGCAAACGTCACGCTGCCGCCAGCAATCACGCTCTGGTTGGTCAGCATCGCCGAAATCGTCGGAGCCTGGGGAACCTCGACCAGGGAGACCCGGGCCGATCGGCTTTCCAGTGAGGATAAACCGTTGTCGAGCACCACGGAATAAAGGCCGGTGAGCGACGCGGTGACGTTGGAAACCACCAACCGTGACTGAATCGCACCCTCAATCGGAGTGCCCTTGAACCTCCACTGATAGCGGGGCCGCGGCAAACCCTTGGCCGCGACGCTCAGGGTGACGCGATCCCCCGGATTCACGGCGATGTCACCTGGCTCAGTCACGATCTCCAGTGCCGAAGGGGGGCCGCCGATCCCGGGCGATCCAGCATCCCCGTTATCAGCCGCTGCGAAGGCACCTGCCTGTCCCACGATCGAACGGGCACTCATGGCTCCGGACGCCGGGTCATAAACGAACGTCGCTGTGTCGGTCCCAGCCGCCCCAAAATCGACTGAGTCGATCCACTCCAACTCATTGGTGGTCGTGGCACCCCAGAGCCGGAGGCCGTCACCGGACGAACTCAGCCCAATCCCGTTGGTCATGTAGGTAAGGACCTGAACCGACGGCGACAAGGAAGCACCCCACCACTGCCGGAAAGCATCCGCCTCGATGGCTTCGACGAAGATCATGGATTCGCCGGGAGCGAGCACCAGAGAGGGCAATGTGATAGAACCTGCTGCCAGGCCACCGGTCGCGTCATTGAAGCGGAAGCCCGAGAGATCCACTGCCTGCCCGCCAAAGTTGGTCAATTCCCACCAGTCGGCGTGGATGGCTGGGGTTCCATTCGTGGATTCACTGGAATGGATCTCAGTGATGGCCAATTGAGCCTGCGCGATCTGTGCACCCCAGAGGATCGTCACTCCAAGCGCCGAAGGGAGAAGCAAACGCTGCAACATACCCCGATGAGGCCTCGACTGCGTGACCCGTTCAGGGCCTTCGCGTCACGTTCCTGTGACTTAACCGCCACCCTTGGTCGCCCTGCCCCGCACTCGAACCTCTCCCCGCGCCAGCGCCGACAGGACGGCGGGATACAGGACCCGTTCCGTCTCCTGGATCCGGGCATGCAAGGTGGCCGCAGTGTCGTCCTCCATCACCGCCACCGCGCGCTGTCCCAGGATGGGTCCGGTATCAATTCCCTGATCGACCAGGTGCACGGTGCAACCGGTGATCTTGACCCCGTAGTCCAAGGCCTGTCGCCACGCCTCGAGCCCCGGAAACGACGGAAGCAAGGAGGGATGCATATTGACGACCCGCCCTGAAAACGTCCGGAGAAACTCACCCTTCAGGATGCGCATGAAACCCGCCAACACCACCAAGTCCACCCGCGCCGCGCGCAAGGCGGCGATATAGGCGGGCTCCGCAGCCTCATCCAGTTTGGTCCGAAATCGACCGGGCTCGATGAACTGCGCCGGCAGGCCCCGCTCCCGGGCGCGGTCCAGAATTCCCGCCCCTTCCACATCGCTCACCACCAGAGCGACTTCGGCCGGAACCGTGCCGGCCTGGATGGCATCCGCGATCGCCACGAAATTCGAGCCCTTGCCCGATCCCAGAATTCCCAGTCGATAGGGCTGCATGCTCAATTTTGAATTCTCCTGTCCAAGACGCCCCCAACCCGCTCAGCCAGCACCGCCACCAGCGAGTTGCTTGGCGTCGCCCTTGAGCAATGCGATGCCGTAATCGCGATTCATCCGGGCAATGAAATCCAAACTGATCTCCTTCGGGCAAACGGCCTCGCAGGAACCCGTGACGGTGCAGCCGCCGAACCCCTCGGAATCCATCTGGTCCACCATGGCCTTCACCCGGCGGAACCGCTCGGGCTGCCCCTGGGGCAGCAGGCCCAGATGGGAAACCTTGGCCGCGACAAAGAGCATGGCGGAAGCGTTCTTACAGGCGGCCACGCAGGCTCCGCAGCCGATGCATTGGGCCGCGTCCATGGCCAGATCGGCGTCCTCCTTGGGCACCGGGATCGAATTGGCATCCGGCGCACTGCCGGTCCGGACGCTGATGAACCCACCCGCCTGCTGGACCCGGTCGAAGGAGGCACGGTCCACCACCAGATCCTTGATCAGGGGGAACGGCTTGGCCCGGAAAGGCTCGACCGTGATGACGTCGCCATCCTTGAAGCTCCGCATGTACGTCTGGCAGGTCGCCACCGCCTTGTGCGGTCCATGCGGCTTGCCATTGATGACCAGCGAGCACGTGCCGCAGATGCCTTCGCGACAATCGTGATCGAAGGCGATGGGATCCTCGCCCTGGTTGGACAGCACCTCGTTCAACACGTCCAGCATCTCGAGGAACGACATGTTGGCGTTCAACTCGGGCGAATCGTACGTGACGAAGCTGCCCTGCGTGTTCCGGTTCTTCTGCCGCCAGACCTTCAGTTTGACCTTCATTGGCTCGGGGAAATGGATGTTTCGATTCGTGGCTGCAGGATCACTTATACGAGCGGGTGCTCATCTTGACCTCTTCGTAGACAAGCGGTTCCTGGTTCAACACAGGAAGCTTCCCAACTCCCGCGTACTCCCAGGCCGCCACGAAGGCGAACTGATCGTCGCGTCGCTTGACGTCGCCGGCATTCACAATGCCCTTCTTCACCTCGTCGTCGTCAGCCGTGTACTGGTACTCCTCGCGGAAATGGCCGCCGCAGCTTTCTTCCCGCATCAGGGCATCACGGCACATCAACTCACCCAACTCGATGAAGTCGCCCACCCGCCCTGCCTGCTCCAAAGACTGGTTCCATTCCCCGGCCTCACCCGAGACATGAAGATTGGTCCGGTACTCCTCCCGAAGGGCCACGAGAAGTTGGATGGCATTCTCCAGACCCGCCTTGGTCCGCGCCATGCCGCAGTGATCCCAAAGGATCTTGCCCAACTCCTTGTGGAAGCTCGAAGGCGTCCGCTTGCCCTTGGCAGAGAGGAACGCGCTGCTGTCCTTGCGGACCCCTTCCTCAGCCTGCTTGAACTCCGCTGCGTCCGCCGCCGGACGCGTCCCCGGCTTCACCGTCGCCAGATAGGTGGCGATCGTCGACGGCAGCACAAAGTATCCGTCGGCCAACCCCTGCATGAGGGCGGACGCACCCAGACGGTTGGCGCCGTGATCGGAGAAATTCGCCTCCCCCAGAACGAACAGGCCCGGGATGTTGGACATCAGGTTATAGTCCACCCACAGGCCGCCCATCGTGTAATGGACTGCCGGGAAAATCCGCATCGGGGACTTGTAGGCATCCTCCGCGGTGATCTCGTGATAGATCGCGAACAGGTTGCCGTAACGCTCGCGGATCCTGGATTCTCCCAACCGCTGGATGGCATCCGCAAAGTCGAGGTACACCCCGAGACCCGTCGGACCCACCCCGCGACCTTCGTCACACACATACTTGGCCGCACGGCTGGAAACGTCGCGCGGAGCCAGATTGCCAAACGCCACGTACATGCGCTCGAGGTAGTAATCGCGCGCCTCTTCAGGGATGTCCGCCGGAGCCTTCTGACAGTCTTCCTTCCGTTTCGGCACCCAGATGCGCCCGTCGTTGCGCAGGGATTCCGACATCAACGTCAGCTTGGACTGATAGTCGCCACTGACCGGGATGCACGTCGGATGGATCTGGGTATAGCAGGGATTGGCGAAGCAGGCACCCCGCTTATAGGCGCGCCAGATGGCCGTGGCATTGGAACCACGGGCGTAAGTCGAGAGGTTGAAGACATTGCCGTAACCGCCCGTGGCCAGCACCACGGCATCGGCCGCATGCCGAGTGATCTCGCCGGTCTGGAGGTCGCGGACGACGATTCCCTTGGCGTGGCCATCGACCAGCACCAGATCGAGCATCTCGGAATGGGTGTAGGACTTCACCCCGCCGGCTGCAATCATCCGGGAGAGGGCCGAGTACGCGCCCAGCAACAACTGCTGACCCGTCTGGCCGCGTGCATAGAAGGTGCGGCTCACCTGAGCGCCGCCGAACGATCGATTGTCGAGCAGTCCGCCGTATTCCCGGGCGAAGGGAACCCCCTGTGCCGCGCATTGGTCGATGATGTTGACCGAAACTTCCGCCAACCGATGCACGTTCGCCTCACGGGCCCGGTAGTCGCCCCCTTTGATCGTGTCGTAAAAAAGCCGGTGAACCGAGTCGCCGTCGTTCTGGTAGTTCTTCGCGGCGTTGATTCCGCCCTGGGCCGCGATCGAATGTGCCCGGCGCGGGGAATCATGGAAGACGAAGTTGTGCACTTCATACCCGAGCTCCGACAGCGTCGCCGAGGTGCTCGACCCCGCCAGCCCGGCACCCACCACGATGACCTTGTACTTCCGCTTGTTGGCTGGGTTGATGAGCTTGCTGCTGAACTTGTGACTCTCCCACTTCTGCGAGAGCGGACCTGAAGGGATATTGGATTTGAGCGTGGCCATGTCAGCGAACGACCTCCTTTCCGACGGGGGCGAGGCCCAACTGGGCCTTCGCCTTCTGGGCATGCTCGCGACCCAGTCCACCCGCAAGGATGGCGACCGGGATCGAGGCGTATCCCACGAACAAGGCAATGCTCGCCACCCGGGCGAACATCTGGATGCGGGGCCACCACACATGATTCCGGAGGCCGAGAGATTGGAACATGGCGGAGAGCCCGTGACTGAGATGCATGAAGAGCAGCGCCTGCGCCACGAGGTACGCCAGGACCACCCAGGAAACCTGGAAACCGATGACCATCATCGCGTAGGCATCCGGCACCATCTCGCCATTCATCGAGTATTGGAGCCGGGTGAAGTCGAGACCGGCACCATTGACGCCGGGTTGGAGCGCCGTGAAATGCAGCAGGTGATAGACGACGAACGCCAATACCACCAACCCGCTGATCGGCATCGTCCGGGATGCCAGAGTCGATCCGTACGTCGTCCCTCCCGCGTACCCCTGAGGTCGGGCTGCGCGGTTGGCAACCAGCAACGTTACCGCCGCCAGGACGTGCAGCCCGACGCAGGCGAGCAATCCGATCCGCGCCCCCCAGAGCAGCCCCGGTTTGCTCTTCAGGAAGTGGGCGTACCCGTTGATCAGGTCTGGCGGACCGAACACCTGAAGGTTGCCAACCAGATGACCGATCAGGAACACGAACAACGCCGCCCCGGTCAGGGCCATGACGTATTTTTTACCCAACGAAGAGCGCCAAAGGCGCATGACCAGATTCATTTCAAAATTCTCCGAGCTATCCCCCTTCGGGCAGGTTGAGTCCATCTAATGACCGTCTTACCGACAGGTCAAACCATTAGACCTCGATATCAGGCTGCCTTCCTCCCCCATCAGCTGTCCTTACCGTCCTTCAACCCGTCCCGTCACGGCACGCGCACCCGGTAGTACCCAATCTCGCCGACTGGGGGCACCCGGTACTGATAACGGCCCGGGGAGAGCGTCGAGAGCACCGCCCCGCCTTCCACCTTCCATCCCGTCCCCCAGTTCGCCTTCGATTCGAGCACAAAGGCCGTGGCCTGGCCGGATTCCACGACGAACGGCAGCTCCAACTGGCCCCCCAGGAAGGACGGCACCTCCATCCGGATCTGAGCCGGCGCCGCCACCGCCGTCACCCGCGTCCAAGGACTCCGCGGCAGCGTCCGCGTCCCAATCACCGATTGTACCCCCAGAGCGTAATCGCCCAGGCTCGGTGGAACGAAGGGGATGCTTCTCCCTACGGGGACTTGTCCGATCGAAAGCGGGGTCAGCGCCGAGGTGTCCGCCAGTTCGATCTCATCCAGGTACATCCCTTCGCCCGACTCCGTGGTATTGTAGTAACTGCCCAAGCCAACGGTGAGGCGGAAGCGGACCAGGAAATCCCGTCGCGCCAGATGGGTCAGCGGAACCGTCACCCGGGTGAAGCTGGATGCGCTCTGGCCAGTGATGCCGGCGCGGTTCCACATGGACTTCCAGGTGATGCCGTCATCCTCGGAGACGTCGGCATGGAGCACCTGACTTTCGGTGGCGTATCCGACCAGGATCGAGAAGGACAGGACGGGCTGGGTGCCCCCGAGGAACGATCCTTCCAGCCGGAGGAGTTGATCGTCGGGTTTGGGATTCGTCAGTCGATAGCTGAAGGCACCCGCGGCCTTCCACCGGGCATTCGCCACCTCGTACCCGGGCGACACCGTCGCCGTGACCCGCTGCAACCCCTGCTCCGCCCCCCATCTTCCGGCGAGGGCGGAGCGACGGGCAACGCTCCAGTTGAAAGCGGAGGCCGCCGGCACGCTGGACAGGGTGTAATGGTTGACCAAACCCACCGCCGGTGTGGCCGGGCCCGAGAGCGTCGGGTCGACGTAGGCAAGCCGCAGGTCGGCCTTGAGATTCGCGCCACCGGAGACGGTGACCGTCCGGTTGGAAGTCGTCATCCCTCGGGCAGAAAAGCTCACGTCCCGAGCCCCGTTCGCGCTCGGCACAGCGTAGCCCCCTCCAGACGAGGTCACGGCATGCCAGTCTGAACCCGACACGTCGACCCGGACCCCACCGATGCCCTCGCCCACGTCGTACTGCCCATTGCCGTCCAGGTCGAAATAGGCCACCCCGGTCACCAATGGGGTTGCGTCCGAGCGGTCCCCGAAATTCACGGTGAACAAGGCGGGCCCGACGGTCTCGGTCACTCCACCCACCGACCGCGAATTGGTGCCATGGACGAGCCCAACCCCGACTTCACGGAGGCGCCCATCATGATTGTTGAGGCGGTGACCCGGCGGATTCTGCATTCCGGGGGGCTTGGGAATGCCGCTGGCATCGGGAAAGCCCCAGTCCACCTCCAGTCCGGCATGCGCGTACTCCCCGTTCTCGGCGAACGCATACAGATTCTCCGCCACGATCGTCAGCGGATAACCCACGCTGGCGACCCGATCGAAGACGTCGCTGGTCCCCTCGAAGTGCGATTGCTCGGCGTTGGCGAGCATCCATTGACTGTGACCCCGTGCCGTCTGTAGCAGCATCCGGTGCGGAGCCAAAGGCGGCACGGGCGGCAAGGTCGCCATGTGATTCGACAGGACGCTGAAATCCACCAGGAAGAATTCGTAGGCGTACTGGATCCGGGAATCAGCGGACGCCTTAAGGATCCCGGTCTCCGCGAGCGGGAACTGACGGGCGCGGTTCATTCGTTCCAGCACCAACTGCTCGTCGTCGGACCAATCACCGGTATCCCAACGTCCGTCGCCATCCCCGGCGGGCAGGCCCGGACGCGACGCCGGGGTCCCGAATGCGGTTTGCGGGGCGAGCGGCGGCCCTGGAGGACGGGGCTCGCGCGCGGACACTCCGTTGAGGCAGGAAAGGAACACCAAGGCCCATGAAATCATCGACGGCTTCACTGGCAGGATGGGCTATCGGAACCGCGACGGGTTGGCGAGGACGGAGTGCCGTTTGAAGCTTAGGCGGCCGGGCTGCTTCACCTGCATCGGGGGATGGGGTTGGGGAAGCGGTGGCAGCGGTTCGCAAACTTCTCACGGCACAAACCGGCGCGCCGAAGGGGCTCCTGCCCCCCTCGGTGCCTATCATTTGCGCCCGTGCCAGTTCGAAATCATCGGATTCTTCGAGTCAATCTTTAGCCGTGCAGACCGCCAGATCCATTTCGACTCCCTCAACGCGCCGCATGCTTCGACGCCGCAGTGCCGCCAACGCCTTCCCAAAGCTCCGCGTCCGGCACCACGACGGCAGCGAGTCGGCCTCGGTCCGTTGCTGATGTTTCTCCAACTCGTACACCCCGATCGCCAGATTACGAAGGCTCGCCAGGACGCTCGCTGCTCCACGATGCGCGACTCGGCAGGCATCCTCGCCCAGGCTGACGTCTCTGCGGTGGTGCGTGCCGTTCTCGATCGCCGACCAATGGCC
>JBDNHZ010000174.1:0-5573 GCA_041688515.1 Verrucomicrobiota bacterium
ACCCGGGTGACCCACTTCGGCGTCCACTTGCGCAGCAGGACATAGAGCAGGCCCATGAGCAGCATTCCCACCATGAAACCCATCACGGGCGACAGGAACATGGGGATGATCACCTTGTAGAGGAGACCATCAAACTTGTACCAGGGCATGCCAACCTTCGGCCTGCTGAAGACGATCACGGCGAAATTGTTGCTTGCGGCGGCAACCCCGGATCCAACGAGGCCTCCGATCAACGCATGGGAAGAACTGGAGGGAAGTCCGAACCACCAGGTGGCCAGATTCCAGACAATGGCACCTCCCAGAGCGCAGATCAGTGAGATGGTGGCGAGGTCCGCTGGAATCAGCTTTGCGTCCAGCAATCCGGTACTGATCGTTTTCGCAACGGCTGTTCCGTAGAGGGCTCCCACCAGATTCGTCACCGCGGCGAGCAGGATGGCGAGGCGGGGCGTGAGAACCTTGGTGGAGACGACCGTGGCGATCGAATTGGCGGTGTCGTGGAAGCCGTTGATATACTCAAAGATCAACGCCACCGCGATGACGGTGAGAAGGAGCGTCATGGCAGGCCCTCAGGAATTCTTGAGCACGATGTGGAAGATGACGTTTCCGGCGTCACGGCAGCGGTCGATGACCTTTTCCAGCAGGTCATAAAGGTCCTTGAGCGCGATCACGCTCACGGCGTCCTTCTCGCCCGAGTAGAGTTCCCGAAGCAGTTCCACCATCAACTTGTCGGCTTCTCCCTCCAGATATTGCAGCCGATCATTCTGTTCCTTGACCTTCTCCAGATCCGGGGAACTCCGCAGTTCCTTGACCATCACGAGCACCACGTCGGCGGCCCGTTCCAGCAGTCCTGCCTGGCGGGAAAAATCGATGCGGCGCACCCGCTCCGGACACAGAAGCAATCGTTCGCCAAACTTTTCCAGCGTCTTGGGAATCTTGTAGAGCGCATTGGACAACGCCCCGATGTCCTCCCGTTCCAGAGGCGTGACGAACGTCGTCGTCAGGCGCTCGCTGATCTCCTCGGTGATCCGCTTGTCCTTTTTCCGCAGCAACGCGAAGTCATCCAGCGAGGTCGCAGACGGAGCGGCGAGCAGTCGGACCAGCAATTGGACACTTTCCCGGGCCTCATCGGCGCTCTTCTCCAGCAACTCGAAAAAGATCTGATCGCCACCAATCAACCTCTGAATTGAGAACATGGAGACACTCCGGCCCCGCCCAGTGTCAGCCACGTGTCCGCTTTGTTACAATTGGGTCACAGAAACCAACAGCGACCCCCAGTCATTCCCTCGACCACGGTGGCCGTCCCCCGTTCCTTTGTCCTTCAAAGGTGGCCGCGCCCTTCCAGACCGCTTCCGGTCCCGGGGGCGCATCTGGACACTGCCCCGCCCGACTGGAGTCCGCCTCCTCACGTCGGCAGCTACCCAGGTTTGTGTCGCCGCCCAACTGATCGGGGGCAGCGTCCAGATGCGCCCGGTCCCGGTCTTTGGGCTTGGCTTTCAGGTCCGTGCCTCGCTCAATCGCACGCGCTCCCCGCATCCCTTGACCTCGGTCGTGACCCCGTATCTCTCTCCGGAGGCCGTGGTGGCACCCGCCGGCTTTTCGCGCTGGCTGGTCCCACCCGCAGCCATGGCCGTGCACCTCTGTATCGGAGAGGTCTATGGATTCAGCGTCTTCAATGAACCCCTGACCCGGGCGATCGGGATTGCCGCTCCCGTCGCCGGGGCCGACTGGACGATTCCGCAGGTGGGTTGGATCTACTCGATTGCCCTCGTCATGCTCGGACTCTCCGCCGCCGTCCTCGGCAAGGGGGTGGATCGGCGCGGCCCCCGCTGCGCGATGCTGGCGAGTGCCGGATGCTTCTGCGGGGGGCTGTTACTGGCCGCGCTGGGGGTGCATTGGCATCAGCTTTGGCTGGTCTACCTCGGGTACGGATTCGTCGGGGGCATCGGCCTGGGACTCGGTTACATCGCGCCGGTTTCCACCCTGATGAAATGGTTCCCGGACCGACCGGGCCTTGCCACCGGACTGGCGATCATGGGATTCGGCGGCGGCGCGTTGATCGGGGCGCCGCTGGGCCAGGAATTGATGGGTTGGTTCCGAGGCCCGGGCAGCACCGGGGTCGCCGAGACGTTCGCCACGCTGGCGGCGGTCTATTCGGTCTTCATGGGGTTTGGTGCCATCACGGTCCGGGTTCCGGCCAAGGGCTGGCGGCCGGCGGGATGGGAGGCCCGGGGGCTGGCCTCGGCCGACGCAGCGTTCGCCGTCGGAGTGGATCGGGCATGGCGGACCCCGCAGTTCTGGCTGCTTTGGGCGGTTCTCGCGCTCAACGTCACCGCCGGGATCGGCATTCTCGGACAGGCGTCGTTGATGTGTCAGGACATGTTCGGCGTGAATGCCACGGTAGGAGCGGGTTTCGCCGGGCTGCTTTCCATCTTCAACATGGGTGGACGAATCGTGTGGTCCTCGCTCTCGGACAAGACCGGGCGCAAGACCATCTACTGCCTGTATTTCCTGCTGGGAGCGGCGCTGTACGCCCTGTTGCCATGGACTCAGCGTTCGGGGCAGCAGGCGTTGTTTGTGGCGGTCACGGCGGTCATCATTTCGATGTATGGGGGTGGGTTCGCCACCATCCCGGCCTACCTCCGGGATGTGTTCGGCACGCATCAGGTGGGGGCCATCCACGGCCGGCTGATCACGGCCTGGTCCCTCGCCGCGCTGATCGGGCCGCAGTTGGTCAACTACCTCTCCACCGCGCGCAAGGCGGCGGGAATCCCCAAGGCCGAGGCATACCATCCCACGCTCTATCTGATGAGCGGCCTATTGATCCTGGGGTGCGTCTGCAACCTGCTGGTCCGGCCGTTGGACCCCCGGCATCACCTTGGGGACGGAGGCCAGCCATGAAGACGATCCGCGTGCTGGTGGCCTGGATGCTGGTGGCGATCCCCCTGGGATGGGGGGTGACCCGTTCCATCCAGAAAGCCCTGCCCCTTTTCAAGACGACCGCCAGTTCCCCCAGCCAACCTGCAATCAAAAGTTGAGTCATCGATGAAAGCCCATTGGATCCTGCCCTGCGTCGCGGCCTTGTCCGTTACGGCCGCGCCCACTCACAACACCGCTGAACCCGGAGGCAAGCTGCCCAAGCCTCTGAAGGTCGCCCTGGTCCAGGTCGCCACCGGATTCGTGGATCCGGTTCGCGTCACGCCGGCACCGGATGGGTCGAACCGTCTGTTCGTGTGTGAACGAACGGGCGTGGTGCGCCTGATCAAGGACGGCAAGACCGCCGACAAACCGTTCCTCGACATTCACGACACGGTCGTCAGCTCGTTTTTGGAGCAGGGCCTCTACGACCTCGAGTTCCATCCGAAGTTCCAGGAGAACGGCAAGTTCTACGTCCACTATTCGGACATGTGGTTCAACGGGGCCTCGTTCATTGTGGAGTACACGGTGTCGGCAAAGAACCCCGATCGGGCCGACCCGGAATCGGCGCGGGTGGTGATGCAGATGGTTCGTCCCTACGCGAACCACAACGGCGGCGAGATCGCCTTCGGACCGGACGGCTACCTCTACGTCGGCAGTGGCGACGGCGGTTGGGAGGGCGACGTGCTGGGAGCCGGCCAGGACCTTTCCTCCCTTCTGGGGAAGATGCTCCGGATCGACGTGGACCATCCGTCCACCGACCGTGGCTATGCCATTCCCAAGGACAATCCCTTCGTCACGCCCCTGATGCAGATGAAGCTTTTCGGCGTTTCCGAAGAAGCCTTCAACAAGATCCATCCCAATGCCCGGCCGGAGATCTGGGCGTATGGCCTGCGCAACCCGTGGACCTTTCAGTTCGATCCGAAGACCGGCGACCTCTATATCGCCGACATCGGCCAGAACCACTTCGAGGAAATTGATTTTCAGCCGGCCGGCAAGGGCGGCGTGAACTATGGCTGGAAGTTCATGTGCGGCACCTATCCCTTCCCCCTTCCGATCGACGACACCGGCAAGCCCCGTCTGGAGGCGGTCAAGGATGCGCCACGCGTCGGCGAAATGCCCATCGCCCAGTATTCCCACGTCGACCAGGGCAATTGCGTCATGGGATTCGGCGTCTATCGCGGAACGCAGTACCCATCCCTCGACGGCGTCTATTTCTCGGGAGACTGGGGTTCCGGCAAACTTTGGGGAATTGCCCGGGACGCCCAGGGGAACTGGCAGATGCAGGAATTGCTCGATACGAAGCTGATGTTCACGGGCTCGGGGCAGGCCAAGGATGGCGCGTTGTACCTCACTGATGCCCACGCGAATTACGGTGGCCCGGCCGATCCCGCGCAAAATCAACGCGGCAGCGTGTGGAAGTTGGTCCCGGCCGATCAGGTCCCGGCCGGCGCGATCACCGCGCCGCTGGAGTAGGTGAATGGTTGCCTGCGCGGATCCGCAGATCAGGAATGGCGATCCCGACCCGATCGCCTCATCCTCTCCGCATCGCAATGAGAGCCATGCCACGTTTCCTGTTCCCCGGTGTCGCCACGGCCGCGCTTCTCGGGTGGGCCTGTGCCGTGTCGGCCCAGACACCGCCGGCCGGCCACGCCGACCACGGCGCGGCCGTCCCAGCCGCCGCCACCGACACCCCGCCGCGCGCAGAGGATTTCCTGTCGCTCTCCCCCGACGGCAAAAAGGTGCGCATCGTTGTCGTGTCGGCCTTCAACGGCGCCAACTACGGGATGAACTTCAACGGCTTCGCGAAGGGACAGGCGAAGTTCGTCCTCCCGCTGGGCTCGGAGGTGGAAGTTTCCTTCACCAATCGCAGCCCGGTTCCCCACAGCGTGGTGGTGGTCGAACGTCCGCAGGTAAGGCGGTTGCAGATGGGTGAACCCGCCTTCACCGGCGCCAGCACGACCAACCCCGTCCGCGGCACGACCGGTACCAAGGGCGAATCGTTCCAGTTCAAGGCCTCCGAAGCGGGCGACTTCGCCTTCGCCTGCGGCTTCCCTTCGCACGCGGCCAACGGTCACTGGATTGCTCTGGAAATCTCGGATCAGGCGAAGCTTCCCAGTCTGCAACTCGGGATTGGGCCGGTCTTCACGGTGCCCGCCAAGCCGTAAGCCATGCCCGCTTCCAAGCCACTCCGATCCATCGCCCGGCTTCGCATCCATTCCACCACCCATCACGCAGTCCGATTGTGCGGGGGCGGAGTCCAGGTGGAACTCTCGGTGATCGGCCCGGGCCTGTTCCGCATCCGCGCTCACCGCGGCCCCGACTTGGCTCCGTCGCGTTCTTGGGCCGTGGTGGATCAGGCAGGGTCCCCGTCGATGGCCACGGTCCACGCCACGGAGGAAACCGTCTCCCTGCGGACTCCCAACGCCGACCTGACCTGGTCCTTGACCGACGGATCCTGGGTCCTTCAGTCGGGCGATCTGGAACTGTTCCGTTCGACGCCAGGTTCGATGGGCTTTTCCCGCGAAACCGCCGGACTCACTCTGGCCCTGCACGATCGTGAGGCGCTCTTCGGTCTCGGCGAAAGCACGGGCAGTCTCAACAAGCGCGGACTGATCCGCGAATTCTGGAATATCGACGACCTCGGCTACGCCCCGGCC
>JBDNHZ010000175.1:0-12602 GCA_041688515.1 Verrucomicrobiota bacterium
GCAGGACCGGTACGAGGGCTCTGCGTTCTCCGCGTCTCTGCGGTGAAACTTCTGGGCCGAAACCCGGGAACCGGCCTAAAGGAATGAAAGGCGACGAAAGAAAGGGGGAAGCCGAATGGGTACGGCTCCAGGCGTTGGGACGCTCCGGTCGCTGCGGGTCCCCTTCTTGTGATTCTGCGTTTCTTTCGGCCAACCGGTGGCGGTTGCTCGCCGGTATTGGGAAAGGGAACGGGGTTGTCCGCAGAGATCGCAGCGGCCGCAGAGTTCCGCGGAGCAGGACCGGTACGAGGGCTCTGCGTTCTCCGCGTCTCTGCGGTGAAACTTCTGGGCCGAAACCCGGGAACCGGCCGAAAGGAACGAAAGGCGGCGAAAGAAAGGGGGAAGCCGAAGGGGTGGGGTTCCGAGCGTTGGGACGATGCGGTGGCTCCGGTCCGCTTCTTTTAATTCTGCGTTCTTTTCGGCCAACCAACTGCGGTCGCGCGTAGTGACAACGGTCGTCCCTCGGCTGCCGCCACTCAGTCATCCCATGCCGGCCGCGATGCCGGTTCCGGGCGCTGAACCGGATCGGTGAGTCCGGATGTATCGGAGGCGCGACTGAATCGACGGTCTGGGGCGGATGATCCCGCAGAGACGCTGAGGCGCGGAGAAGCAGCGGATGGGTTCCCTGCGTCTCTGCGGGAGTTTGATCTTTTCTACCGTATCTGGTGCGGTGCGCACGCTCCCATTCTCGCCTGTGAAGCGGCGGGAATTCCGTCCGCCCGTCTCCGGTTCCGAAGGGCCAGCCGAGCCGCACCGCGGATTGACGGACACGCTGGCGCAGGGAGTGAGGCGATATCGCCGCCGGTTGGCGAGCCGAACCGGAATGGAGAGCCCGACGGTTCGCCCTGAGGAGAGAATGTCAAAGCTACGGAACCGGCTCGGACTGGGTTTCGTGCCTGGGTCCAGGTTCAGGCCCGGTGCATGGGAAGGATTCGGTAGGCGGGTTATTTCCTGTAAGGATTCCGAAATGCTCTCGTAGCAGAGGTCATGAAGTTCAAGCATGGCCTCTGGTACGGCCGCAGTCGCCGGTTTTCCCTGAGTACCGAAAGGTCCGGAGAGACATTTGCCGTCGGATGGCTGTGGGTTGCGATGGTGATGCTTGCTTCCTTCGGGATCTGCCCTTCGTCCGAAGCGGCACCTGTCGGCACGCGATCAGTTATCAGGGTCGCCTGAATGACGGGGGAGCCGCCGCCACCGGCAACTACGAGTTCCGCTTCACCCTTCACGACGCCCCGACGGCCGGAACCCAGATCGGGCCGACCCGGACCAACGCGCCGGTTGACGTGGTGGGCGGTGAGTTCAATGACCCCATCGATTTCGGGCCCGGTGCATTCAACGGCGAAGCCCGCTGGCTCGAGATCGCCGTCCGCTCGTCGGGCAGCGGGGCCGCGTTTACAACCCTGGCCCCACGGCAATCATTCAGTCCGGTGCCCTACGCGCTGCGCGCGCTCGAAGACAGTAGGAACCGGGACGGGGCCTCCCTGACCAACATCCCGTTCTCCAGCCTGACCGGCACCCTTGATCCGTCCCGCATCGCCGTCGGCAGCCTGCCCGCGTCGGTCTTTTCCGACGGTGCCCTCACCGGCAACCAGATTGGCAATGGGACGATCCGTTCCGACCACCTAAGTCCGTCCCTGCTGGAGAATCTGGCTGGCAGCAAACTGGGCATGGGCTCCGTGACGCTGTCGAACCTCCAGACCTCATCGGTCCGATCGGTCCCATGGGTCCCCAGGGACTGGCCGGCGCCAATGGAGCCGCGGGCCCCAAGGGCGACGTTGGCATCGCAGGCCCCATCGGTCCCATTGGCCTCGCTGGCCTCCAAGGACTCCCCGGTATCAACGGCACCAATGGCTCCATCGGTCCGATCGGTCCCATGGGACCCCAAGGCCTCCCCGGCTCCTCCGACGGTTGGAGCCGGACCGGCAATGCTGGCACCCCCTCGGGCGTCCACTTCCTCGGCACCACCGACAATCGGCCGCTCGAGTTTCGTGCCCAGAATCGCCGGGGCCTGAAGATCGAGCCCACGTCCTCCGGGGACACCGTCAACTCCGTTGGCGGGTACGCATCCAACTCCGTGTCAGCCGACGTCATTGGCGCGACCATTGCCGGCGGCGGCTATTCCGGGACCGGCGTCAATCGTATCCTCGGATCGCACGCAACCATCGGGGGTGGCAGCGATCAACTCGTCACCGGCCGGCATGGGACCGTCGCCGGCGGCGAGGGCAATCTCGCCGGTGGCCAGCACTCGGTCGTCAGCGGCGGCTCCCTCAACACGGCGTGGGGAACCGCGGCCACCGTTCCGGGCGGAGCATTCAACCAGGCTTCCGGCAACCGCTCCTTTGCCGCGGGCTTCCGCGCCAAGGCCATCCATCCCGGCTCCTTCGTTTGGGCCGACTCCACCGACGCAGACTTCACCTCGACGGATCAGAACCAGTTCCTGGTCCGCGCCGCCGGCGGCATGCACCTCACGGGAAACGAGACCGTCAGCGGCAGCCTGCGCGTGGATTCCAAGGGGCTCAACAATGGCGGCGTGTTTGGAGTACCCGGCATTACCTTCGGCACGTCGGATAGCGGCGAGGGGATCGCATCCAAGCGCACCCCGGGCGGCAACCAGTTCGACGTGTCCCTCTACACGGGTTACGCACCGCGCCTGACCGTCGCCAACAACGGCAATGTCGGCATCGGTACCACCAATCCCCAGCACCCGCTTCACGTCATCGGGGACCTGAAGCTCGCCAAGAGCAACGGCAACGGTGGCAGGATCTTCTTCAGCGATTTTGGCGGAAACTACATCGATGACGAAGGCTTCTCGATCTACGCCATCTCGCAGAGCTTCGGCCTTGGCATGGTTCCCGTCGGCGGAGGAGCAAGATTGCAGCTCAGCGGCGACGCCTCCAAAACCACTGCCGGCGGCTGGCTCGCCAACTCCGATCGACGCATCAAGACCCACGTCGAAACCGTCGATGGCCATCGTGCCCTCGACGCCCTGCGCGCCGTGCGGCCCGTCTCGTTCGAATACTCCGCCGATTACCTTGCCCGACATCCCGACATCCGGAACCGCACCTACCTCAACGTGATCGCCCAGGAGTTCGCCGAGATCTTTCCCGACTGGGTCCGACCCAGCGGCGAACTGCTGCCCGGTACCGACCCGTCCGACCCCGCAAACCAGATCCTCCAGGTCGACACCTGGCCGCTGACGATCCACTCCGTCGCCGCCATCCAGGAACTCGACACCGGCATCTCGTTCCTCCGCGCCAGGCAGGAGCGGTTGGAGTCGGAGAACGCAGCGCTCCGATCGCAGAATGCCAACCTCGAACGTCGCCTCGCCGTGATCGAGAAGTTGCTGCTCTCCCGCGAGGCCGCGACGCCCGCCAATGCCAACGCCGGGGGCGACCAATGAACGTGTTCATCCCCGCTCTCGCCCTGCCGCTCGCCCTCGGGTTGGCCGCCTCCCTCCTCGCCGGACCCTCGGTCGGCGGTCGTTTCTCCCTCGCTGGCGAGCTTGCCTCCGGTGGCGGAAGCTACGTTGTCGCCGGGACACCCGAACCCACAACCCCCACACCCCTCGCCGGCGGCGGATTCGAAGTCGTCGGCAACCTGGCGGATGTCGTGGTCGTCAACGGTGCGGTCCCCATGTCGATCCGACTGACCGACGACGGCCGAATCCGGATCGATTGGCCTTCCGGCGAAGCCAACCTCGTCCTCGAAGAGTCCCCTGACCTCGACGAGCCTGCCAGTTGGCAACCCATCGCTCCGGCCCCGACCGGCAATGTCTACATCGCACCGGCGAACCCATCCGTCCGTTTCTACCGCCTGCGCCGCCCCACCCCACCCGGATTGTAGGCATCCCGTCGAGCATCGAGCCCAAGATAAGGGGCAATGGGGTCAGTCCCATAGAGTGGACAATGGGTTCCTGAGGCGATTCTGGAAGAGCGCCATTCGGGGTTCTCTGCGCCTCTGCGTCTCTGCGGTGAAATCTCTGGGCCGAAACCAGGGGAACTGGCGGAAAGGGACGAAAAGCGACGAAAGAAAGGGAAGCCGAATGGGTGCGGATCCTGCGACCAGAGCGGTGGCTGACGCCACGCGCACTCCAGGACGCTTCGCGAAGTTCGGCCCTGCTGCGAGCAGCGGCGTGGGCCTGCATCTGGCTTGCCGCTTGCGAAGGGACACTTGCGACTCCTGCGGGGTGGAAATCCATTCAAATGGGGTCTTGGCTGGAGGCGTGGCGTCGGCAGACTCTCGGGCTTCGTCCTATCATGAAACGAATCTTGAGCGCGGTCTGGATTGCGATGGTGGTGGTCCTGGGCATGACCCGGGCCATCGCTGCGGCCTTGGAACTGAAACCCGATGATCATGTCGCCCTGGTCGGCGGTGCCTTCGCGGACCGGATGCAGCATTCCGGCTACTTCGAAACCCTGGTCCAGGCGGGCTATCCGCAACACCGGTTGGTCTTCCGCAATCTGGCGGCGGCCGGCGACGAGGTGGGCGTGCGGCATCGTTCGGAGAATTTTGGAAGTCCGGACGACTGGCTCAAGCGGACCCAGGCCGATGTGATCCTAGGGTTCTTTGGTGCCAACGAATCCGCCCGCGGCGCGGCCGGGTTGGACCGGTTCCGCAGTGAATTGACCGGCTGGCTGAAGCATGTCCGCTCCCAGGATTACTCCGGCAAGGGAGCCCCGCGTGTGGTGCTGTTCTCGCCAGTATTGCAGGAGCGGCACCCGGACCCGAACTTCGCCGACCCGACCCCGATGAACGCCAACCTGCGCCTGTATGCCGCGGCGATGGCCGAGGTGGCCAAGACCGAGGGCGTGCCGATGGTGGACCTGATTGCGCCCAGTGAACGCGAGTACGCCATCGCCGCGGGACGCAAGGTCGCCTTGACCGTGAATGGATACCTGCTGACGGCCGAGGGTGATCGTGCGTTGGCTCCGCATCTGTTCGAGCGCCTTTTCGGGAAGCGTCCGTCCGAGGCCAACCTCGAAAAGCTCCGGGCCGTCATCAACGACAAGAATGCCGAATGGCACCAACGGTATCGCACGATCGACGGATACAACGTGTACGGCGGGCGTTCCGCTCTGGCCTATCAACCGGGCAAAGGCGGCTTCGTCAGCGACCGCAATGCGCCGGAGCCCTATGTCTCCAACTTCAAGGTCATGCAGGAGGAAATGGCGGTGCGCGACGTCCTGACCGCCAACCGCGACAAGGTCGTGTGGGCGGCGGCCGTCGGACGCGAGATCGAGCCGGATGACTCGAATCTTCCCAAGGTCACCAAGGTGGCCAGCAACAAACCCGGCAAGGGCCCGGAAGGAAGCCATGAATTCCTGGGAGGGGAAGAGGCCATCGCGAAGATGACCGTCCACTCCGGGATGAAGGTCAATTTGTTCGCCAGTGAGGAACGTTTTCCGGAACTCGCCCAGCCCGTGCAGATGGCCTGGGACACCCGCGGCCGGCTGTGGGTCGCCGTCTGGCCCAACTACCCGGAGCGCGCCCCGGACTCCAAGCAGGGCGACAGCCTGTTGATCTTTGAAGACACCGATGGCGATGGAAAAGCCGACCGTTGCACCCACTTCATCGACGATTTGAACGGTCCGACCGGCTTCCAGTTTTACAAGGACGGCGTGCTGCTCGTGCAGGCACCGGACGTCTGGTTCATCCGCGACACCGACGGCGACGGCAAGGCCGACTCCAAGGAACGCGTCCTGATGGGGCTCGACTCGGCGGATTCCCATCATACCTCCAACGCCATCGCCCTCGACCCCGGTGGTGCCGTGTATTTCAGCGACGGCGTGTTCCATCGCACCCAGGTCGAGACCGCCTTCGGGCCCGTCCGCAATGATGACGCGGCCATCTTCCGCTTCGATCCGCGCACCGCGCGTTTTGAGACCTACATTCCCTACGGCTTCGCCAATCCCCACGGCAAGGTGTTCGACCGTTGGGGCAACGACTTCGTGACCGATGCCACCGGCAACAACACCTACTTCGGACCGGCCATCAGCGGTCGCCTGACCTATCCGGCCAAGCACGCCGGCGTCCGCGAGTTCTGGAATCGTCCGTCGCGTCCGTGCCCGGCCACCAGCATGATTTCCAGCCGGCATTTTCCCGAGGAGTTCCAGGGAAATTTCCTCAACTGCAATGTCATCGGTTTTCAGGGGATCTACCGGGTCAAAGTCAGCGAGGACGGCTCCGGGCTGAAGGGCGAAACCCTGGAGAACCTGCTGTCGTCCAGCGACCCGAACTTCCGTCCGATCTGTCTCTCGACTGGTCCGGATGGAGCGATCTACTTCTGCGACTGGAACAACCCGATCGTCGGTCACATGCAGCATCACCTGCGCGATCCAAGCCGCGACCATCTGCACGGCCGCGTGTACCGCGTCACCTACGAGGGACGCCCCTTGCTGAAGGCTCCGAAGATTGCCGGACAGCCGATCCCGGCCCTGCTGGAGTTGCTCAAGTCTCCCGAGGACAATGTCCGCGAACTCGCCAAGGTCGAGTTGGGCACCCGCGAGAGTTCGGAAGTCATTCCGGCCGCCAAGCGCTGGATCGCCGAGCTCGATGCCAAGGATCCCGAGTTCGAGCATCATCGCATGGAAGGCCTCTGGCTCCATCAGTGGCACAACCGGGTGGATCTGGCCTTGCTCAAGACGGTCCTCGCCTCTCCCGATCACCGCGCCCGGACAGCCGCAACCCGCGTGCTCTGCTACTGGCGCGATCGCGTGCCCGAGGCGCTGACCCTGCTCAAGGGCCTCGCCGAAGACCGTCATCCGCGCGTCCGCCTCGAAGCGGTGCGGGCCGCCAGCTACTTCGATGAGTCCGCGGCCGTGGACGTGGCCTTGGCTTCCCTCAAGCAGCCCCAGGACTACTACCTTGAGTACGTGCTCAAGGAGACCCTCCGCCAGCTCGAACCCGTCTGGCGCAAGGCCATCGCCGAGGGACGTCCGGTCGCCGCCGACAATCCGGCCGGCATCGAATTCCTCATGCGCTCAGCCAATACCACCGAGTTGCTGAAGTTCCCGCGGACCCCCGGAGTGCTTGGCGCCCTCCTGCGACGTCCGGACGTCACCGATCTCGATCGCGGCGTCGCCCTGGCTGACTTGGCTCAAGCCCGCAAGTCAACCCGCGTAGCCACGCTGCTCGAAGTCCTCGAAGCGACCGGTGCCGATCCCGCTGCCGCCGCTGCGCTCGGCCGCCTGCTGGCCGCCGAGTCGCCCGTCGAGGTCAAGGCTCTCCGCGACCGCGTCGAAGCCCTGGCAACCCGTTCGCCCTACCAGGGCGTGCGCGAAGGGGCCTGGGCCGCCCTCGCGGTTTCCGACGATGGTTTCGATCGGGTCTGGTCCGCCGTCTCGACGGAACCCAGTCGTCTCACCGATCTTCTCTCCAGCATTCCGCTCATCCTGGATCCGGAGTTCCGTGCCCGCCTCCGTTCCAAGGTCGAACCGATGGCCATCGCGGTGCCGGCCGACCTCGCCGCGGCCGCCAAGGCCCGCGGCTCCGGCATTGGTCGTTATGTACGGATCGAATTGCCCCGTCGCGGCACCCTCACGCTGGCCGAGGTCCAGGTGTTCAGCGGCGGTAAGAACATTGCCCAGGGCGCGAAGGCCCGGCAGTCGTCCACCAGCAACAGTGGCGAGGCAGGGCGCGCGGTGGATGGCCGGGCCGACGGCGATTTCGCCAGCGGCACCCAGACCCATTCCACCGAGAATTCCGATCATCCCTGGTGGGAAGTCGATCTCGGCGGGGAACAGCCCATCGACTCGGTCATGGTGTGGAATCGGACAGAGGGCGACCTCGGCCGACGGCTGGATGGCTTCACCCTCCTGGTGCTCGATCGCGACCGGCGCGAAGTGATGCGGAAGGCCGACATTCCCGCCCCGGCCCGCTCAGCCCAGTACGCCATTGGCGGGGATCCGGTTGGATCCATCCAGCGGGCGGCCATCCGTGCGTTGGTCTCGATGAACGGCGATCCGGCGGTGACGTTCAACCTCCTGACCGGCCTGTTGGAAAAGGGCGAGCAGGTGGTGACCGCCTCGCAAGGGCTTCGGTCGATTCCCCGTGCCGGTTGGCCTTCCGCCAGCGCGGGCAAAGCGGCCCGGGCACTGGTTGCGTGGGCCGGCAAGGTCCCGGTCACCGACCGCACCGGCAACGATTACGTGGAGACCATCCAGTTCGCCGACGATCTCGCCGGGATCATGCCGGCCGCCGAGGGAGTGACCCTGCGTCAGGAATTGAAGGGCCTGCGCGTCGCCGCCTTCGTCCTTCGCACGGTGCGCGAACAGATGCGCTACGACGTGCCGCGCCTGGTGGTGGAGGCGGGCAAGGACTTCCAGATCACCTTCGAGAACGTTGATTTCATGCCGCACAATCTGGTCCTGGTGAAGCCCGGCACCCGCGAAAACGTAGTCGCCGCAGCCCTCCTGCTGAAGCCCGAGGAACGGGATGGGCAGGGCAGGGCCTATGTCCCTGCGAGCGCCGACATCTGGGCGGCCACGCGTCTTCTGGACGCCGCCCAACGCGAGGTCCTCAAACTCAAGGCCCCGGCTGCCGAGGGCATTCATGAGTTCGTCTGCACCTTCCCCGGCCACGGTCAGGTGATGTGGGGTCAGTTGGTCGTGACCAAGGATGTCGATGCCTACCTGGCCGCGCATCCGGTCGCGCCGGTGGCCCAACCGGCCCGTGCGGCGGGTGAATGAACGGCAACTGCCCGCCTCACGAGCGCTCATGAACCCGATCTCCCTTCCGCTGGCCGGTGGGTCGCGTTGGCTGGGTTGGCTCGCCGGGTTGGCAGTGCTCGTGGCGGGCGGATCCCTGCTGGGAGCGGTCAGCGCGTCCACCGGAGAGCGCCTTCGGGCCGCCATCCGGCTGCCTGAAGTGGGCTTCACCGCGCAGCTCGGTTCCAGTTGGGTGCTGGAGTGGCATGGCGATGGGGACATCCCGGATGCTGCCGTCCGCCTCGCGGAACTCCGCCAGAAGTTGCAGGGCCGATCCTCCGATGCGCCGCTGCTGCTTCGCATCGCTGAAGTCACGTCCTTGAACGGATCCGAGACCGAAACCGCGACGGCCTACCGGGCGGCCCTCGAAGCGGCTCGTCGTTGGACACAGGAAAGTCCGGACAGCGCGGAGGCCAAGGTTCAATTGGCCGGTGCGCTCATGGATGCCAAGGGAGCCGAGGAAGCCGGGCGCATCCTGCGTCCCTTGACCGGGGAAGGTTCGCGGAACGGGGCGGCGTTCCTCCGTCTGGCGGAGCTTCATCTGGTTTTGGGAACCCTGGCCTGGGAAACCGAGCCGATGCGGGGAATGTCCATCCTGGCCGGGCGCGGAACGTCCCCGTCCGCCGCGGAGCATGCCAAGGCCACCCGCGAGTACCGCCTCGCCCGGGCGGCGGCAGATCGCGCGGTGGAATTGCGTCCGGACGATCCTTGGCCGCTCCTGCGTCGCGCCCGATTGCAGGCGAAGATCGCCCTGCTCGAAGCCTGCATGAAACCTCAGGAGAGTCAGGAACGTCGAGGCGTGACCGTCGCGTCCCTGACGTACGCGAAGGAGGCGCTCCCGGACCTGCGCGCCGCGCTGCGGTTGCGTCCGGAGGATCCCCGGCTCCTCACTGCGATCGTTGCCCATGAATGCGCGGCTGAGATGGGCCGGGTCTGGGAGGAAGGCGGCGATTCCCCGGGAACGTCTGCCTTGTTGAAGCGCCTTTCCGAGGACTCCCAGGAACGGGTGCGTTCGGCTCTGGCCCGACTCGAGAAGTTGGGGGATTCCTCGGAACCCCGGGTCGCTGCGACGGCACTCGAGGGGTTGGCGATCCTTCGGATGATGCTCGGGCTGAATTCCTCGGAGATGCAGAAGATCGCGCTCCGGGCCTATCGGCTCGACCCGACGCGCGGCCCGGCGTTCGAGATGGTCATTGCCGGGCTTGCGGGTGCAAAGGAGCCCGACTGGGGCCTGATGGAGAGCCTGCTCCGGCAACGGATGAAGACCCGGGACGAGGCCCGGCTCCGGTTGACCCTGGCCAAGGCGCAGGATCAAAGGTCGGGACTCACGCCCGCCGTCGAAACGGTGGTTCAGGCCCGCAAAGACTTCCCGGACTCCGTTCCCCTCGTGGTCGCCGAATTCGCCCTGCGCTTGAAGAAGGGGGACTTGAAGGAAGAATCCGACGCCATTCCCTACCTCGAAGAGATCACCCGGGGTCTGGCCCGGATGCCAGACGGACCCGAGAAGGGCCTGCTGAATCGTCGTCTCTTCATCACGGTGGTCATCGCCAATGCCCTCGAAGGGCGGGTGGGCATTGCCCGCCAGCGGATCCGCGAATACATCGCCCAGGTTCCTGACGACAGCTACGCCTTGGCGGTGGACCAGTTGCTCCGCGAGATCCCGGCTTCGGAACAGTAGAACTATCGCCGGTGGAACCGGTCGCGTTCGCGAAGGTTGTGTCGGCGGAGGTCGGTTTCCAGCTCTCCCAGAATGCCGTTCACCGAAGTGATGAATCCTTCGCAGCTCTGGGTGTGGCCACCCATGGCAATCACCGTGTCCCGTTCCGCCGAGTCGTTGGTCACCACCAAAACCTCCCCATAGGGCCGGAGCCGGTAGGTGACTCGCTCAATCATGTCGTCGGCGGTCTGACCGGCCTTGGAGTAAAGGATCTCCACCTTGGGACTCGAAGGGAGTTTCGGGGTCCCCGCGGGCGCTCCCTGTCCATCAAAGAAGATCGTCAGCGGCACCCCCGTCAGGTCCTGGTATCGGGTCAACCGCTGGATCAGAGCCTCCCGCGCCTGCGCCGAGTGGGGCGCATGCTGCGGGGCCAGCTCCCTCCACGCATGGATCAGGCTGTAACCGTCGATGAGGATCCGGACCAGGGCCATTGCTCCGTCCAGTGTGCACACGCCCGGCAGGGCAACAACCGTGAAGCCCGCCCGCAGGGGGGCTGAATGTCTTCATTGAAAACCGATTGAATGGAGGGTGAGGTTCCCCGTCAGGCATGGTCAGATTTCATGGGCCGCTTCCAACTCGGCCTGAGACAGCGAACTCAAGAGCGCATGAACCCGATCGAGAGCTCCGGGACGGCTTCGGCACCGAGTGCCGCGCGCCAGTCCGCCCTGCTGACCCTTCTGGCCGACGATGATCCGGCTGTGTCGGGTCAGATCCGGGCGCAGTTGATCGGGGGCGGTTCCGAGACCCTGAGCTGGCTCGGACATCATCGGTTGCACGCCGATCCCATCGCCCGCCGTCGGGTTCAGGAGATTCTCGACCATTTTGGTTCCGCCGAGGCCGAGTCAGCCTTTCTCAGTTTCCTCGGGCATCACGGCGAGAATCTCGACCTCGAAGAGGGACTCTGGCGGTTCGTTCGCACCAAGTATCCGGAGGCACCGGTGACGGCGTACCGGGCGCAATTGGATGAATGGGCGGGCCGGCTCGCCGATGAAATGGCCGGATCCGCCACCGGCGCGGACATCCTCGGACGGATCAACCACCTCCTGTTCACCGAACTGGGATTCAAGGGCAACGAACAGCAGTACTACGATCCGGCCAACACCTACCTCAACCTGGTCATGGACCGGCGGCTCGGAATCCCGATCTCCCTCTGTGTGATCTACCTGTTCGTCTGTCGCCGTTTGAATCTGCCGGTGACCGGGATCGGGATGCCGGGACACTTCCTCTGCCGCTACCAGACCCCGAGGGAGGAGCATTACATCGACGCCTTTCATGGGGGCAAGCTGATGACCCGGATCGATTGCCTGCGCCGCCTCAAGCAGTTCGCCGTGGACTACGAAGACACCGTGCTCCAGCCGATCAGCCCCCGGCGCATCCTGCATCGCGTGATCTCCAACCTGCACCTCGTTTACAAGGAACGCCGCGATCGCAACGAAGTGGCCCGCCTGGAACGGTTCCTCGCGTCGCTCGCCCGCTGAGGTGGGACGGGGTCGGTCGGGGGGCTTCGTCCGTCGGGCCGCATCTTGAAACGGCCCCCGACTGTCCCAGGGGATTAGGAAAAGCCTCGCGGGCGCGGCCGTCCCCGGCCGCTTCTCAGGAGCGTGCGGCGGCAGCGGGGGGCGTTCCGGTGCGGAGACCCGCATGGTGCGACTGGAGCCCCGTTGGCGAGCGGTGAACACAATTCGGGTGACGGCAGATATCGCACATCAATGGCGTCACCAAGCGACCAGGGAACCGCTTCGGAAAGATCTTCGGGCAACGCGGTGGTTTGAGGTTCTTCTGTTGCGAAAAATGCTGAATACGCGGATGTTTTCGACAGAAGATGACTTTCGGAAACATCTTCGGAAAACCGTGCATGAACGCCTGCTCTCAAGTCGCTTCGATGGAGCCACTGTGGCCATCCGCAGCGAAGGGAGCTCTTTCCCGGCTCACCTGCGAGATCCTCGCGGCATCGGGTCGGCTCACCGGGCAAGTCCACGCGCCCGAGGTGCTGCGGAGAGTCGCAGCCTCGGTCCGGGAAATGAATTGTTACTATTCGAATCTGATCGAAGGGCACAAAACCACTCCTCGGGATATTGAGCGCGCACGGAACCAGGATTTCTCGACGGACGAGACCCAGCGCACCCATCAGCAGCTCGGGC
>JBDNHZ010000176.1:0-11315 GCA_041688515.1 Verrucomicrobiota bacterium
TCCAGAAGGCTTCGACCGTCTGGCCGGTCAGCGTGCGGCCCGATTTGTCGGTGATCGTCCCGGACACCATGACCGGCACCCGCTCGTTGCGGGCGGTCAGGACTTCGTCGATGGCGTACAACGCCGCCTTGGCATTGAGCGTGTCGAAGATCGTTTCGACCAGCAGCACATCCACCCCGCCGTCGAGCAACGCCTCGACCTGTTCCCGGTACTGGTGACGCAATTGATCAAAGGTCACCGCCCGGAATCCAGGATCGTTGACGTCGGGCGAGATCGACGCCGTGACCGACATCGGCCCGATGGCTCCCGCAACGATTCCCCGGTGACCGGTGCGGGCCGCGACCTCCTCGACGGCCTCACGGGCGACGCGGGCGGCGGCGAGGTTGATCTCGCGGGCCAGGCCGACCAGGAAGGGATCGTGAATGACGGCGTCGAAGAAGGCGGGATCCTTGCGACCGTCCGGGTGACGGAAGAAGAAATCGTGCTGGCCGATGGTCGAGGCCGAGAAGGTGTTGGTCTCGATGAGGTCGGCACCGGCCTCGAGGTACTGGGCGTGGATCTCGCGGATGATCTGGGGTTGGGTGAGAAGGAGGACCTCGTTGTTGCCCTTGAGATCCTTGCCTTTCCAGTCCTTGAAGCGATCGCCGCGGTACTGGGCTTCGCCCAGCTTGTAGCGTTGCACCATGGTGCCCATGGCACCGTCGATGATGACCAACCGCTGGCGGAGACGATCCACCAACTCGGAACCGCGGGTGTACTGGACTGGGGCGGAGGCCGGAGTCTGCATGGGGCTGAGGTTACGCCGGCGGGGACGCTGGCCAAGTCATAAATCAATTCATCAAGATGCGAAGATGAATGGGTCTTCAGTAGACAATCCCGGGTCGGTTCCCGGTTCATTGCCGGACTGATGCTGAAGAATCCAGTTTCCTTCCTGAGGATCGTTTCGCTGATGGAGGCGGTGTCGTACCTCGTGCTGCTGGGGATCGCCATGCCGTTGAAGTACTGGGCCGGGCTGCCATGGGCGGTGCGGGTGGTGGGTGCGGTGCACGGACTGTTGTTCGTGGTGTTGTGCCTCGCGTTGCTCCGGGTCCTGGTGCGGGCCCGCTGGCCGTTCTTCCGGGCGGTCCTGGTGTTTGCCGCTTCCTTCGTTCCGCTGATGCCTTTCTGGTTGGATCGCCGGATGCGCGGGTGGGAGAGGGATACGTCCGACGGGGAGGTCTGAGGGAGGTTGGAGGCTTGCAGCCGGGGCGGGAAAGGATGACGGTCGCCCCAACATTTAAATCCCCGTTTGCCGACGATGCGTTCAACCGGGGAATCTGTTGCCCGGGCATCGTTTTGAATCACCGCCGCAAACCCGTTCGCAGCTCATGGACCCGACCCAGGCCAATCGACTGGCAGCCATCAAGACGAAACTGGCCGATGACGTCCTGGTTTTGCGCGGGTTCCGTGGGGAGGAGCATCTTTCCCGGCCCTTCACCCTCTACGCGGAGCTGAGCAGCAGGGATCCGGCGATTGCGCTGGGCGATCTGATCGCCTCGCCGGTGGGGATCCGGCTGGATCTGGGCAAGAAGGGGACGCGGTACTTTCACGGCTACATCTCGAAGATCACCCAGATGCCGGGGGATTCGGACGGGGCGCGGTACGAGGCGGTGATTGTTCCCTGGTTGTGGCTGCTGACCCGCACCAGCGACTGCCGGATCTTCCAGGAGATGTCGGTCATCGACATCATCCAGGAGGTTTTCCGGGATGCCGGCTTCACCGATTACAAGAACAAGACCTCGGCCAGCTACACCAAGCGGGAGTACTGCGTGCAGTATCGGGAGACGGCATTCAATTTCGTGAGCCGGCTGATGGAGGAGGAGGGGATCACCTATTACTTCCTGCATGAGGAGGCGCGGCATTTCCTGGTGTTGGCGGATTCGCCCTCCAGTCATTCGCCGGTCAGTGGGTTCGAGAAGGTAGAATGGCACCCGGCCGGGCGTGGCGACCATCGATGGGATTGTCTGCGGCAATGGTTTACGGAGAGCCAGTTGCAGCCGGGCAAGTACTCGCATCGTTCCTATAATTTCAAGAAGCCGCGGGTGGATCTGGATGCCTCGGCCTCGTACCCCGAGACCCTGGCCGGGGAAGAGATGGAAATCTATGACTACCCCGGCAGTTTCGAATCGCTCGACGCGGGAGAGAAGTCCGCATCGATCCGGGTGGAGGAACTGGGGTCGTCTCAGGACCTGATGCGGGGATCGGGCGATGTCATGGGATTGGCGGCGGGGTACACGTTTGAGCTATCGGGACATCCGCGGGACGATCAGAACGTCGAGTATCTCATCACCGGGATCAGCTATCGCTTCGACCAGTCCCAGTATTCCACCGGGGCGGCGGATGGCGAACCGCCCTTCCAATGTGATCTGACGGCGACCCTGGCCAAGCGGCAGTATCGACCGGCGCGGGCCACGGCCAAGCCGGTGATCCGCGGGCCGCAGACGGCCTTTGTCGTGGGAAAGAGCGGGGAAGAGATCTGGGTCGACAAGTACGGACGGATCAAGGTCCTGTTCCACTGGGATCGCTACGGCAAGGCGGACGAGACTGCATCCTGCTGGATCCGGGTGAGCAGCGAGATGGCCGGAAAGAAATGGGGCGGGGTGGCGTTGCCGCGCATCGGGCAGGAAGTGGTGGTCGAGTTTCTGGAAGGGGATCCGGACCGACCCTTGGTTACCGGCCGGGTCTACAACGAGACGGCGATGCCGCCCTATCCACTGCCGGATCAGAAGACCATTTCGACCTTCAAATCCAACTCGAGCAAGGGCGGCGGGGGGTTCAACGAGATCCGGTTCCAGGACAAGAAAGGCGAGGAACAACTCTTCTTCCACGCCGAGCGGAACCACGATATCCGGGTCAAGAAGGACTGCTTCGAGTGGATCGGAGCCAATCGCCATCTGGTCGTGAAGAAGGATCTGTTGGAGAAGATCGAGAACAACCGCGACGAGATCGTCGGGGCCGACAACAAGATCAAGATCGGCAAGGACCTGCATCTCAAGATCGTGGGCAAGGAGGCCAAGGAAGTCGGTGGGAGCCACTCCTTCACGGTGAAGGGCGACGTCATCGAGGTCTTCAAGGCCAACCACTCCGAGCAGGTCACCAGCGATTACTTCCTCAAGGCGGACAACATCGTAATCGAGGGTCAGTCCAGCATCACCATCAAGGTGGGCGGATCCTCCATCGCCATCGGGCCGGACGGCATCGCGATCAAGTCGAGCGCCCTCATCAAGATCGAGGCCGGTGCCACCATGGATCTCAAGGCCACGGCACCGCTGAGCATGCAGTCCAGCGCCATGGCCGAGCTCAAGTCACCCATGACTACCGTCAAGGGGGACGGCATGCTGACCCTCAAGGGCGGCATGGTGATGATCAACTAAGGGGAACTTCTTATGCCCAGTCCCAAGAGTGGCAAAGCGGGAACTGCCGTGGCACCCGCAGTTCCGGTGGAAGCGCTGGAGGCCGACGTCGCCGATCCAGGAAAGGTCGACGAAATCAAGGCCGAGCAACGGGAAGCCCAAGCGGGCAAGTTTGGGGCCGCCAGCCTGAAACCTTTCAAATCCTCCGAAAGCAAGCCGGGCGAGGACAAGGACAAGCCAAAGGGCTGGATCGCCATCAAGATGCTGGATGAGGACGGCAATCCGGTGGTGGGTCTGGCCTATCGCATTGTGCTGCCGGATGGCGAGACCGCGGCCACGGGGACCCTGGATGAAAAGGGAGCAGCCCGGGTGGAAGGATTTGAACCCGGCTCCTGCAAGGTCAGTTTCCCGAGCCTGGACCGCGACGCATGGATCAAGAAGTGACCAACGTTTGCCCCCCCGGGCCCTCCTCCTATGCCCATCGAACATGCAGCTTCCTCCGGCGAGTGCATCAGCAGCATCGCCTTCCAGCATGGCTTCTTCTGGGAGACGCTCTGGAACCATGGCGAGAACGCCGCGCTCAAGGACCAGCGCAGCGATCCCAATGTCCTCATGGAGGGCGATGTGGTCCATATCCCGGACCTGACCGAAGGCGATGAATCCTGTGCCAGCGATCAGGAGCATGCCTTCGAGCTCAAGGGGGTTCCGGCCCGGGTGAACATTCTCGTCCAACGCCTCAAACCCCCGGAAAAACCCGCTGCGGACGCCGGTGCCGGGGGTGGGGGTGGCGCGGGAGGTTTGTCCGTTCCCAGCCTTCCAACCGACGAAGCAGATGACGGCACCTCGGAGCTTTCCGATCCCGAGTTCAAGCCGGAGGAAACCGAGTTCGAGCCGGTGGCCAATGCGCCCTATGTCTTCGAGGTCGACGGGCAGGTGGTGGATGAGGGGAGTTCCGACGGGGACGGCAAGGTTTCCATTCCCATCATTCCCAATGCCCGCACGGGCAAACTGATCTTCCATCGGGGCGAGCCGGAGGAATACGTGCTGGAGATGGATCTGGGCGGCATGGATCCGCTCGAAGAAGTGACCGGCGTGCGCAAGCGTCTGGTCAATCTCGGTTACTTTTGCAGCGCGGACGGACCGGAGAACGCCCCGGATCTCTCCTCCGCCCTGCGGTGCTTCCAGCAGGACAACTCGATGGAGCCCACCGGGGAGTTGGATGACTCCACCCGCGACAAACTCAAGGAGTTGCACGGTTCTTGATCCGCCGGCTCAACCCGGCTCCCGATTCCATGGCCATCTCGAAAGTCAGGATTTCCTTCGTCACCGTCGGCGTCATGGATGGAGCCGATCTCTGGGGCGACGGCGAATGGGTATTGAAGGCAACGGTCAATTCCTTGGCCGTCGGCGACCCGGACCATGAGTTCGTCGCGCGGGATAGATCTTATCTCTCGCTCCCGGCGGATGAATGGACCACGGAGGTCAGTGTGCTCCGGTTGACCGACCCCGCCGACAAGATCACGGTCACCTTTTCCGCCAAGGACCTGGGCGTGTTCACGGACTCAGAGCTCGGCGAGGTTTCCTATGTCTTCCGCTTTCCCTTCGATCGCAACCGCACCGTCTATCTGAAGTCGCCGGCAACCAAGATCGGGATCTTCCGGAAGTCGAAGCAGTATTACTCCCTCGAAGTGCGGTTCGAGGTGATCGAGCACATCGCCACCACGACGCTCGTGGGCCCGGCTCGGGTTGCCGTCAGCCGTCAGCACGATGGCAGCTCCGCCTTCACCACCGTCGGGGGAACTCCCATCGTCCCACGGGTCGAGATCTGTCCGGTGGTTCCAACCCCGCAGGCACCGTCCCAGTTGCCGCCGCGTCCGGACGTGGCCAACGCCAACGGGTTGACCCCCGGGATCGACACTCCGCAAAGCCAACCGGTCATCCTGTGGCCGCTCCCGGCGCTCAACGCCACCTGCAATCCCTCGGTGATCCCCATCCTCAACACGTTGGATGCGGATCTCGCCACCAAGGCGGCACGGCTCGCCGTCACCTATCTCGAACCCGGCGACCTCGATCCCAGCTACCTCACCTGGAAGGTCAAATCCGGTCCCGCCGAGATCGTCGGTGCCGATCGGGGTCTCGAAGTTCAGGTGATCGGAACGGGCGATGGCGCAGCCGATCAGATGGCGGAGTTCGAAGTGCGTTGGGATGGGCCCAAGGGGACCCTGTTGGCCACCTATCGGGCCTGGGTTGGTCGCATCAAGCAGGTCAAGTACCGCATCAACCTCATCAACGGCACCAATGCCGCCTCTCGCGTGGTCTTCACGCCGCAGGACTACAAGAACCAGATGTTGATGGCCCGCGTCCTCTTCTGGCAGGCCGGCCTCGACTTCATCCCGGACGACGTGGTGACCACCTGGAACAGGGCCACCCGCCTCGACGGCGGCGGCACGGCACTTCCCGATGGGATCTTTATCGTGCCGGTCACTTCCAATACCCAGACCGTCAACGTCAACAACTTCGCTCCAACCCTCTGCTCCCGACTCAATTTCCGACCGGGCGTCGTTCACGCGGTGATCGTCCGTTCCACAGCGACGGGCCGTGCGGCCGCCACCGACATCCAGGGCGTGACCGGAGCAACCGAGGAACTCGACGGCAAACCCAGCTCTTCCTGGGTGGTTCCCAGTGGGATCCCGCCGGACACCGATCCGGTCGCGAAACTCCGGATGGCGACCTTTGCCTCCAGCAATCGTCCGGGCAACCCGGCCTCCGGCGACGCCACCTACGTCACCCGCCGTCACACTGCCGATGCCACTTTCACCGCTCCGGACATGGCCCGGCTCTATGCCTGCGTCCTGCCGTCCGACTGGACCTGGGATCCCGCCGGCTCGGGGACGGATCCCAACGCCGGAGTGAACCTCGCCCATGAACTGGGGCATGTCCTCGGGCTGCATCATCGCGGCAGCGGCGACGCGTCAAACCCGCCGTTGTCCAACGACGACATCAATTCCGTTGATTCCACGGGTGCCCAGCGTGGGCATCCGTGGAACGAAAACGTCATGACCTACGGATACGGCGGCGCCATGGCCGCCGCGCCGCGGGCCCTCGACATCGACCTCATCCAGGCACCCGTCATCCGACGGCACCCCGCCTGTACCTGAACCGCCGCCATGCCAAGCCCCCTCACTGCCCTGCGCGAGGCCACCGAGCCCCCCGAGATCGCGGCCGCCGCCGTCCAGGTCGCCGCCAGCGACCAGAATTCGGACCACGAAGAACTCCTCGGGTTGCTGAACTCGCGCGGCTTTCTATACCTACTCAACACCGAGCGGGAATACGACGTCTCCCGACCGAAGCAGCTCCGCGTGGCCAAGGTTCTGCGCACCCTGCACGACAACCCCAGTCCCCTCGGGAAGGCGACCCTGTCCGGCCTGGCGCGCGGTGGGGATTATGTCGGGGAGAACTGGCTGCGACAGGAACTCCTTGTCCGTTCGCTGGTGGACCATCGGCCGCCGCCCCCGGAGGTGATCCAGTTCTGGGACCAGCAGAGCCAGGTGGAATCGGAGAACCGTCACATCACCATCGACGTGCTCTGTGAGAACGGGACCGATGAAGCCATGGAGCTTCTGGAGAGCCGACTCGTCGATCCCGCCCACGAGCGGGAGTACAAGATCGCCTGGATCCGCGACTGCATGCTGCGGTACCGCAACGACACGCCCCTGCTGAAGGCCAGTGAGCGGATGCTCAAAGGCGCTCTCGACCCGGACCTCAAGCTGATCCTGCTCGAAGCCCTCTGCACCTATAGCGCCGCTTGGTATCCCAGCTGTTCCAAGCCCAAGCCTCCGGCCCGCCTGCGTGCCTCCGACGAATCCCGGGTCGTCCTGCGTCGCATCTGCCGCTTCGCCCGCGAGAAGCTCCCACTCACCGTTCCCCTCGAAGTGGCCGTGCGCGCCACCGAAACCGAGATCGGTGGCGAGGACGAGGAAAAGCCCGGGGAATGAACCCGTTCGGACCATGAATCCCCCTGGGACCGCGGGCGTCCTCCAGGCCCTCCTGGCTACCTCCGTCCTTGCGCCCTGGGGAGCCCTTGCCCAGCCTGCCCGGGTGAGTCCCCAAGGCGCCCCTCCTCCCCCTCCGCGTCGAACTGTGCCGGCGAATCCAGAGGATGCCCGCCTCGCGCAGCAATTGCAGGGCTGGGCCGCCAGCCCCCGTCCCGAGGATCACCAACTCCTGCGCGACGCCCTCGCCCAGCCCGCCACCCTCGATCGGCTCGATCCACCGTCGGCTCGCGATCGGCTCCGTCCGATGGATCTCCAGTTGGCCCGAATCCTCGACCGACTTCATCCGACGACTCCCGCCGCGATCGCGACCCTCGGGCATCTGGTTCAATTGCAGCTCTTCACGGACGACCAGACCCGGTCCGGACTTCTCGTCCGGGCTCATGGATTCCCGGGGGAATTGGCGGGGGAATCCCTCCGCTTCTTGCAAGCCCGGGCGAAGGCGGGCTCGGTCGATGTGGAACTGGCGGTCGAAGCCCTTTGTCACAACGGCTCCGGACCCGCCCTCGATGTCATCGGCCGCATCCTGCAGGACCCGGAACATCCGATGCCCAACCGCCTCGACTGGATCCATCGGCATCTGCTGGGATTGCGAAGGACCGTTCCCTTCCTCCAGCGGGCGGAAGCCTGGATTTTCGATGCCGGGTTCGAGCGCGGGATTCGGGCGGCGCTGGCCGAGACCCTGTTCGAATATCGTCCCAAGGAGTGGTACCGATCCACCGAGGGCATCCCGCGTCCTCCGGCCGAAGAAGGAGGATCGGAAGAGGTGCGCACCCTGCTACAGCGGATCGGACGGAAGGTGGCGCTCGGCGATTTCAACGCAGAAACCACGGCGGCGGCTCGGCGCGCTGCGGAAGCACCGGTTTCGATCAAGCCGGACAACTGAACCCAACTCATGCCAAGTCCCAAGAGCGGTAGGGCCGGAAGCGCCGTGGCACCCACCGATCCGGCGGAACCCGAGGAGGCGGATGTCGCCGATCCGGGGAAGGTGGAGCAAAAGGAGGCCAAGTCCGGCAAGTATGGGGCGGTGTCGATGAAGCCGTTCAAGGCATCCGAGGCGGACAAGGCCGCCGACAAGAAGGAGAAGACCGCCTGGATCGAGGTGGAACTGGTGGATGAAGACGGGGAGCCGGTTCCGGGCGAGGGTTATCGGATCACCCTGTCGGACGATTCGGTGGCGGAGGGAAGCCTCGACGACAAGGGCAAGGCCCGGGTGGAAGGATTCAAGCCCGGCAATTGCAAGGTGACCTTCCCGGACCTGGACGAAGACGCCTGGAAACCGGCGTGATCTGGTTTCTCAACCCTTCTCCCCCTGAAATCGGTGGATCAATATTCCTCTCCCTTATTGGGCTGATTTTATGAGCACTCCGATCGTGACCTTCGCCAAACCGGTGACGCCGCTTCCCAAGCTGACGACGCCGGGCGCCGCGGATCTGGCGGCCAAGTTCAAGCCCCAGCCCGCGGCGCAGGCGCTGGTCAAACCGGGCATGAGTTCTAGCGAATACATCCACGCCCTCGAACAGAACAACATGAGCGGCGATGCCATCAAGGGACTTTCCCACGGCATGTCCGAACGTGATTCCGTCTGGTACGCAACCCAGAGCTCCCGTCGGGTAGAACCCATGATGACCCCGGCCGACAAGACCGCCATGAAGGCCGCCGAGGACTGGGCCAAGAATCCAAGCCCAGCCAACCAGGCGCGGGCCTCCGCTGCCGCTGCCGCCACCGACCACAGTGGGCCGGGTGCCTGGGCAGCGCAGGGAGCCGCCTGGTCGTCTGAGACTCCCGGTGGAGCCATCCCGGCCACTCCCGGGCTGACTCCGCATGCCACGTCGAGCTCGGTCCAGCTTGCCTCCGCCATGGAGGCAAAAGGGGGTCCCATTGAAGTGCCCAAGGCCCCGGAAATCCCCGAGGTCCCGAAGCTTCCCGAAGCACCGGCTGCACCCCAGTTGGCGATGCCGGAGGTCAAGCCCCCCGATGTGGTTCCGCCCACTCCTGAAGCCAATGCCAAGACCGCCGAGGCCCAGCAACCCTATGTCGCTCTCGGCAAGGACATCGCCGCCGGGAACAACTCCCCGGCCTAGGTGCCCTGCCGCCACGTCGGCGCTTGTCGATAGATCCAATCCTCCGCCACGAAGGGCGTGCTCGCATCCGGCACCCGCCCGGTGAAGTCCTCGATTCTCGGGCTGGGCGTGCGAATCCGCCGGGGCGCCCGGGTTCCCGCGGCCTTTCTCGTGGTCGGAGCCGCGGCCACCATTCCTCCCGGGGCGATCACCGCCACGCTGTGCGCCGAGGTCTCCCAGTCGGTCCGGACCGCAATTACCAGCAGCCCGCGATCGGCCAGTCGCTGAGCGGCTTCGGCATACTCCCCCGCGGTGAGCCCGGGACGATCGTCCACCCACTTCCATCCGCCGCGCGGATCCAGCACCGTGCGGGCGATGTCCACGGCGAAGGTCGGAAGCGGAAATCCCAATTGACGCGCCATCCACCCAATGGCCCCAGCGGCGTTCCCTGGAAACCGGACGCGCGCGGGATGAAGCGCCCCGGCAAGCTGGGCAATGTTGCCCAGATACCGAACCGGAGTCGGGATCGAAGGAGTGGCCGGTACCGGAGGCACTTGCGGGGGCGACGAAAGGACCACCGCGATGGATTCCCCCGTCGTCCTCGCGGCGGATGGAGTGCGGCGCTTCACGGCCGTCATCTTGGGAGCTGCCTTCGTCCGCCGGATCATGGGTTCAACCTCGCGCAGGCCTGGCCCCCGAGGCAAGCACGGCCGCCGCAGATCGCCCGTGCGGGGCGAATCTCGACACGCCCCGCGCGGGACCGCGGCCGTCCTCGCCTGCTGCTTCCTCTCCGAAGCGAGGATCTCACCCCACATCGAGTGGACTGCGAACCCCATCCCGGGACGCTTCATGACGTGGGTATAGATCTTCTCCTTGCCCATCTCCCGGGGATGCCGCTTCCCACGGAAGACGATGTAGCGGCGGATCCAATGGATGTACGTCTCCTCCGTTCGATACGAGAAATGGTGGAAGCGAACCACCTCGCGACACTGGTCCAGGAGCCGAAGCTGGGGATTCGGTGTAAAGCCCTCCATTCGACACCGGACCCGACGCCTCTCCGCAGGGGCCCCGCTCTCGCCCTCCCCCCGCATCATGGCCACAGGCCGCTCCGCCTCCTCGTCCTTGCCTGCCTCAGCGCCGAGATCCGCCTTGCCAGTGCCGCCTGCGGTGTTATGCCTCATGGACTCTTGCGGGCCATTCATAAATCGTTGCCCGCGTGCTACCTCCAAAAGTTGTCGGAGCCTTCTTCAAGATTGAGGACGGGATATTGACCTTGGCTACGATAGTTGAGGATTCCGAAGAGACGCCGAAGAGCTTTGAATCCGCTCCGAATCGCTACGAACTCCGGAAAGTTCAGCCTAAAAATAAAAATAGCAAACCACCCAAACAAAGATGAACCGGAAACGCCTAACACCTGAGCGGAATCGATTGGGCTAGGACGGGGGTAGATCACGGGCGGCGATGGGACGCCCGATTTATTTCGCGGTTGGACGGAGCCGCGGGGGAGTCGCAGGGCTATAGAAAAACGAACTTGGCCTAAGTCCACCGAAAGGTTCGATTCCTCAGGACTCCATGGTCATGTCAGGAGGTGTCGCGCACGGTCGGTGGGTCGCCTGTTCGGATGCGGGCACGCCGGGCGCCGGATGCGAGAGGCGTGAACTTTCCCGAGGGATCGAGGCGCCCGATGCAGGACAGGTCGTCGGCACCGTAGCTCGGACACTCGGGTACCTCCCGGATGGGACGGGGCAGCGCGGGCTGAATTGCGAGGGCCATGAGCCATTGGGAATGGGCCAGCGCCTCGCGGGCGA